>DATMPY010000125.1:0-50539 GCA_035566955.1 Solirubrobacteraceae bacterium | reverse complement strand
CCGCGGCGCACCAGCCACGCTTCGTCGAGGCGGATCGTGCGGGCCACGTAGTAGAACCATGGCAGTCGCAGCCCCGCCTTCAGGCCCGTCGCCATCACCGCCCGCATCGGCTCCCCCATCACCTCCACCTCGCCCACGTCGGCGCGCGGGACCCTGATGTCCCCGAGCAGCCCCAGCACCTTCTCCCACCGGGAGAGCAGCACTTCGACCGCCTCCTCCGAGATCTCCACCCGCACCGCCACAGGGTATCCCCGGGACGGGCCCTCGGGGATTCGGGAGAACATGTGCGGATCCGGGTAGAAGAAGAGCATCATCGCCGTGGGCCGAGCACCTGGGCGAGGGTGCTCGGCGAGCAAACGTCCGACGCCCCCGAAAGGAGCGCAAGCCATGGAGTCCTCCCCTCCCGATCAGCCCCCCGCGCCGGATCAGCCCTCCGCGCCGGACCAGCCCTCCGCGCTCGGGCGGTCCCCCGCTCCCGACCGATCTCCCGCCCCCACCCGTGTCCTTGTGGTGGCCCACAAGACGGCCGCCACCCCGGCGTTGATCGACGCCGTGCGCGCCCGCGCCGCGCGGGGGCCCTGCACGTTTACCCTGCTCGTGCCCAACACCGCCCACGGCATGCACAAGGTGGTCGACCCCGAGGACCAGGGCGCCAGCGAGGCCCGCGCGGTGCTCGCCCGTGCCCTGCCCGCCCTGAGCGAGGCCGCGGGAGCGCCCGTGGAGGGGATCGTCGGCGACTCCGATCCAACGGCGGCCGTGCAGGACGCGATTAACCTGCGTGGCTTCGACGAGGCCATCGTCTCAACCCTCGGTCCCCGCCTCTCGCGCTGGCTGCGGCTCGACCTACCCAGCAAGGTCGCCGGCATGGGCCTGCCCGTAACCACCGTCAACCCCGGCGACACCGCCGCCGCGCACGCCGCCTGAGAGCGCCGGGCCACTCCCCCGCCGGCTGCGCACACGCCCTACAACGCCGCCGTGAGAACGCCGGGCCACTCCCCCGCCGTCCCTCATACGTCCCTACACGCCACGCCTATGGCCAGTCCTACTCCACCAGCGGCCGCCGCGCACACGACCCCCACCCGCCGCGCCTGTGGGAGCCAGTCCTACTCCGCCGCCGCCGTCGCGCACACGACCCAACGCACGCCACCCGGGAGCCACGCTTCTCCGGGCGACAGGCGTTTGGGGATAAAATCTCATAGTGTTTATAATACGGTTAGCCAAGGAGAGGAAACCTTTGGCTATCTCCCCGGATGAAGACAGACGTCTGTAGATCTCTCGTCTGCGACCCGCGAGAGTTAGCTGGTGACCGTGATCGAGATACGCAATCAATTCGCAAAGAACCTACGCACCCGCCGCGAGGCGCTGAACCTATCGCAGGAGGCCCTGGCGGAAGCGTGCGACTTGCACCGCACCGAGATCAGCCTCCTCGAGCGGTGCAAGCGCTCTCCGCGCCTGGAGACCCTCGTGATCCTCTCCCGGGGCCTGGAGCTCTCTTCGCCCGCCGAGCTGCTCGACGGCATCCGCTGAGAGCATCCCGGCATCCGCGCGCAGCCCTGGCCTGAAGCTAGGGCCGGTGGTAGACCGCGTAGGTAACGGCGGGTTCGCCGAGCAGCAGCTTGCCCGCGCCGTACTCCCGCTCGGCCACGGCGGGCTGGAAGCCTGGAGAGAGGGGGATCTTCTTGCTCAACGCGTAGAGCACGAACTCGATCGTGCTGGTCTTCCCGTGAGCGGGACAGATGCCCCCATAGCCCCCGTGGCCCTGGGTGTCGGAGCCGACGATGCCCCCCGCGGGCGTCCCGCCGGCGGCGACACCCTGGGCGGTGGGGCTGATGTCACCCACGATCCAGCGGACCCCGCTCGCGGGGCCGGTGGCGGTGTCGTCGATCACGAACAGCACGAACGCGGCGGCCTTGGAGGGCACGTTGCTCCACTGCAGCGGCGGGCTGACGCCCGCGCCGTCGCAGGTGTACTGGGCGGGGATCGAACCGTTGCGTTCGAAGGCCGGGCTCGTGATCGCGAACGAGCCCGGTCGGGAGTAGACCTCGCCGCTGGAGCTCGAGCTCGAATTGGAGGAACTGGCCGTGGAGCCGGACGCGGAGTGGCCCGCGGAGCCGGACCCGGAGCGCCCGGAGGAGGAATTCGACGAGGAGCCCGCGACGGTCAGGTTTTCGGGCCCGCCCCTGTACTCGGAGCAATCTTCCATCACGTACCCCGCCCCACAGGTGGTGTCGCCCTTCCAGCGATGCTTGAAGGCCTGCTGGAAGCCCACGAGCACGGCCTTGCTCTGGGAGCCGCTCTTGCCGGCGGTGACCTTCGCGGCGATCCGCGACTCGAGCAGTTCCACCCTCACGCGCGCCAGCAGGTCTGCGTCGGACTCCCCCGACCTGGCGAGGAACTTCCGCAGGGAGCCCGCCTGGGGGAAGCTCTGGCGCTCGATCTGCGCAAGGCGCTGCTTGACTTCGGCCGCGGACACCGAGATGCCCCTGGCGGCCGCCTCGGCGAGCACCCAGTCGGAGGTGATCAGGAAGCCCAGCGCCTGATGGCTGGGGTCGTGGGTGACACCGAGCGCCTTCTCCACCGACAGCCAGTGCTCATAGCTCGACTTGGCGATCGGCGTGGTGGCGACCCGCGCGACCGCATCCACGTTGGACGCCGAGGCCTGCGCGGCAGCCGCCGGGGAGCTTGGGACTCCCGCGGCGGTGCCCGCGGAGGGGGAGGAGGAGCCGCCGCAGCCCGCAAGCACGCCGGCCGCTAGCACCACAAGCGCGAGCACGCTGACACGTACGCCAACCCCCGCACGCGCAAAGACCCCACGTTTCAAGACCCGTCCCTGCATCCCGCATGAACCTAATCAACCCGCCTAAAGCCCAGCGAAATCCCCCCGCTCGCAAGCC
This sequence comes from Solirubrobacteraceae bacterium, assembly GCA_035566955.1. Taxonomy (GTDB): domain Bacteria; phylum Actinomycetota; class Thermoleophilia; order Solirubrobacterales; family Solirubrobacteraceae; genus Palsa-744. Next base: position 47,645 of record DATMPY010000125.1, on the reverse strand, counting down.
GACGGGCGAATGTGAGCGCGTCGGCGGGTCCCGGGGCGGCGGCCAAGCAAAATCCCCTCCCCGCTCGCAAGCCGACGGGCGAATGCGAGCGCGTCGGCGGGTCCCGGGGCGGCGGCCAAGCAAAATCCCCTCCCCGCTCGCTATCCCACCGGGGCTCGCCTCCCACGGGGAGCGTCCTCAACGTGCTCGGCTGTCAGCTGCGCGGGCATGCACGAGCACGCCGAACCCGAAGGGCTGGTCGTGGAGCGTGCCATCCGAGCGTTTGAGGTAGGCGATGCGTCCTTCCTCACTGTCGAGGCTTCGCTCGGCTTGCAGCCCGAAGGACGACAGCGTCTCCCGCACACGGCCCTCTGGGATGCCCCAGCGCAGCGGCTCCCCAGTTTTCGCCACGTGCCTGCGCAGCTCGGCTGCGCCGAAGTACTCGCGCGAGCCGTCGATCACCTCCGCCCAGCAGGCATCGAACACGATCGATGTGCGTGGGCTGCCGTGCCCCCCGACCCACGAGAGCACCCCCGCGACTGCCTCCTCCGGTAGATAGGGACTCACACCTGACCAGATGAACAGCGTCCTCGCGGAGCGCTCGTGCCCGGCGGCGGCCAGTGCCGCATCGAGATCGTCGCGGGTGAAATCGATCTTCACGAAGGTCACGTGATCGGGCTCGCGCCCGAGCAGCCGGCACAAGCGGGCGCGCTTGGACGCCTGGCTGGCAGGGTGATCGACCTCGATCACCCGCACACCGCGCAGCTGCTCGGCCAACCGATAGGGACGCGAGTCGAGCCCAGCGCCGAGCAGGATCAGCTCGTCCAACCCCGCAGCCACCCCCCCGAGCACGATCTCGTCGATGAACTTGGCCCGCATGATCTCGTAGGTGTAAGCACCGGGGATGCGCCGGTTGGCTCTACGCAGCACCAATCCCCGCATCGCGCGGTGCTTGGCAAGCGTCGTGACGTTCAGGCCGCCGAGGAAATCGGCGGCCATGTCATCGGGGCAGCGCACCGCCAGGTCCCGCTCGAGCGCACCGGCGGCCCGCATCGCGCACGCACCCTCGGCGGTGCTACGCGGCTCGAGCGGATTGCGCCCACGCTCACCGAGCGCCACGTCACGCCGCGCTGTCGTTCGAGCTCATCGCACCCCCCGGAACGAGCCGGCGCTTGCTGTGAGCCACCGCTCGTTTCACGCTCCGCATCATATGCGCGCGAGTGGGAGGGCAACATCGACCTCCGGTGCCACCCACCGCCGCGCGAGCGGAGGCAAACATCGACCTCCGGTGCCACCCACCGCCGCGCGAGCAGGTGATGCCATCGACCTCCGCCGGGTGTCACCCACCGCCGCGACGACCCCCGACCTCAGCCGCAGGGGACGACGCCAAAGCTACGGCGGTACGATGCGAGCGTCCTGCCGACGTAGCTCAGCTGGTAGAGCACCTCCATGGTAAGGAGGGGGTCCGGGGTTCGAGTCCCCGCGTCGGCTTGCCCCAGAAACGGCATTACCAAGCGCTTTTGCCATCCTCAGCGAAACTGGGGGCGTTTTCTTCGGGTTTCTGGGGGCGCTTGTCTCTGTGATGGTCCGAGAGGACCATCGGCTACGACAACTCGGTTGTCTTAGCTGGCACGATCAGCGCTGAACACGCGCCGATCTCAAGACCTAGTAGTGCTCCGTTGGGTCAGGGTGGGGCGTGGAGGTATGGGTTCGGGGCGGCAGCCCTCTGCGGCATGTGGGGCATGTGCCTTGCTAGCAGGCCAGTAGGCGTTGCAGTTCGCGCAGGAGCGCGAAGATGCTCAGGCTGCCGCCCTGAGTCTCGGGCGCGGGCGCTCCAGGGTGAGGAAAGCGTGCGTGAGCTCAGGCGTCGGCGACTCAGGCACTCCCGCCGTCGGGCTGGCGTCGCGCCAGCGCCACCGCTCAGACCTCGAGGGTGCCAGCCGGATGGCCACGACGGAGGTTTCTCTCCAGCTTCCACGCCTGGGAACACTCGCACTTGCTCTCACCGCGACCGTCGCGCTGCTCCTCGGCCACGTGCTCAAAGCGCACCCCAGCTAACACCCTCCCGGCGCTCCGACCAACCGCGACACACCGAGCACCCCTATCGTTCGCGTGTAGGAGTCGGCGCCCGCCGGTTCGACAGCTGGCTCACTACTGGCTAGGTTTAGCTGCGAGCGCCTCGGTGCTCCGTCTCGCGCGATCCGTCGGACGACAAGCAGCAGTTGCGCCGCCCAGCCGTCAGCGCTACGACTCTGCGAGCCTCGGCCGTGGGCGGAGCTCTTCCTCACACGAATCTCGATTCGGTGCTCGACGAGGGTTGCCCCCGCACGAACCCGTGACCTGTCGATCAACGGCGAGCTAAGTTACGGGTGCTCGGCTGCGCTCGGGTTCTTCGGGGCAACCAGTATGGCGCCGGGGATGTAGGTGGCTACGCGGCGTGGGTCGCGCGTGAGCAACGGGCGGCCGGTGATAGCCGCGTGAGCGCCAATCAAGAAATCGGGGAGGACGGCTTCGCGCGTTCCTCCCGCGCGGCGGTAGTCGGCATGAGCGTGACCGGCGAGGAAGGCCGCCGCAGGCGGGATCTCCTCGATGACCGCCATCGGGGGCAGCGCCGAGCGCAGTTCCTCGATGCGCGGGAACCGTGGGGCGATCTCGGCAAGAACGACGGCGTTGAGGACGATCGCGCCTTGCTGCGCCGCCTGCGTGAGCTGTTCCTGTGACCAGGACAGCCAGCGTTGGTCCTCGGTGAAGAGGTCGAGCAGGACGCTGCTGTCGACGAACGTCTCCAAGCTCAGCGCTCACCGGCGGGTCAGGGCGAGGATCTCCTCGGTGGTCATCTCGCCCTCGCCGGCGCCACGCATGCGCCTGATCTCATCGGCGGCCCGGGCGGAGTCGACGAGCAGCCGCGCGCCATGCTCGTCGAGCTCGAATTCGACGTCGCTGCCCGGCTGGATGCCGAGCGCTCGCCGCACCGACAGCGGAATCGTGACCTGGCCCTTCTGCGTGACTCGCATACGGTAAGACTAGCAAGTAATACCGCTTGCCGCAGGAGGCGACGACACCGCGCACCTACTCGCGATGCCCGTGAACCGGATGCATCCGGTTCTATCCAGAGGAACGGATACTGGCGGATAAAAACGTATAAGGAGACCTCCCATGCCGTCCAGGGTAAGGAGGGGGTCCGGGGTTCGAGTCCCCGCGTCGGCTCTACCGCAACGTCCTGATACTGTCGCCCCGTGGAGCTTCCCAACCTCTTCAGGGGCCCATCGCGCGAGCTTGCCTTCGGGCACATCAAGGGGGTGTGGCACGACCTTGGGCGCGAGGCGGGCACGCGCGCCGTGGGGCTGCGCCGCATCGAGATCGCCGCCGGGCACTTCTCCACGCCCGCCCACGACCACGGGAGCGACGAGGAGATCTTCTTCGTGCTCGCCGGCCACGGGCTGCTGTGGGAAGAAGGCAAGACCTACGAGGTGTGGGAGGGCGACTGCATCGTGCACCGGCCCCTGCGGGGCGCCCACACCCTGCGCGCCGGCGAGGGCGGGCTCGACGTGGTCGTCTTCGGGGAGCGCCGCGACCCCCGCCTCACAGCGCTGCCCCGCATCGGCGTGGCCTGGAGCTTTCCCCGCTGGGTGGAGCTCGCCGACGGCGATCCCCCGTTCGCCCGCGAAGCCGCCGCCGGCCCCCCCGAGTGCCCGCCCCCGCTGGCCGAGCGCCCCCGCAACGTGGTCGCCCTCGCCGACGCCCCCACCAGCTTCGGCGGCGCCGCCCGGCTGCTCGGGGAGGCCGCAGGAGCGCGGGCGACCGGCCTCAAGCACGTCACCCTGCCCCCCGGCCAGCAGGGGCCCCCCGCCCACTGCCACTCCCAGGAGGAGGAGATCTTCGTCGTGCTCAACGGCGACGGCGTCCTCGAGCTCTGGCCCCGCGGCGGCGGACCCGACGGCCCCGAAGAGCACCCCCTTAGCGCCGGCGACGTCGTCTCCCGCCCCCCCGCCACCGGGATCGCGCACGCCCTGCGCGCCGGCGAGCAGGGACTCACCTACCTCGCCTACGGCACCCGCGAGTCCGGCGACATGTGCTTCTACCCCGAGACCGGCCGCGTCTCCCTGCGGGGCTTGGGCATCGCCCTGCGCTCCCCCGAGATCGAGTACCTCCCCGCGCCGACCGCCCGCTGACTGAAACCTGGATGGCTGAAATGTCACTCGAACACATTGACGTGCTGATCGTCGGGGCCGGCCTGTCCGGCATCGGCGCGGGCTACCACCTGCAGGCCAACTGCCCCGGCAAGACCTACGCGATCCTCGAGGCCCGGGACTGCATCGGCGGAACCTGGGACCTGTTCAGGTACCCCGGCATCCGCTCCGACTCGGACATGTACACCCTGGGCTACTCCTTCCGACCGTGGCAGGGGGCCAAGGCGATCGCCGACGGCCCGTCCATCCTCGACTATGTCCGCCAGACCGCAAGCGACTACGGCATCGACCGCAAGGTCCGCTTCCACCACCGCGTGGTGCGCGCCGAGTTCTCCACCGCGGACGCCCGCTGGATCGTGGAGGCGGAGCGCAGTGACACCGGGGAGACCGCGCGCCTGAGCTGCGGGTTCCTGTTGATGTGCAGCGGCTACTACCGCTACGACGCGGGCTACACCCCGGACTTCAAGGGCACCGAGCGCTTCGCCGGGCGCATCGTGCACCCCCAGCAGTGGACCGACGACATCGACTACGCCGGCAAGAGCGTGGTGGTGATCGGCAGCGGAGCGACCGCGGTGACGCTGCTCCCCGCGATGGCCCACAGCGCCGCGCACGTCACCATGCTCCAGCGCTCGCCCAGTTACATCGTGTCGCTGCCCGCCGAAGACCCACTCGCGGGGGCCCTGCGCCGGGTGCTGTCGGCAAAGGCCGTCTATCCGATCATGCGCTGGAAGAGCGTCCTCCTCACCATGTTCAGCTTCCAGCTCTCCCGGCGCCGACCCGAGGCGATGAAGGCGTTCATCCGCAAGCGCCTCGAGCGCCACCTCCCCTCCGGGTACGACATCGACACCCACTTCAACCCCAACTACAACCCGTGGGATCAGCGCCTGTGCCTGGTACCCGATGGCGACCTCTTCGAAGCGATCCGCGCCGGCCGCGCCTCGGTGGTCACCGATCGCATCGACACCTTCACCGAGCACGGCCTGCGGCTGGAGTCCGGCGCCGAGCTGCAGGCCGATCTGATCGTCACCGCAACCGGCCTCAGCCTGCTCGCGTTGGGGGGCATGCGGATCGCCGTCGACGGCCGCGACGTCGAGCTGCCGCAGACAATGAGCTACAAGGGCATGATGCTCAGCGGCGTGCCCAACCTGGCGATGGCCCTTGGCTACACCAACGCCTCGTGGACGCTCAAGTGCGACCTCACCTGCGAGTACGTCTGCCGCCTGCTCAACCACATGGACGCGCACGGATACCGACTGTGCACCCCACAGAACCGCGACCCCTCGGTCGCCCCGCAGCCGTTCATCGACTTCTCCTCGAGCTACGTCTTGCGCCACATCGAGGAGTTCCCCAAGCAGGGGTCCAAGGCGCCGTGGCGCCTGTACCAGAACTACGCGCTTGACATCCTCAGCCTCAAGTTCGGCGCCATCGAGGATGGCGCCATGCAGTTCTCGGGTAGCGGGTCGGTAGCCGAGTCCGTGGAGTTGGCCGCCGCCTAACCTGGGCTGCGTGGAGTCGGCCGCCGTCTAACCTGTCTGCGCCAACGCCCCTAGCGCCAGCTCGTCGTGGGTCGCCGGCTTCACCTTATGCAGCACTTGGGCGACCCTCCCGTCCGGGGCCACGATGAACGTCGTCCGCAGCACCCCCCAGTACGTTTTTCCGTACATCGACTTTTGTGCCCACACCCCGTAGCTCTCCGCAACCGCGTGATCCTCGTCCGCCAGCAGCGTGAAACCCAGGTCGTGCTTGTCGTGGAACTTCTTCACCTTCGCCACCGGGTCCGGGGAGATGCCCAGCACCGTCGCTCCCGCCGTGTTGTAGTCGGGGCTGTGATCGCGCACCCCGCACGCCTGCACCGTGCATCCCGACGTGTCCGCCTTCGGGTAGAAGTAGACCACCACCGGAGCCCCTCGCAGATCTGACAGCCGCACGACCCCGCCGTCCTGGTCGGGCAACTCGAAGTCGGGGGCCATCTCTCCCTGCTCGATCACGGGCGGGACCCTACTTCAACCGTGGGGAGGACGGGAGAAACTCGTTCATGTACGGCTACTTCAACAGGCGCGAGAGCCGCCGGTCCTTGAGCACCTTCCCCTCCGTCTGGCAGGCGGGGCAGTAGGCGATCACGTAGTCCTCGAAGTGCACCGCCCGCAGCGTCTCCCCGCAGCGGGGGCAGGGCTCGCCCTCGTGGCGGTGCACCCGCAGGGGCATCGGCAGCCTGTCCGGGATCGGCAGCGAGATCGTCCGCTCGTAGTACTCGAGCGCCGCCCCCAGGGTGCCCACGATCGCCTCCCGCAGCCGCCGCGCCTCCTCCGGTTCGAGGTCCGCGCCCCGCTTGTAGGGGGAGAGACGCGCCTCCCATAGGATCTCATCGACCCATGAGCGCCCGATGCCGGCGATCGTGCGCTGGTCGCGCAGCATCGTGTGCAGCGGGCGGGGGGCGTCGAGGAGGCTCTTGAGCTGTACCGGGTCTCCCGGGTCAGGCCACGCTTCCGGCCCAAGGGTCGCCAGCGCCTCCTCCCGCTCCAGCTCCTCGCCGCGCAGCAGCTTCACCCACGCCGCCTGCTTGGAGCCGAACTCCCGCAGGCGCAGCTCCGCCTCGGTTCCGCCGTTTTCCGCCAGGCGCACCTGCACGAGCAGGCGCGAGGTGCGGTCCCGCGGGCCCGCGCGCTTGTCGTATAGCTGCAGCCTGCCCGCCGACATCAGGTGGATCAGCAGCGCCAGCGTTTGGGGGCTCTCCGACAGGGGAGCGCCATCAGGTCGGGAGGGTCCCTCAACCTCCACGATCAGGTGCTTCCCCCGCCGGCGCACACCCAGGATCTCGCGGCCCGCCAGCTCCGCGAGCGCCGGGTCGTAGGTCTTCAGGGCATTGATGCCCGGTGCCAGCGCCCCTTCGATCGTGGCGCCCCGCAGCGCGCCGTCAAGCCTTCGGGCCGTGATCTCTACCTCGGGCAGCTCCGGCATCGCCCTCCCAACTTTAGGGGGCGACGCCGGGCTGCTCGCAACCTTTCCGGCGGATGGACGCGGGTGGACCCGTTTGCAGGGGACTGTCTGTGTGTAGATATCTTTTCAGGGCAGCGTATAACGATCGTTACACACAACTCGGATTTTTCATATCTGCACCTACGCCCCCGATGGGACGAGCCTACGTAGCCCCGATCGGGGGCCCTTCGTATTTCACGCCCGTTGGGCTCGTCCACCGCACCCGCCAGCTCACGCCCGCCACCGTCGAGGTGAAGCTCCAGTACCCCAGCGAGTCCGTGCTCTGGGTCTTGAGGACCTTGTACTTCCTGGCGCCCCTGGTCCTGACGAGGATCGTCACCTTGGTGGCTTCTGTCGCGGGACGCGCCCTGCCCCACAGGGAGAAGCCGTGGCCCTGCCTTGAAACAACCACAGGCACCGGCCATCCGAAGTAGAGCGGCTTGAAGCTTCCGCTCACGTACTCCAGGCCCGTCTGGAAGCCCACCCGACCGCCGTGGACACCCGAGCCCGGGGGGCCCCCCACGGGGTCGTCGCGCAGCAGGTACTGCGAGAAGGCCGCCACCCGCGGGTCGCGCCAGGCGATGTATTCCGAGAGCGCATCCCATTCCGCTTGCTTTGCCGCCGGCACCCCGTAGTACCTGTTGGGCTTGCTCTGCACCCCGAACTCCGTCAGGTAGATCGGCATTCCCGCACGGATCGCCCCCGACCGTGCGGAGGCGTCGAGCGCGTGTTCCAGGCGCGAGAGCGTCCCGATCGTCACGTCGTCGGGCTCCACCGGGTGCCACAGCGGACCCTGCCGCGTGGTGTACGCGTGGTGGGAGTACCCGTACGCCGGCAGCGATCCGCATGAGCCCGCCTTCCCATAGTGGGAGTTCAGGCATAGCGTCCCCCGCAGGAACGCCAGCGGCGCCACGTCGTGCAGCAGCCCCGCCACGCGGATGTAGGAGCGACTGAGGCTGTCTTCCCCAACCGGCGCCGTTTCCCCCATCAGCACCTTCGGGTGCGCCAGGCCCGCCGCCTGCAAACCCGCGTAGCCCGCCTGGAAGAGGCCCCTGTAGATGCGCGGCGAAGCCGGGGAGCCGTTGGCGTTGAACTGCGGCAACAGAAACGCCGCGTCGTTGGGCTCGTTCCAGATCGCAAACAGCGCCACCTGCGAGCCGTAGTGGTGGCCCACCGCGGTCATGAATTCCTGGAAGTCCTTCCAGTTGGGGCTGCCGACGGTGGTGTGGTTGGCGCTAGCCCACCGCGGCGTCGGCGAGGTCACCGTGAGCAGCACCGGCCAGTTCAATTCCTTGGCCTTCCCCAGCAGCCAGTCGTAGGGGCCCCAGTTATACGCCCCCGGGTTGGTCGCGTCGAAGCTGGGGCGCTTGGTGGCGTTCGGGCTCGGCGCCACGTCGTGCCAGTACAGCTCCACCCGCAGCGCCCCCACCCCCAGGTGCTCCATCTGGGCGATCGCCTTTTCGCGCGAGCGCGGTTCGAGCAGCTCCTGTCCCCCCTCGAAGAAGACCGTCTGGTTGTGCGACGCCAGCGCCGGGGCGGCGCCCACCGCCGCGGCGACGAGGGCCGAGCAGACAACCAGCACTGCACAGAGGACCGGTACGCGGATACGCAGCATGCAGAGAACTCCAATCCGTCGTGGGGTTGCAGACGACGCGCGGACGTGCTCGTGGAGCAGCCCATGCCGCCTCGGGGAAGGGGTGGCACGTTGCCGTGCGCTCGCTTAAGACACCCTAACGAAGAGGATGTTGCGGTCGCCTGCGCCTTCTCAAGCCCACGCGAGCCGGCTTGCAGCTGGACCCAGCGCGCCCACGGGACATTGCCGTGAGCCTAGTGCTTGGGATACCGTTGCGGCCGATGAGCGCCCCCGCCGCCCCCGACGACGTCGTCCTCACCCACGCCGACGCCCACGCCAATGAGCGGCCCCCCCTGCTCGTGCTCGAGCCCCTGCGCGAGTTCCTCGACGCCCACCGCCTCGGCGGCGGGGAGCTGCGCGCCAGCCCGATCGGCGAGGGGCACTCCAACGTCACCTACCTGATCGAGCGCGAGGACGGCTCCGAGCTGATCCTGCGCCGCCCCCCCCGGCCCCCGTTGCCGCCCAGCGCCCACGACGTGCTGCGCGAGGCCCGCCTGCTGCGCGCCCTGCACGACACCCCCGCGCGGGTCCCCACCGTGCTCGCCGTGCAGGACGACCCCGCCACGATCGGCTGCCCCTTCTACGTGATGGAGCGCGTCGCGGGCGAGGCGATCGTGTTCAGCCTCCCCCCCGCCCTCGACGACCCCGCCGAGCGCCGGCGCATCGGCGATGAGCTCGTCGATGCGCTTGTCGAGATCCACGGCGTGGACTGGCGCGCCGCCGGCCTTGAGGACTTCGGCAAGCCCACCGGCTACCTCGAGCGCCAGCTGCGGCGCTTCTCCGGCCTGTGGGAGCTCAACAAGACCCGCGAAATCCCCGCCGTCGAACGGGTCGCCGGCTGGCTCGCCGAGCACCTGCCGGAATCCGGCCCCGCCACCGTCGTGCACGGGGACTACCGCCTCGGCAACACCATGTTCGCCACCTCCGCCCCCACGTGCCTCACCGCGGTGCTCGACTGGGAGATGGCCACCATCGGCGACCCCCTCGCCGACCTCGGCTACCTCTGCATGATTTGGGGACAGGCCGACGACCCCCCCGGGGGCATCCGGGACTCCTTGGGCAGCGTCACCAAGGCCGACGGCTTCCCCACCCGCGCCGAGCTGATCGCCCGCTACGAAGGGCGCACCGGGCGCTCCATGGGCGACCTGCGCTGGTACGTCACCCTCGCCGTGTGGAAGATGACCGTGTTCATGGAGGGCAACTACAAGCGCGCCCTCGCCGGCACCACCGACGACCCCTACCTCAAGCACTTCGGCGAGGGCGTCCTGCTCCTCGCCGCCCACGCCGAGGAGGTGGCGTTCGGTGAGTGAGAGCGTCGAGCGCACAGCGGCCGAGTCCGAGTCCATGGAGGTCGTGGCCGAAGTCGAAGGGCCACAGGCCGCCGCCGACGAGGGCCGAGCGACCGCCGAGCACACAGGCAACGGCGCGATCACCGCACTGCTCGTCGACTGGGGCGGGGTGATGACCACCAACCTGTTCCGCTCCTTCTCCGCCTTCTGCGAGCAGGAGGGCCTCGATCCCGCTGCGCTGGCCCAGGCATTCCGCGGCAATGACGCCGCCCGCGAGCTGTTGATCGGCTTCGAGGAGGGCCGTATCGGTGAGGCCGACTTCGAGGCCCACCTCGGTCGCCTGCTCGGCCTGGCCTCCCACGAGGGCGTCATCGACCGGCTCTTCTCCGGGGCCACCCTCGAGGAGTCCATGGTCCACGCCGTCCGCACCGCCCGCCGCGCGGGGATCGCCACCGGGCTGATCTCCAACTCCTGGGGCACCACCCGCTACCCCCGCGAGCTGCTCGCCGAGCTGTTCGACGGGGTCGTCATCTCCGGCGAGGTCGGCATCCGCAAGCCCGCCCCCCGCATCTACGAGCTCGGCGCCCAGGCCATCGGGCACGAGCCCGCGCGCTGCGTGTTCGTCGACGACCTCCCCTTCAACCTCCCCCCCGCCTCCGAGCTGGGGATGGCCACCGTGCACCACACCGCCCCCGAGAGCACGATCGCGGAGCTGGAGCAGCTACTGGAGATTTCGCTAGCGTAAGAGATGCGATAGGAGCTATTTGCTGAGCTGTGGGAGGGCCCGCCTTGGCGGGCCCTCCACATTCAATCCCGCTTGCCCCGGCCGTACAGCAACTTCAAGGCTTTGCCCAGCCGCTTGGTGCCGCGGCGGGTGTAGGGGAAGAAGTGCGGTTCGCGCTTCAGCGCCAGCCGCGGCGTGACCAGGAGCGCCTGCTGCTGGCAATACTTGCGGATGCCCCCCGCCCCGTGGCGGGAGCCGAGGCCGGATTCCTTGACCCCGCCCATCGGCAGCTCCAGGGCGGCGAAGTTGATGATCGCGTCGTTCACGCACACCGCCCCCGCTTCCACCCGCCGCGCGATCTGCTCGCCCTTCTCCGTGTCCCTGCTGAACACCGACCCCGCGAGGCCGTACGGGGAGTCGTTGGCCAGCCGTACCGCCTCGTCGGCGTCGCGCACCTTCATGATCGGCAGCGTCGGGCCGAACGTCTCCTCCTGCATGATCTTCATCGAGTGGTCCACGTCCACTAGCACCGTCGGCTCGAAGTAGTGCCCCTCGCCCGTGCCCCGGTGGCCGCCGGTGAGCGCCCGCGCGCCCTTGGCGAGCGCGTCGTTGACGTGGTCCTCCACGATCTCCACCTGCGGGGGGAACGTCATCGAGCCCACCTCCACCGTCCCCGGGCCCCCGTCCGGGCGGCCCTGGCGCAGGGCGCGCACCTTGTCGGTGACCTTCGCCACGAACTCCTCATACACCGGGGCCTCCACGTAGGCCCGCTCGATCGAGATGCACGTCTGGCCGGAGTTCTGCATCGAGTAGTACGTCGCCACGTTCGCCGCCCGCTCCAGGTCCGCGTCCGCCAGCACGATCATCGGGTCCTTGCCCCCCAGCTCCAGCGATGACGGGATCAGCCTCCGGGCCGCCGCCTCCGCCACCTTGCGACCCGTGCGCGTGGAGCCCGTGAACATGATCATGTCCACCTCCCCGATCAGCGCCGCCCCCGTCTCCCCGCGGCCCGTAGCCACCTGGAATACATCCTCCGGAATCCCGCACTCGCGCAGGCCCTCCGCCAACAGCAGCGAGGTCAGCGGCGTCACCTCCGAGGGCTTCAGGATCACGCTGTTGCCCGCCGCCAGCGCCGGGATGCAGTCCCCGAAGGAGTTCGTCAGCGGGTAGTTCCACGGGCCGATCACCCCCACCAAGCCCAGCGGGCGGTAGCGCAGGATCAGCTTCTTGCCCTTCACGAACACAGTGCTCGAGCGCACCCGCTCGTCCCCCAGATACTCCTCGGCGTGCTTGGCCCAGAAGCCGAATGCCCCGCCCCCGTAGGAGATCTCCGCCAGCTGCGCATCCTCATAGGTCTTGCCCGTCTCCGACACGATCGTCCGCACGATCCGATCCGCGTTGTCCATCACCCACTTCTGCATCCGCAGCAGCACCCGCCCGCGACCCTCGAAGCCATACGCCTCCCACGTCGGCTGCGCCGCCCGGCCCTTGCGCGCCAGCTCCGCCACCGCCGCCGCGTCCAGGTCCGGCACCGTCGTGACGATCTCCCCCGTCGCCGGGTTTTCGACCGGGATCTCCGATCCCGTCACAGTTGCCGTCGCGCCGTTGCCCGCGCCGTTGTGGATTTCGGTTGCGTGCTGCTCGACAGTCGCCATCGTGGGGCCTCCCGTGCTGGTTTGTGCTCAGTACAGAGGCTACACCCCGATCGCGGTCTCGTCTGGCCCTGGAGCCAATTTGTTCCGATCGGCGCACGCTTGTAAGAAGATGATGTTCCGATCGGCGCATGCGCCGATCGGTCGGGGGGCGCATGCGCCCCCCGACGCAGCCGCACATGTGCGGCTGCGAGCCGGCCGGTACATGTACCGGCCGGGGCAGGGCCGCATGCGGCCCTGCCGGGAACGGCCACATGTGGCCGTTCCAGACCCGCCACATGTGGCGGGTCCCTACTCAGACAGCTCGATCGAGGCGATCCCGATCGGCTCCACCGGGCGATCCGCCCCGTCCGTGGCCACGCCCTCCAGGCGATCCACCACGTCGATGCCGTCGGTGACCTCCCCGAACACCGTGTGCTTGCCATCCAGCCACGACGCCTTCTTGGCCGTCACGATGAAGAACTGCGAGCCATTCGTGTTCGGGCCCGCGTTCGCCATCGCCAGCGCTCCCCGCACCACCTTGTGGGGGTTGATCTCGTCCTCGAACTTGTACCCCGGGCCCCCCGTGCCCGTGCCCTGCGGGCAGCCCCCCTGGATCATGAAGTCCTTGATCACCCGGTGGAACGTAAGCCCGTCGTAAAAGCCCTCAGAGGCGAGCTTGCGGAAGTTCGCCACCGTCTTCGGGGCGTCCTCGTCGAACAACTCGAAGGTGATCGCGCCCTCTGTGGTCTGCATCGTGGCGGTTGACATGCTTGGCAGGTCTCCTTGCTCGTCTCTCGGGGTGAGCCGCGCACGATAGCGAGCGTTGCGCTACTTGGCCCGCGGAATCGACCAGGAAGACTAAGAAGCTGGGCGATCCGCCGAACTTGAGTGGTCCGCAAGGTGTTGGCTCAGCTTCTCCAGTTGCGGGCGCAAGACCGGCAATTCGCGCTCCACCACGTCCCAGACGAGCGCGAGATCCACGCCGAAGTATTCGTGTATGAGCTTGTCACGCATACCGGCGATCTGCCGCCAGGGCACCGCTGGCTCCAAAGCGCGTGTGCCGTCCGAGATTCCCTTGACCGCCTGGCCGATGATCTCGATGTTGCGGATGACGGCGTCCTGGGTCTTGCCGTCTGAGAAGAACGCTTCACGGCCATCCACCGTGTAGCTCGAGACCGCATCGATCGCCTCGATGGCGTGCAGCAAATAGACACGCTCGTCCCTCACAGGGCCACGGCCTCGGCGTAGATGCGCTCGCGCAGATGCGGGCTTACGCCGCCGTCGCTGAGCACATCGACATGGGTGCCGAGCGCGTCCTCCAAGTCCTGCCACAGCCCCACGAGGTCGATCAGGCTGCGCCCCGGTTCCATCTCGACCAAGAGGTCCACGTCGCTCGACGCATCCGACTCACCGCGCACCACCGAGCCGAATACACGCACGTTGCGCGCGCCATGGTCTGCGGCGTGCCTCAGGATCTCCTCCCGTCGAGCGCGTAGCCGTCGAAGGTCGATTTGAGCAGGTGCTGAACTCATGCTTGCGAGCACGTTACCGTCGCTTGGGGCCGTCTCGATGACGCCGCGCGCCGCCGCGCTAGCCCGTCACCCGCTCCAACCGCACCGGGTGGCCACGCACCGTGCGGTCCCGCAGCGCCTCGATCACCCTGTCCGCCTCCGTCGCCGGCACCGACAGGAACGAGAAGCGGTCCAGCACCTGCACGTCCCTGACCGCCTCCCCATCCAGGCCCGTCGCCGAGGTGACCACCCCCACGATGTCCGCCACCCGCACCCCCCCCGCGCGGCCGCCCGCGAGGACAAGCTTGGCGTGGGGCTCCGAGCCGTCGCGCGAGATGTGCGGCTTGGAGTGCCGGCGCGGACGCTCCTGCACCGGCGTGGGGGGCGCCGTCGCGCCCTTCTCCCACGGCGCGACCGACGTGCCGATGTGGCGCTCGATCGCCTCCAGCTCCCGCTTCTGGCGGTCCTCCACGAACGTGATCGCCCTGCCCGAGCGGCCCACCCGCCCGGTGCGCCCGATGCGGTGCACGTAGGTGTCCGGGGAGGTCGGCACGTCGTAGTTGATCACGTGCGTCACCGTCGAGATGTCAAGGCCCCGCGCCGCCACGTCAGTCGCCACCAGGATCGGCACCCGCCCCCCCTTGAACGCCAGCATCACCCCGTCCCGCGAGCCCTGCGTCATGTCCCCGTGCAGCGCCCGCACGTTCATCCCCCGGTCGCGCAACGTGCGGTGCAGCTGATCGCAGCGCACCTTCGTGCGCACGAACACGATCGTCTGCATGTCCTCCGGGGCGCTCCCTGGGCGGGTGGGGGATCCAGGACGAGCGGGCGACTTCATCTCCTCGCGCAGCACCTCCACCAGCTTGTCCGCCTTCTGCTTGGAGTCCACCGGGAGCTGGAACTGCGCCACCGTGTCGATCGTCAGCGTCGCCGCCTTCACCTTCACAGTCACCGGGTCGTACAGGTACCCATCCGCCAGCTTGCGGATCGGCGGGGGCATCGTCGCGCTGAACAGCGCCGTCTGCCGGCCGCTCGGGGTCATCGAGAGGATGCGCTCCACATCCTCCAGGAAGCCCAGGTCGAGCATCTCGTCCGCCTCGTCCAACACCACGAAGCGGCAGTCGTGCAGCACCAGCGAGTGGCGCGAGATCAGATCCAGCACCCTCCCCACCGTCCCCACCACCACGTGCCCCCCCGAGCGCAGCTGCGCCTGCTGGGAGCGGATCGGGGCACCCCCGAAGACCGCCACCACGTCCACCCCCGCATGCGCCCCGTACGCCCGCAGCGCCTGCGTCACCTGGATGCACAGCTCCCGCGTCGGCGTCAGCACCAGCGCCTGCACCTCCCGCTCCTCCGCGTCCACGTACTCCATGATCGGCAGCCCAAACGCCGCCGTCTTGCCCGTGCCCGTCTGCGCTTGGCCGATCACGTCCCGCCCTTCCAGCAGCAGCGGGATCGTCTGCTCCTGGATCGGGCTCGGCGACTCGTAGCCCACCTCGCGCAGAGCCTTCAGGGTTCGCTCGGTCAGCCCGAGCTCGGCAAATGACTTGGCCATAACGGTATGGGAGCTTACGGCGTTCGCGCTAGAGGGTGGCGCGGCTGGCCGCGGGCCGGCGAGCCGGGGCGGGCGGGATCGGTTTCATCAGTCGAAGCGCCGGGTCCAACAGCAGCTTACCCGTCGTGCGCCGCTCGCGCATGTTCACATCGCCCTCGACGACCTGCTTCAACATCACGCGGACGGGTCCAGCAACAGCTTGCCCGTGGTGCGCCGCTCGCGCATCTCCACATGGGCCCGCCCCGCCTCCTCCAGCGGGTAGGTGTGTCCCACCACCACCCTCAGCTCCGGGTGGGCGGGGTCCGATCCCACCCGCGCGAAGAGATCCTCCAGAGCTTGCGCGAACATCCCCGAGCGCCCCTCCTCCAGACAGTGGAAGATGTAGAAGCCCACCACCGCCCGCGAGTGGCGCAACAGCGATCCGCTGGACACCTTGTTGGGCTCCTGCGAGGCGATCCCGCACACCACCAGCCTCCCGAACGGAGCCAGCGCGCGGTAGGAGGCCTCGAACACCGCGCCCCCCGCCATCTCGAACACCACGTCCACCGCGCGCCCCCCGTTGGCCTCCACGAGGCGCTCCGTCAGGCCCTCCGGCGCCGGGTCGATCGCCGCGTCCGCCCCCAGCTCCAGCGCAAGCGCGCGCTTCTCCTCGCTCGACGCCGTCGCGATCACCCTGCCCGCTCCCAGCGGGCGCCCCAGCTGCACCGCCAGCGAGCCCACGCCCCCCGCCGCCGCGTGCACCACCACGGTCTCGCCTGCCCCCTCCCCGTTCGTACCCTCCCCCACCCGGCCCGCCGTGCGGTAGAGGTGCCACGCCGTCGTCCCCTGCACCAGCAGCGCCAGCGCCGTCCCGTCGTCCACCCCGTCGGGGATCTCGAACACGTGCTCCGCCGGCGCCGTCGCGTACTGCGCGTAGCCCCCCTTGCCCGTCAGCGCCACCACCCGCTTGCCCGTGTCCTCCCTCACGCCCGCCACCTCCGCGCCCGGGATGAGCGGCAGCGTCGCCTTGCGCACGTAGGAGTTCGTGCGCGTGTGCACGTCCGCGAAGTTCACCCCCGCCCGCGTCACCCGGATCAGCACCTCGCCCGCGGCGGGCTCCGGCGTCGGCAGCTCCACGAGCCGCAGCACCTCCGGGCCCCCGAACTCGGTCATCTGAATCGCGCGCATCGACGCCAGGCTATAGCCAACCCGGGCAACCCGCCCACTGGGAGATGCGGGCGGCAGGTCGCCGCACGGGGTGGGTGCCCGGGGACTGACGCACGGCCAAGCAAGCGATCGCCTACCGGCCGCAACCACGCGAACTATCCGCATCCAGCCGGTGTAGGGTGCGCACCATGGCCATCACCGTCGTCGGATCGATCGCCTTTGACAGCGTCACCACCCCGTTCGGCGAGCGCCAGCGGATGCTCGGCGGCGCCGCCGTGCACTTCGCGCTGGCCGCCTCCTTCTTCGAGGAGGTGCGCGTCGTCGGGCCCGTCGGCGAGGACTTCGGGGAGACCGAGCTCGACGTCATGCGCCACCGCGGGGTGGACATCTCCGACATCGAGCGCATCCCCGGCGGCAGGACCTTCTTCTGGCGCGGCAAGTACGGCTGGGACCTCAACTCGCGCGAGACCCTCGACACCCAGCTCGGGGTGTTCGAGGGCTTTCAGCCGAAGCTCTCCGAGAGCTCCCGCGCAAGCGAGGTGCTGTTCCTCGCCAACATCCAGCCCGACCTGCAGCGCGAGGTGCGCGCCCAGCTCCCCGACGCGCGGTTCGTCGCGCTGGACTCCATGAACCTCTGGATCGAAGCCGCCCGCGACTCCCTGATGAAGGCCATCGCCCAGTGCCACTGCCTGATCCTCAACGACTCCGAGCTGCGCCAGCTCACCGGCAAGGCCAGCCTGTTCGCCGCCGCCCGCGAGGTCCTTGGCTGGGGGCCCCGGGTGATCGTCGCCAAGCAGGGGGAGTACGGCGCCGCGCTCGTCACCGCCGACGGCTTCTTCTCCTTGCCCGCCTTCCCCCTCGAGTCGGTCGTCGACCCCACCGGCGCCGGTGACACCTTCGCCGGGGGCTTCGTCGGGTACATCGCCGCCCACTCCGGAGAGGCCCTCTCCGACGAGCTGCTGCGCCAGGCCATGGCCCACGGCACCGCCCTGGCCTCCTTCAACGTCGAAGAGTTCGGCACCCAGCGCATCGAGCACCTCTCCGGGCCCGAGATCGCCGCCCGCGTGCGCCAGCTGCGCGAGTTCACCCAGTTCTCCGCCGCCCCCATGCCGCTGGGGAACTGAAATTCGTCCTTCCCCGGGGCCCCGTCCGTAGTACGATCGGATGTGGAGTGGATGCCTGGACGTTCATCTGGTTGATGGTCATGTTGAAGATCCCGATCGTGGGGCTCTTTCTGATCGTGCGGTGGGCTGTGCGACAGACGCCCGAGGGGTTCATGGACGAGGATGGCGGCATCGGCTTCCGACCGGATCCCCGCCCGCGTCATCCCCACCATCCCCGCCTGGGCCGCGATGGGCGGGGCCCGATCGCACCCCGGCGCGGCCCCCACCACGGAGCGCCCGCGCTGCTCCCGCCCCCGCGGGTTCGCACCGTCGCCGCCCGCCGGCGCCTCACGCAGCGGTGAGGCCTGCGAAAATCCCCGCCGTGCCCTCCATCGACCAAGCCCGCGGCTTCGCCTCACCCGCTCCAGACCCCGCGTCGGTCCTCTCCGACGGCACGATCCTGCGGCTCGTGGCGGAGGGGCGCATCGGGATCGACCCGTGGGATGAGGCGCTGGTGCAGCCGGCCAGCGTGGACCTGCGCCTGGGGAGCTCCTTCCGGGTGTTCCACAACCACAAGATCACCGCGATCGACCTGCGCGACCCCCCGCGGGGCCTGACCGAGCAGGTCTCCCCGGCGGAGGGCGAGCCGTTCGTGATCCACCCCGGGGAGTTCTGCCTCGGCAGCACGCTGGAGCACGTGGAGCTGCCGGATGACATCGTCGCGCGGATCGAGGGCAAGTCGAGCCTCGGGCGGCTGGGGTTGATCGTGCACGCCACCGCCGGCTTCTGCGACCCCGGCTGGCGGGGCACGCTGACGCTCGAGCTCAACAACCTCACCCGCGTTCCCATCAAGCTCTACCCCGGCCTGCCCATCGCCCAGCTCTCCTTCATGACCCTCGACGCCCCCGCCCTGCGGCCCTACGGCCACGCCGCGCTCGGCAGCCACTACCAGGGACAGGTCGAGGCCACCGAGAGCCGCTATGGCGGGGGCGCCGAGAGCCCGCGCGCCTAGGCCGGCGAGAGCGCCCCAGGGCGACCGGCGCGGGGCTCCTCGGAGAGGCCACCGAGAGCCGCTACGGTGTAGCCAAGAACTGACCGTGAGAGGACAGAGATGAGCGCCGAGACCAAGACGGGCACACACGGCGAGGCACTGGCAGGACAGGCGCAGGGCAACGGAGCCCCGCCCGCGGAGAGCCTGACGGTGACCGATAACCGCACGGGCGCCACCTACGAGCTGCCGATCGCCGACGGCACCGTCCGCGCGATGGATCTGCGCCAGATCAAGACCGGCGAGGGTGATTTCGGGCTGATGGCCTACGACCCCGCCTACACCAACACCGCCTCCTGCCGCAGCGCGATCACCTACATCGACGGCGACGCCGGCATCCTCCAGCACCGCGGCTACCCGATCGAGCAGCTCTGCGAGCACTCCACCTACCTGGAGGTCGCCCACCTGCTGATCAAGGGCCACCTGCCCACCCAGCCCGAGCTGGAGGAGTGGGTCCACGAGATCACGATCCACACGTTCGTGCACGAGAACGTCAAGGACTTCATGCAGGGCTTCCGCTACGACGCTAACCCGATGGGGATGCTCGTGGCCTCGGTGGGGGCCCTCTCCACCTTCTACCCCGACGCCAACAAGATCCACGACGAGGCCGTGCGCGACATCCAGATCATCCGCCTGCTCGCCAAGATGCCCACGCTGGCCGCGTTCGCCTTCCGCCACAACATGGGCCAGCCCTACGTGTACCCCGACAACGACCTCGATTACGCGGGCAACTTCCTCGGGATGATGTACAAGATGACCGAGCTCAAATACCAGCCCGACCCACGCCTCGCGCGGGCGCTCGACGTCCTCTTCATCCTCCACGCCGATCACGAGCAGAACGCCTCCACCAGCGCCGTGCGTTCGGTGGGCTCCACCCAGGTCGACCCCTACACTGCCGTGGCCGCGGGGGTGGCCGCCCTCTACGGGCCGCTGCACGGCGGCGCCAACGAGGCCGCCCTGCGGATGCTCGCACGGATCGGGAAGGTGGAGAACATCCCCGCCTTCCTGGAGGGCGTGAAGGCGGGCAACGAGCGCCTGATGGGCTTCGGCCACCGCGTCTACAAGAATTACGACCCCCGCGCCCGCATCATCCGCCGCTACCTCGACGACGTCTTCGAGGTGCGCGGCAAGAGCCCCCTCCTGGATGTCGCCACCGAGCTCGAGAAGCGGGCGCTGGACGACGAGTACTTCACCTCGCGCAAGCTCTACCCCAACGTGGACTTCTACTCCGGCCTCATCTACGAGGCCCTCGGGCTGCCGGTGGCGATGTTCCCCGTGATGTTCGCCATCGGGCGCACCAGCGGCTGGATCGCCCAGTGGCTCGAGATGGTCCAGGACTCCGAGCAGAAGATCGCCCGCCCCCGCCAGATCTACACCGGCGAGCGCGACCGCGACTTCGTGCCAATCGAGCAGCGCGGCTGAGCCAGCCCCGCTGTTCAACACCCAGCCCCAAGACTGAGCGCCAGCCTCCGGGCGCCCGCCGCAGGACGTCCGCCCGGGGACATCGGGGTGCCATCATCGGCGCATGGCCGATCACTGGACGCTCACGGTGCGCAGCGGGCCGCGGGTGCAGCGCATGCGCTTTCCCACCCTTGGGGAGACCATCGACGCACTGGAGGAGCGCATCGACGCCCTCGCCCCCGAGGCGCGGCGGCATGCCATCCATGCGGCGGGGCGCCGCTACGACCCCGCCCGCCAGGTGGCCGTGCGCGCCGAAATCGCAGGCCCAGGGGGACTGCTAGGCGGTCCCCGCGGCGGCGTGGACATGCGCGGGGACGGCTCCGTGGAGGCCTACACGGGGCGCGTCAAACGTCGCCTCGTGCCGCTGCTGCCCGGCGAGAGCGCCCATGACGCATTGCGGCGCGTGTTGCAGGAGGTGTGAGCGGCGACGGCTCACCGGGCGCCTTCACCCGCCTGGCCACAGTCCCATCTCCAAATCCTTGGAGTTATTTGGAGTTATTTTGGAGTTGGGGGCCCGAGCCGCTCGATCGCGTGTGGAAGGTCGGCGGCCGCGCTGTAGGCGTGCATGCGTCCGATCTTGCGCCGCCGCAGCAGACCCCGGCCATGCAGCCGGAGCAGGTCGTTGCGAGCCGTCTCGTGGGTGACCCTGTGGCTGGTCGCGTGAGATTGGTAGGTGTAGGTGCCCTCTGGACGACGGATTGCGTCACTCAGCAGCGCCAGCTGGCGATGGTTGAGCCCATCCGCACCCTCGATCAACCGCTCCACGTCCCTGATCTCGCTCACCTTGCGGCGCAGGTAGGCGTGCAGCTCCTCGACTGCGCGCTTGACCGTATGCAGTTGGTGCAGCAGGAAGTACGTGGTATCGCCTTCATCGGTCTCCGTCAGCAGGAACGCCCTGCTGTACTGGGCCGGCGCCTCGCGCAGGATCCGCGAGATCGAGAGGTACTCGACCATCCAATACCCACGCGTGCGCATGTACCAGTAGAAGAGAGCCCGCGCGGTGCGTCCGTTGCCGTCCTCGAAGGGGTGGTCGTAGGCCAGCCAGAAGTGCAGGAGGATCGCCCGCACCACTGGGTGCATGAAGCCCTCGAAGTCCTCGTCGTCGCGATTGGCAAAGTCGCATAGCGCCCGCAGCCGCTCGGGCAGCTGCTCCGCAGGCGGGGGTTTGTGAATCACGCTTCCATCGGTGGCGTCGACGACGGCTACACGCTCGTCCCCCGGGCCCTGCAAGCGGCCGGCCGCGGTGGGATCGTCGAGCGTGCCCTCGGTGAGGATGCGGTGCAGCTCGAGCACAGTCTCGGGCTCCAAGCGCTCCCCCATGCCCTCGCGTATGAACTCCAGGGCACGGTAGTTGTTGAGGATCATCAACTCGCTGCGATCGGTGGGCTCCCGCCCGCTGCGAAGCATCTCCTTGGCCACCCTGCGCGTCGTGGTGGCGCCCTCGAGCTGGCTTGAGCGGATCGCCTCCTCCATGTGAGAATTGACGAGGTAGTGGCGCCGCGCCTGCTCGTCGCTGACCACCTCGGCCATCGCAATCTGGCCACTGCAATGCCGATCGACGTAGTGCAGCAGTCGCAGCACCGCGGGGGGGGTGCCGTAGCAGAAATGTTCGTCCTCGGCGGCATCGATGAGCGGCAGCAGCGAAAACGACGAGGCCCTCATCCACTTGATCCCAAGCCACCAATCGTGATGGCTGAGGCCTGCGGGAGGGGTCAGGCGGCGCAGCTTGTCCCAGTGGAGGTAGTCGCCGCTCGACCGAATCTCTTTGCGGTCGATGAGCATTCTCACGGCGGAGTCGAAGCCATCCACGTCATCGCGCTGTCTCACGCGGTGGGCGAGCTCCAAGATGCCGGGGGGCTTGGCTATATGCATGGCGGCCGGGCTCCCCCTCTACAGAGTTCTCCAAATTTCGGCACACCTTGGAGTTTAGCCGATCTCCAAGTCCTTGGTGTTACTTGGAGTTGATTTGGAGTTGGGCCCCTACAGCACCAGCGTCCCCCCGTGGCGGCGCAGCCACTCGCGGTCCTCGCGCCAGCCGGGCCAGCGGCGCTCCACGAGCGCCCAGAAGCGGGGGGAGTGGTCGAGCACCTCCAGATGGCACACCTCGTGCCACACCACGTAGTCGAGCACCCTCTCGGGGGCGAGCAGCAGGCGCCAGTTGAAGCTCATCCGGCCGCCCCGCGAGCACGACGCCCAGCGCGTGCGCTGCCCGCGGATCGAGAGGCCGCTGTAGGGAGTTCCCGCCAGCGCCGTCGCCCGATCCAGGCGCGGGACGACCTCCGCGCGAGCCGCCCGGCGGTAGAAGCGCTCAAGCGCGGGGCGGGGGTCGCCCTGGGGCACCAGCAGCCGCTCGCCCCGCCGGTGCACCTGCGTGCGCCCCGCCTGGGGCACCAGCTCAAGCGTCCCCCCCAGGTAGGGGACCGTGGCGCCCCGCTGGGCCACGTGCTCCAACGCCTCCCGGGCCTCGCGCAGACGCCGCTCGATCCACGGGCGCAGCTCCGCCACCGCCGCCGCCGCCGCCCGTTCGGGGGCGCGCTGCGGCAACACCACCTCCACCCGCGCCTGGGCGTGCACGTTGACCCGCACCCGGCGCGCCCGCGTGGAGCGGCGGATGGTGTAGGGGATGTCGCTCATTTGGGATCGTCCACGTGGGTTTCGCCACAGGCGGGGCGCGGCGGCGCTGGGCTTCCATGCCCAGCGTCAGCGGCTCAAAGGGTACGCGACCCGGCGGGTGCATAATCCGCGCGGTGAACAAATCGATCGTCCGGCTCCCCCGCGAGGTGCGCAGCCCCTATGAGGTGTACCTCAACGGCGTGCGCCAGGAGCTCGGAGCCGACTACCGCGTCAAGGACGGGGCGCTGGTGTTCGAGCGGGAGCTGCGCAAGGACCACATCAGCGGGTGGCGCTGGCTACTCGGCGCGTGGGGCGTGGGCACCTACCGCCAGAACGACTCCGTGGACGTCCGCTACGAGGCCCCCGACGGCTCGCCCCGGGTGGCGGAGGGGCTGGAGATCGAGCTCGCGTAAGGGGCCCCCTCCCACGGCCGCGCGAGCTTCAGGGCGCTGACGATCGCGCGCGTGGCGGGGGAGCGGTTGAGCGTGTAGAAGTGAATCCCCGGGGCGCCCCCCGCGAGCAGCTCCGCGCATTGCAGCGTGGCGTAGGCCACCCCAAAGTCGAGCACGGCCTCCTCCTGGCCCTCGCGCAGGCGCAACTCGCGGTGCAGTCCCTCGGGGATCGAGGCCCCGCTCATCCTGCTCATCCGCTCCACCTGCCCCACGTGGGTGATCGGCAGGATCCCCGGGATGATCGGCACCTCGATCCCCGCCGCCCGCGCGCGGTCGAGGAAGTCGAAGTAGAGGGCGTTGTCGAAGAACAGCTGGGTGATCAGGAAGTCCACCCCCGCGCACACCTTCTCCGCGAGGTGCTCCAGGTCCGCCTCGGGGCTCGTCGCGTGGATGTGGGTCTCCGGGAAGCACGCCGCCCCGATCGCAAACGGGTAGTCCGCCCGGATCAGGGCCACCAGCTCGCTTGAGTACTCCAGGCCCCCCTCTGTCTTGGTCCACCCCTCCGCGCCCGCGGGGGGGTCCCCGCGCAGCGCGAGCACGTTCTCGATCCCCGCCCCCCGCATCTCCTCCAACGTGGAGCGCAGCTCTCCTACCGTGGCCCCCACGCACGTGAAGTGCGCCATCGCCTCCAGCCCGTACTCCCCCTTGATCCGCTTGACGATCTCGATCGTCCGCGCCCGCGTGGAGCCCCCCGCCCCGTATGTCACCGACACGAACGCCGGCTCCAGCTCACGCAGCTCCCGGAGCGCCGCGTACAGGTTCTGCTCCCCCCGCTCGGTTTTGGGGGGGAAGAACTCAAAGGAGAACACCGGCCCCGGGACCGTGAGGCGCTCGTCGATTCGCATCCCCCGATCGTATGCGACTAGCGACCCGCCCTGGCAGCGTGCAGCGTGCGAGGGGGTGGCGTGGGCGTGCGGAGATGGCGTGCGGCGCGGCGCGATCCTGCCTGCAAGCCCCTGCGAACCCCGAGGGGAGTGGGCCTACCCCGCCACCGCCCAGCGCTCGGGCTCGCCCGCGATCCGCCGGGTGCGGCCGGTGATCTCCAGATGCGTGAGGAACGAGAGCGTCTCCGTCAGTAGCCACGCCGCGGTCTCGGGGATGAAGGGGATGTCGTCGTAGATCTCCGGCACCACTTCGAACGCGGTCCGCGGCTCGGCGGCGATCGCCCCCAGCACCCGCTCCGTGCGTTCGGCCACCAGCTTGCGGTTGCCTTCGATGTGGGCGTGCACGTCCGCGAACGTACGCCCGTGCCCCGGCAGGCACAGCCGCGCCCCGAGCCGCTCCACCACGTCGAGTGAGTTGACGAATTCGCCCACCGGGTCCGGGGAGTAGCCGTAGTCGAAGAACAGCGAGATGCGCCCCAGCAGGTGATCCCCGGAGATCAACAGGCGCCGCTCGGGCTGGAACAGGCACACGTGGGAAGGAGCGTGGCCCGGCGTCTCGTGCACCGTCCACAAGCCCAGGTCGGTGGAGATCGTGACCCCCGGTAGCAGCGCCCGGTCGGGCTCGATCACCGCCGCGATCCCCGAGTCGTGGTCGCGCCGCTGGGAGGCGTAGCGGCGCAGCGGCTCCTCCGGCACCCCGCTCTGGCGGGCCACCTCGATGCGCCGCGCGATCGCCGCGTCGGTATCCCGGGCCCACTGGGTCATGTGCTCGTGGTTGGGGTGCATCCACAGCTCACACCCCGCCCGCTCCACGATCGGGGCCGCCTGGCCGTAGTGGTCGGAGTGCGCGTGGGTGCACACCACCAACCGCACGTCCTCCACCCGTAGGCCGCACATCGCCAGCGCCCGTTCGAGGTGCGCGAAGGAGCCCTCCTCGTGCATCCCCGTGTCGAACAGCACCACCCCATCCCCCGCCGTCACCGCCCACGCGTTGCCGTGCGGGACCCCCGGCCACGGCAGCGGCAGCCGCAGCCGGAAGACCCCCGGGAGCACCCGTTCCCCGCGGCCCAACTCGCGCTTCTTGGGCGCGCGCGGCTCGGCCGCCCCCTGATCGCTCGTCTCGGCCACCGCCAGGGAGCCTATTGGGCGCGGCCCCCAATGCGCGGGTACGGGGACTACACTGCTGCTTCACGTCGCAAATCAGCCGAAGGAGCAGACCGCCCCCCAATGGCCGAAGAGAGCTCTTCATCAGCAGCAGAGCAGGCCGCCGCCAGGGTGCAGGAGGCCGCTGCCAACATCCACTCCACGCCCCCACCCAGAGAGCGCATCACCGGGCCATCCCCGGGGGCGAGCGAAGCGGAGACCGTGGCGCGCCGCTACTTCGAGGCGATCAACGCCCACGACCTCGACGCCGCCGTGGCGATGTGGGCGGTGGGGGGACGTGAGAACGTGCGCGGCCAGATCGACGCCGCCGCCCCCGAGGGGGTGCGGGCGTTCATCGGGGACATGATCCACGCGATGCCCGACCTGCGCTTCGAGCTCGTGAGCACCACCACCGAGGGCGAGCGCTGCGCCGTGCAGTGGCGGCTCACCGGCACTTTCGCCGGGCCGGGGAACTTCAGCGGGATCGCCCCCACCGGCCACCCCCTGGTGCTCGAAGGGGTGGACGTGCTCACCGTGCGAGGCGGGCTGGTTCACAGCAACGACGCCTTCACCGACACCATGGCCGTGCCCCGCCAGATCGGGATGATGCCTCCGCTGGGCTCCACCGCCGAGCAGGGGCTGATGGGCGCGTTCAACGTCAAGACCCGCATCACCGGCCGCGCCCTCGGCGCGCCCGAGCTGATCGCCGAGGGGGTGTGGGTGGTGCAGGGCCAGCCGGGGCGCTGCAACGTGTACTTCATCGAGGACGACGGCGGGGTCACGATGTTCGACGCGGGCGCCCGCACGATGGTGCGCTCCGTCGCCGGCGCCGGCGCCACGCTCGGGGGCATCCGCCGGATCGTGCTCGGCCACGGCCACACCGACCACCGCGGCACCGCCCCCGCGCTGGGGGCGCCCGTGTACTGCCACCCCGACGAGGTGGAGGACGCCGAAGGCAGCGGGGGCTTCCGTTACTGGCCCGAAGGGCTGGCCGGCCTGCCCACCCCCCACCGCCAGATCCAGCGCGTGCTGCACCGCTTCGCGTGGGACGGGGGGCCGGTGCAGATCGCGGGCACCCTCGCCGAGGGAGACGAGGTGGCGGGCTTCCGCGTGATCGAGTTCCCCGGCCACGCCCCCGGCCTGATCGGCCTGTGGCGCGAGTCCGATCGCCTCGCCCTGGTGAGCGACACTTTCTACACCCTTGAAATGTGGGGACGCGACTGCCCGCCGAAAGTGCCCTTTGACGTCTACAACTACGACACCGAGCAGGCCCGCGCCAGCATTCGCAAGCTGGCCGCCCTGGAGCCCGCCGCGGCGTGGCCCGGCCACGCCAAGCCGGTGACTGGAGACGTCCGCGGGCAGTTGGAACGGGCCGCCGACGCCTCCTGAGCACCGAGCGTCGACCAGGTCCCGTCCTACGCTGCATGACGTGGCGCGACGCAAGCCCAAGCAACGGCCCGAGCGGCTGAAGGCTCCCGACAGCGAGTACACCGACCCCGAGGGCAACGTGCTCACGCTGCGCGGCTCGCTGACCCCCGCCACGCGGCTGAAGTACGCCGCAGCGCTCGCCGGCGAGGGAGCGCGCGCCGCGAGCACGCATGAGGACACCTGGCAGCGCGCGGTGGAGCTGCTGTTCGAGCGCCTCGCCGTGCGCTGGGAGATCGCGGGCGCGCCGATCGAGCGCCAGCGCGAGCTGCTCGATCGCTTTCGCGTGGCCTCCCCCGCGGAGCGCACCTGGGTGCGGGGGGTCCTGCGCGAGCACTGCGCGGAGAACTTCCCCGACGTGCAGGCACCCTGAGCGGTGCCCGCCGACCTTACGTAGGGCTTGCTCGCGGCCCTCCCGCCTACCGCACAACGCATGATCGCCCCTGCCGCCCGCACAACGCATGGCACCCCAGCCGACCGTCGACGCAAGATCGCCCCAGATAACCGAGCCCGCCCGCTGCGCCCGCTACCGTGCCTGCGATGCGCCGCACCAAGATCGTCGCCACGATCGGCCCCGCCTCGCGGGAGCCGGAGACCCTGCTGCGGATGGTCAACGCCGGGATGGACGTGGCGCGGCTGAACTACTCCCACGGCACCCTCGAGGAGCACGCCGAGACGGTGCGCCGGGTGCGCGACGCCGCGGGCAGGGCGGGGCGGCCGGTGGCGATCCTCCAGGACCTCCCCGGCCCCAAGCTCCGCATCGGGTCCCTGCGGGAGGACGTGGTGGAGCTCAAGCCCGGGGACATGGTGACCTTCACCTGCGGCGTGGGGGAGGGGGACGGGAGTGGGGGTGATGCCGAACACATGACCATCTCCTGGCCCGGCCTCGCCGACGCGCTGAGCCCAAGCGACGTGATCTACCTCGCCGACGGGTCCGTGCGGCTGCGCGTGATGGAGGTGCGCGCGGGGATGAGCGAGGTGGAGGCCGAAGTCCAGGCCGGCGGGGCGGTGGCCTCGCGCCAGGGGCTCAACATCCCCGGGCCGATCGACGCCCTCCCGGCGGTCCCCGAGGAGGATCTCGCGCTGCTGCGCCACGGGGAGTCGGTCGGGGTGGACATGGTGGCCCTCTCCTTCGTGCGCCGCCCCGAGGACATCGAGTTCGTGCGCGAGCACACCCGCCTGCCGCTGATCGCCAAGATGGAGAAGCCCCAGGCGGTGGAGCGCGCCGAGGATATCCTGCGCGCCGCCGACTGCGTGATGGTCGCCCGCGGGGACCTCGGCATCGAGCTGCCGATCGAGCGGGTGCCGATCGTACAGAAGGAGCTCCTGCGCCTCGCCGGGTGGCTCGCGCGGCCCTCGATCACGGCCACCCAGATGCTCGACTCGATGGTCACCTCCTCGCGCCCCACCCGCGCCGAGGTGGCCGACGTGGCCAACGCGATCCTCGACGGCACCGACGCCGTGATGCTCTCCCAGGAGACCGCCATCGGGGCCTACCCCGTGGAGGCGATCGCGATGATGGCCGCCGTGGCCGAACAGGCGGAGGCGATCGCCCCGTATGAGGAGTGGAACGCCTCCCGCGTGCGCCGCACCGAATCCGACCCCGCCTACACCCTCGCCCACAGCCTGTGCATCGCCGTGCGCGAGCTCAACCTCGCCGCGCTGGTCGTCCCCACCCTCTCCGGTCGCTCCGCCCGCCTGGTCTCCGCCCACCGCCCCACCGTGCCCATCTACGCGCTCTCCCCCGGCAAAGAGACCGTGCGCCGCTGCGGGCTCATGTGGGGCGTGCGCGCCGCCTCCATCCGCCGCCACGAGACCACCGAGGAGCTGATCGCCGACGCCGCCCGGCGCGTGGTGGAGCTCGGCTGGTGCGAGCACGGCCAGCGCGTAGGCATCACCGCCGGCCTGCCCAGCGGGCGCCCGGGGACCACGAGCCTCGTGCAGATCCAGGTGCTGTAGAGCCTACACCGCCCGGTAGGCCTCGGACCATCGAGCGCAAGTCCAGGGTGGTCGAGATCGACGATCTGTCTCAACAGCTTGATGCACAGCGTTGTGCAAGGATGCCGCAAATGTCCACGTCGATGCGCATAGGCGGGATTCGTGGCGGACCGGCTGATCGTTGACCTGGGTGCCGATCGTCTGGTGTCCGTGAGCAGCCAGCTCGAGGGCGAGGATTTCCCGAGTCGCGTGGCGGAGCCGTTTGAGCTCGCGTGGCCCCTCGATTCCGACGCCTTGAAAGAGTTGCGCTGGTACCTGGAGGACTATCTGCGTGCGCCCTACGGTGTCTACGCAGAGCGGGGCGCCAATGTGCAGGGAGCCCTCAGGGAGTGGGGCGAGGAGGCGTTCGACTCGGTGCTCGGCCGCGCTGAGGTTCGCGATGTCTACACCGGGATCAGGGAACGCCCGGGGGCGCCGACGGAGGTCGTTTTCCAGTCCTCCTCGCCGGCCCTGCTGGGGTTGCCGTGGGAGCTGTTGCGCGACCCGTCCCGCCCAACGCCCGTGGTCCTGGATGGGGTCGGTTTGATGCGAAGCATCCCAGCTGCGAGGCTCGGCGAGACGTTCGCAGCCAACGGCGACACGCTGCGGGTGCTGATGGTGATCTCCCGCCCGGACGGGCCGAGAGACGTCGGGTTTCGGATGATCGCCCGACCGTTGCTGGAGCGGCTGGAGGCCGTGCGGGGGAAGGTGGAGCTAGTTGTTCTGCGTCCCCCCACACTCGAAGCCCTGGAAGACGCGTTGGCCCAGGGGCTGGAGGAGAACAGGCCCTTTCAGGTCGTGCACTTCGACGGTCACGGTGTGCTGAGTGGCCGGCGGAGCACCTTAGCCGACCTGGGCGAGCGGGTGACCCTCGAGGCCGCCGATGGTGAGGGCGTGTTGGTATTCGAGAAGGATGGCGGCGGAAGCGATGAGATCTCAGCGGTCAAGGTGGCCCAGGTTCTGAAGGCGGGCCAGGTCCCCCTGGTCGTGTTGAACGCCTGCCAGTCCGGAGCCGTCGGCAAGGAACTGGAGGCAGCGGTCGCCACCCGTCTGCTGCAGGAGGGGATCAGCTCGGTGGTGGCGATGGCGTACACCGTGTACGCGGTCGCGGCGGCGGAGTTCATGACTGCTTTCTACGAGCGCCTGTTCGCCGGGGATGGAGTGACACAGGCAGTGAGCGCCGGGCGACTGCGGCTGCACCAACACGATCGACGTCCCAGTCCCAGGGGCGAGATGGCGTTGGCCGACTGGGTGGTCCCCGTGCACTACCGCCGCCGGGAGGTGCAGTTCCCCTACCTGCGCACGGAGCGACCAGCCGACGCACCCACCCTCGACGAGCAACTGGACCGCGAGCTCGAGCAAACCGGCCGAGAGGACAGCGATCTCGAGGCGGTCGGGTCGTTCGTCGGTCGCGACAACATGTTCTACGAACTCGAGGCAGCTGCCCGCGAGGGGCATGTGGTGGTGTTGCACGGACCGGGCGGCACCGGCAAGACCGAGCTCGCGAAGGCGTTCGGGCGCTGGTGGCGCGACACCGGCGGAGTCGAGCAACCCGACTGGGTGATCTTCCACTCCTTCGAGCCCGGAGTCGCCTCATTCGGTCTCGACGGCGTCATCACCGCTGTAGGCCTGCGGGTCCATGGCGCCGATTTTGCCCAGCTCGATGCACCCAAACGCCGCAAGGCCGTTGAGAAGCTGCTCATGACGCGGCGCCTGCTTCTGATCTGGGACAACTTCGAGTCGGTCTTGACGATGCCCGATCCCGCCCAGGCCACCCCCCCGCTGGAGGAGGCCGAGCGCGAGGAGCTCCGCGGGTTTGTCAGACTGCTGGCCACCAAAGGACGCAGCTCGCTGATCATCACCAGCCGCACCGAAGAGACGTGGCTCGGCGAGTTGCGACGCGTCGCGCTCGGCGGATTGAACGCCGACGAGACCAACCAGTACGCAGAACAGATCCTGAAAGGCGTGCCGGCAGCGCTTCCCGGACGAGCAAGACCAGCCTTCGTCGACCTCCTGAAATGGCTGGATGGACACCCCCTGAGCATGCGGCTTATCCTGCCCCATCTGGCCACAACCGAGCCCGAGGCGCTGCTCGCAAGCCTTCAGGGCATCAGTGAGCTGCCCGTTGCCGGCGATGACCACGGGCGAACGACCTCGCTGACAGCTTCGGTCACATACTCCTTCAGGCACCTCGATACGACCGCACGGCAACTGTTGGTAGCGGTCTGCCTATTCCAAGGCGTCGTCGACGCCGATGTACTCGGGCTGCTTTCCGGTGTCCAGGGGGTTCCGGCGAGGTTCTCAGGGATCTCCAAAGAGAGATGGGCCGAGGTCCTCAACGGCGCGGCCGCCGTTGGGCTTCTGACCAAGCTCGGCGCCGGAATGTACCGGATCCACCCCGCCCTTCCAGCCGTTCTCGCCGCACTCTGGCGCAGCGAGGAACCCGACGATTACCAGAACCAACGCACGTCCACAACACGTGCACTACTCAGCGCATATGCGTCATTTGGAGCCTGGCTGCTCAATCAGATTCAAACGGGTCAGGCCGGGTTCGCTTTCTTCTTGATCGATCTTCAGCGTCGGACTCTGGGACACCTCCTTGGACTCGCACTCGACAACGAGCTTTGGGGGCAGGCGCAGGCGATTGCTCAGCCACTGGACGACTACTTCGATGCCCGGGGAGAGTACGAGGAGGCCCGGGCGTGGGTGGACCGTGCATGTTTGACCCTCGAAGGTCCCGACGGCACGCCACCGCCACTCGAAAGTCCGGCTGGTGCACTTTGGATCTACTTTGTCAGCGCACAGGCTAGCCGCGAAGTGACCAGCCACAACCTCGATAGCGCCGAGCGCACCTACCGCGCCATCCAGGAGACGCTCGAGCGCCAATCGGAATCCCCTACGCGACAGAGCATGCTCGCTGGCATTTACCACCAACTTGGCATTGTGGAGCAGGAACGAGGGCGGATGGACGAGGCCGAGCAGTTGTATCTAAAGTCGCTGGAGATCAGCGAGCAGCTCGGCGACCGGCCGGGAATGGCCCGCAGCTATCACCATCTCGGCAGGGCAGAGGAGGAGCGGGGGCAGATGGACAAGGCCGAGCAGTGGTACCTAAAATCACTGGAGATCGATGAACAGGTCGGTGACCGGCCCGGAATAGCCAGCAGCTATCACCAACTGGGAATTGTGGAGCAGGTACGGGGGCGGATGGATGAGGCCGAGCAGTGGTACCTAAAATCGCTGGAGATCAGCGAGCAGCTCGGTGACCGACCGGGAATGGCCCGCAGCTATCACCATCTCGGCATCGTGGCGCAAAAGCGCCAGCAGATGGACGTGGCCGAGCAGTGGTACCTAAAATCGCTGGAGATCGAGGAGCAACTCGGTGACCAGCCTGGAATGGCCCGCAGCTACGGCCAGTTGGGCCTGCTAGCCGAGGCAAAAGGCCAAGACCTCGAAGCGTTGCAGTGGACGATCAGGTGCGTCGCACTGTTCGATGAGTTTCCGCACCGCGCGACGGGACCTGGGCCGCGACATCTCGCGCGACTCACCGCACAGCTCGGGATCGAGAGCCTCGAGCGCTGCTGGCAACAAGTCACCGACAAGCCACTACCCCAGCCCGTGCACGAGTTCGTCAGTTCATTTCCCCGGTAGATGCGAGCGACGCCGATGCCCGATCCGGTTGCCGACACGGCCCACAGGGCGGCCGAGCGCCTGGCCGTCGAACTTGGCCCAGAGCTGTTGGCCGAGGTGGAGGCCGCAGTCCAGGCACGCGACGCCGAGCACAGTCCGGAGCGGTACGTAATCGATCCGATCTCGCTTGGATCGCTGATCGTCGCCACCGCCACCCTCGCGTGGACCGTCTATGCCGACCTCCGCAAGAGAACCCCGAAGCCCGCCCCCGAGGTCATCGAGCGAACGGTTCGCGTCGAGCTGAGCCGCACCGACAAAACCAACCCCGAGCAGCGAGACCGCATCGTCGAAGTCGTCGTCAACGAGACGCTCCGTGTGGCCCACGGGCAGGACTGACGCCGCCGGCCGAGGAGCGTCGGGGCCTTCTCGCTCATGCGCCTTCGCGCCGCAGGGATCGGCAGGACTGACGCCGCCGGCCGAGGGGCGTCGGGGCGCCACAAACCGACCCGCGGGGGCCGCCCCCTGGCGGCCCTCATCCAAAAAATCAAGACCCCGTCTACGACGCCGCGCCGACCCCGCCGTGCGCGTAGAACTCGGCCTCCTCGCGGCCCAGCTCGGTGACGGGGGGATCGCCGTAGATCCACTCGCGCGCGATCCTGTGCCAGTTGTTGCGCGCGCGCAGCTGGGAGAGGACCGCGAGGGTGAGCATCTCCATGCGCCGCCCGAACAGGTGCTCCGCGCGCATGTCCTGGTGGCGCATGTGGCGGAAGTGGCTAGAGCGAGGGTCCGAGCTTTCGATCATCACCTGCGTGGCGAGCTCCGGGGCCAGCTCCACCACTGCGTCCGTGGTGTACCACCCGATCGCGTCCGCGATGAACGCCAGCAGTTCCTCCGGGTCCACCCGCTCCGGTTCCGGCAGGAAGCCCCTGCTCGCCAGCAGCTCGTGCAGCGCCCCCGCGTCCCCCTCCGACACCGCCCGCTGCGCCGCCAGCTCCAACTCCACTGGGGCCGCATCCAGGCGCTTGAACAGGCCGAAGTCCAGGAACGCCACCCGCCCGTCCGCCAGCAGCATGAAGTTGCCCGGGTGGGGATCCCCCGAGAACTGGTGGTGGCGGTACATGCACCCCAGGAAGAAGCGGAACACGATCTCCCCCACCCTGTCGCGCTCCGACTGGGGGTAGCCCTTCAGCTCCTCGAACCCCACCCCCTCCACCAGCTCGCTCACCAACACCCGCTCCCGCGATAGCTCGCTCACCACCTCCGGGATCGCGATGAACGGGTGCCCCTCGAAGATCCGCCCCAGCGAGCGCTGGTTCTGGGCCTCCAGCTCGTAGTCGAGCTCCTCCCCGATCCGCTCCCTTACCTCCGTCGCGATCGCCCGCACGTCCAGCTGCGGGGTCATCCGCTTCAGCAGTCGCATGATCATGTCCAGGTTCTGCAAGTCCGCCCGCACCGCCGCCGCGACCCCGGGGTACTGGACCTTCACCGCCACCTCATCCCGCCCCTCCCCCTTCAGGCGCGCCCGGTACACCTGGCCGATCGACGCCGCCGCAATCGGCTCCTCGTCGAAGTCCTCGAACACCGCCCCGATCCGCTCCCCCAGGTCATCCTCGATCACCTTGCGCATCTGCTTGAACGACACCGTCGGCGCCGCGTCGCGCAGCTTCGCCAACTCCCGCTGGAACTCCTCCCGGTACTCCTCACCCACCAGGCCCACGTCCAGGAAGGACATCACCTGGCCCATCTTCATCGCCGCCCCCTTCATCGTGCCCAGCACCGCCACGATCTGCTTCGCCGTCTCCACCTGGCGGCGCGCCAACGCCTCCTGACCCGCCTGCTCCCCCCGCGTCATATTCGCCGCGCGCGTGCCGAACTGCTTCACCGCCTCGCTCGCCGCGAGTTTCCCCACCGTCGCCGTGCGCCGCACCCTCGATGTCGGGACTTTCTTCTCGCGCGCCACAGACTCATCTTAAGGCCGCGCGGGTAGACAGCAACCTGGGGGTGGCCGCTGGGCAAGCAGAGCAAGGACGCAGTGAGCGAAGTGTGCTGGCCGAAACGGGGATGCGAGCGGAGCGAGTGTCTCCCGGCTTCGGTACACGAGCGATCGAGGACGCAGCTACCGATCGGAGATCGGCCAGCAGCGCAGCGGTCACCCCACGCGTGTGACCTGCGAGCCCGGGACTATGTCGTCCGAGCCGTCCTCCCAGCGCACCCACGCCTTGTGGCCCCCGTCGTAGTCCCCGCACAGCAGCACCAGCGTCGCCGGCTCCCCCAGCGCCGTGCAGCGGTCCGACCCCTCCCCGTCCAGGCCCCGCCACACGCGGATGAACGGGTTCTGCTCCCACTCATCTGCCACCGTGCTCGGGTCGGCGTGTCCCGGCTCGATGATCATGTCCGGGGGCAGCTCCATCAGCGTGCCCATGATCGAATCCTTCAGGTCCGTGTACGTCGTGTGGCCCGGGGCGCGCACCCCGCCCACCGAGCCCCGGAAGAGGGTGTCCCCCGTGAACACCACCCCTTCTCTGCCCGTGAAGCCCCCCGGGGCCGTGGTCGAAGAGGGGCGCGTGTGCCCGCCGGGCTCTCCCGCCACGAACGACAGCATCCCCGCCGTGTGCCCCGGCGTGAGCAGCGGTCGCACCTCCAGCGCCCCGAAGCTCAGCGCCTGCCCCGGCTCCACCGTGCCCGTCGCCATCCCCTCCCCCAGCAGCTCCCGTTCCAGCGGGTGGATCAGCACCTCGAGCTTCGGCCACCGCTCCCGCAGCGTACCCACCTCGCTCACGTGGTCGAAGTGATGATGGGTCAGCAGCACGTGCGTTGGCGCCAACTCCAGGCGCTCCGCCGCCGCCACCAGCGGCTCCACCGGGCCCCCCGCGTCCACGAAGAACGCCGGGCCCCCCAGGCCGTCCGCGACCAGATATGTGTTCGACAGGAATCGCGGATGCGTCGCGCGCTCGATGATCATTGCCGGCATACTTGCACGAAGGGCCCACCGGGATAGGCCCGCCGCCTCGGGATCGGCGAGCCGCCGTTCGAACCGGTGGGCTCGCGGCGCGTGACCGGTGGGCGTTAAGCTCGACTTCGGAGGATCGATGAAGCTCATCCACACCTGCTACCGCATCGGGGACATCGACCGCTCGGTGGCCTTCTACAACGCACTCGGCTTCACCGAGATCGGGCGCATCCCGATCCGCGACGAGGCCGTCAACGTCTTCATGAACATCCCCGGGGACGGCGACATGCCCCGCCTGGAGCTCACCCACAACTTCGGCGTCGACCACTACGACCTCGGCGACGGCTACGGGCACATCGCGCTCGCCGTCGAGGACCTCGACGGGACCCTCGCCCGCCTCGCGGAGCAGGGCATCCAGCCCGAGAAGCCCCCCTACTCCGTGCGCGAGGGCGGCTCCCGGCTGTGCTTCGTCAGAGATCCCGACGGCTACCGAGTCGAGATCATCGAGAAATCCTAGGTCCAGCTACTTCGACGAGTCAACACGATTGAGCAGGAACCGCGCAGTGCCCGCCAATTGCTCTTCAAGCTGACGACAGCCGCGAGGTGTGTAGCTGTAGACGATGCAACGTCGATGGCGAAGGTCAAACGGCACGTCATTCATATCCTGCGTAACAATGACCACGGGCTTGCCAACAGTGTGGGCCATTCCTACCTCATAGAGAGAACGTTCGCATTCTTGGTAGTCAAGTCAGCTACGATGAACGTCGCGGCGACGATATTCGACCAAATATCCTCGATCACCGCCTCCGTACTGAAGATCTCATCCGCCCGCGAGACAGTTACGCCCTCGGCCGCAAGCCTCGGGACGACGTGATCGCGATAGATCTCGTTGTAGGGCATTGAAAACGGTCCGAGATAAAAGCAGTGGTTCTTTCGCGGCACAATCTCGATCCGATTGAAGATCGGATTTAGACCAAGATCCTTGACCCGAATCAGCGCATCGCGTACTTCGATGTCCTTGAACTCGTGGCCGTTCTCCACCAGGATCTCAACACAGAGATCGATACACTCGTCACAGATGTAGACGCCGGGTCCAGCGATGACTTTTCCTACCTGTCGGTGTGACTTGCCACAGAACGAGCAGAACACCTCGGTCTCTCGTTGGGGCTGACTTGAGGCCCTGCGGCCTGCCGGCTTGGTGTTGGACGAACTGTCGGGACTTTGGGCCATCGACTGAGCACTCCGGTCTGGGATGGAGGAACCTTCTGGCGCGACAGAGTACGACTCTGAGCATCATCAAGCCGGCGAGGGCGCCCGTTTGCATCCCGAGTCCGTCACGACGACGGGCAGGCTCCGAGCCCGTCTGCGCCCGCGTGGAGAATCCTGGAGGTGGGTGTGGGGGACCGGCCGACATGTGCTACATTGTGACGCACAATGGCCGCCACCCATCCAAGATCCATGGGAAAGACGGTTGGCGTTCGTGAGCTGCGCCAGAACTTGAGCCGCTATTTGGAGCGCGTCAAGGACGGCGAGACCCTGACCGTCACCGAGCGAGGGCGTGAGGTCGCACGGCTCGTGCCCTCGCGTCCCGATATCGATCCCTACTACCTGGAGCTAGCTGAGAAGTACGGTGCGACGATCCCCACGAAGCGTTTAGTGGATGCGATCAAGAGCTTGCCCCCGCTCGACAAACCTGCGCTGGCGGGAACCACAGATGCATTCCTCGAAGAGAGCCGACGCGAGCACTTCTAGCCAAGTGTTGTCTATCTACATCGACACAAGCGCACTCGGCCGCTCGCTTCTGGATGAGCCTGAGAAGCCCGCCATCGAGCACACCCTCGGTACGTTTGAACTCTCCGTGTCGAGCAGCTTGCTACGCACCGAGCTACGGCGCCTCGGGTTCCGCCGAGGCATGCTCGACCGGGTTGATGTGCTGTTGGCCGGCGTATCCCTGGTCAGCGTTGACGACGAGATCCTCACAGAAGCGGAGACCATCACCCCAGCGACTGTCGCCACACTCGATGCGATCCACCTCGCCACAGCCGTCCGCCTATCGAAAGTGCATAGATTGGACGCGCTGATGACCTACGACAAGCAGCTGGCGGACGGCGCGCGCAAGCACGGCATCGAAGTCCTTTCACCAAGCTGATCTGGACCTCCCCTGATGGAACTTGGCCTTGCAACCTTCGCGGATCTTGCCCTCGGTGCCGGTCCCAAGGGTGCCGCGCGGCGGCTACGTGAGCTGCTCGAGGAGATCGAGCTCGCCGATCAGCTTGGCCTTGAGGTCTTCGGGCTGGGCGAGCACCACCGGCCTGACTATGCGGTCTCCGCGACCGCCGTCGCGCTTGCCGCCGCCGCGGCTCGCACCGAGAAGATCCGGCTCACCAGCGCCGTCACCGTTCTCAGCTCCGCCGATCCCGTGCGGGTCTTCCAGGATTTCGCCACCCTCGACCTGCTCTCCGGCGGGCGCGCCGAGATCATGGCCGGCCGAGGGTCGTTCATCGAGTCCTTTCCCCTCTTCGGCCTCGACCTCGAGGATTACGACGAGCTGTTCGCCGAGAAGCTCGAGTTGCTGCTCGCCCTGCGCGAGTCCGAGCGCGTCACCTGGTCAGGACGCCACCGGGCCCCGCTGCGCGACATCGGGGTCTATCCCCGGCCGTTGCAGCAGCCGCTTCCTGTGTGGATCGCCGTCGGTGGCTCGCCCGGGTCGGTCGTGCGCGCCGGCGCCCTTGGGCTGCCCCTGATGCTTGCCATCATCGGCGGCGCCCCCGCTCGCTTCGCGCCGCTGATCGATCTCTACCGCCAGGCCCTCCGGGGAGGCGATACTACGTCCGCCCGTGAGGAGGACGGGGTTCGTGTGACGGCCCCGAGCGGTGCAACCCCACCAGGAGAGGGCTCCGGGACGGGAAAGGCGAGGGCAGCAATCGAGAGCGCCACGGGCGAGGCGGCAGGCCGCTCGGCGCCAGCCATTGGGATCAACTCCCACACCTACCTCGCCCCCACCTCCCAGCGGGCCGCCGACGAGTACTTCCCGGCCTACTCCCAGGTGATGAACCGCATCGGGCGCGAGCGCGGGTGGTCGCCGATGACGCGTCGGCAGTTCGATGCCGCGTGCGGACCCGAAGGTCACCTGCTGGTTGGCAGCCCCCAGCAGGTGGCCGAGAAGATCCTTGCCGAGCACGAGCTTTTCCACCACGACCGCTTCCTCGCCCAGATCAGCATCGGCACCTTGCCCCACGAGCGGGTCATGCGCGCCACCGAGCTGTTCGGGAGCGAGGTCGCACCGGTCGTACGAGCAGCGCTCTTGTCGCCCGACGTTCGCACCGCTCAGCCGGACAACCGCCTCGCTCAGCCGGACGACCGTCCCATACAGCCCGACGGCAGCTCTACGCCGTGACCATGCGCTGAGCCTCGACCCCGTCGAGCAGGCTCCAGTTGCCATCCAGCGCCGCCTGCGCACGGACGACCATGCGCCGGCCCACCGCCGCCCGCTGCTCCTCGTCCTCGGGCATCAGCTCCACGATCAACTCCCGCGCCTGGCGCGCGTGCTCCACGTCCAGCGTCGCGTGCAGGCGGAAGTACGCCGCGCCCGCCGAGTCCTCCGGCACGCCGTAGTGGGTTGCCAGGCCCTCCAGCTTCGTCGTCGAGATCGCCGGCTGGCTTGCCTCGATCGTGTACAGCACCGCGAGGTGCTCCAGCAGGTCCGTGCCCGCCGTCCACGAGCGCACGCACTCGCGCGTCTGGGACAGGGGCTCCACGGGGGGGAGGTGCTCCACCCGGGGGAGGGGCGTCACCCGGGTGACGGGCTCCTCGCCGGCCACTGGCGCTCCGCCCACCGCCCGGGCGAACTCCTCCCACAGCTCCACGTGGTCCGCCTCCTCCGCCGCGTGGCGGGCCAGCCCGCTGGCGTGCTCCGGGCCCGCCTGCTCCGCCGCCAGCCGCGATGCCTCCGCCAGCGCCACCACCGCGTGGCCGTACTCGCCCGCGTACAGCTCCAGCTCAGCCGCCTGGAGCTCACCCGCGCTCCAGCGCTGGTAGAACGGATGGTCGAGCACGTTCGTGCGCCTGCGCGCCTCGTCGAGCTGGGCGAAGATATCCATCGTGGATCCCCTTTTTTGGTCGGCTACCGTGGTGCCTGCATCCTACGCACGTAGGCGGTCGTCAGCGGCCATCGGCGCGCGTTACCCTTCATGTGAGCGATGACCGACACCGGCAAGATCGCCAAGAACCTCGAGCGCTTCGCCCAGGCCGTGGCCGCGCACGACCGCGAGAACCCCACCCACACCGCCCACGGCATCGGGCTCGCCCACTTCGACCTGGAGCGACTCGGATTTGAGGAGGGCGAGGAGATCCTGCCCGGCATCACCATCCACGCCGACAGCGGCGTCACCGGCAACTTCCGCGTGCTCTGCGACGGGCAGCACGACGAGGGCCGCGAGGAGTCCGAGCGCGAGGTCGTCGAGGCCGTCGCCACCCAGTCCGTCCCCGCCGTCGCCCCCGGCGGGGCGGGCGAGCGTCGGTTCCGGCCCTTCGGCGAGTAGGGCGAATCGCCCCAAGGTCGGGCTGGAGATGAACATCTATTTTTCGTACTGCGTATAACGATCGTTAGACGCGGCTCGAATTTTTCTATATCGATACTGGGGACCCGCAGCCCGCGCGCACGGCGATCTCACCTCGCCACCGGGGCTGGCACCCCCGCGCGCGCGGCGATCGTCGCCACCAGCCGCTCGATCGTCGGGCACGGGATCCCGTGGCGTGCACCCGCGCGCAGCACCGCGCCTGGGATCGCGTCCAGCTCCGGCGTGCGGCCCGCCGCGATGTCTCGCTGCATCGAGCTTCCCAGTGTGGGGTGCGCCGCGCTCAGTTCGCCCAACGGGTCCCCCGTGTCGATGCTCGCCCCCTCCGCCGCCGCCACCGCGCAGCCCTCCGCGATCGCCCCCTCGAGCTCCCCCCGCAGCTCCGGCGTCGAGAGGATCTCCCCCAGCAGCTTGTCGTACGCGCTCG
Organism: Solirubrobacteraceae bacterium; assembly: GCA_035566955.1. Classification (GTDB taxonomy): domain Bacteria; phylum Actinomycetota; class Thermoleophilia; order Solirubrobacterales; family Solirubrobacteraceae; genus Palsa-744. Next base: position 7,321 of record DATMPY010000125.1, on the reverse strand, counting down.
TCGTGCACGCCAGCGCGTTCAGGCGCACCAGCTTGCCCCACATCACCTGCGCCTCCGAGTCCCGCACCCGCGCCGGGATCCCCACGCCCTCCAGGGTCGCCGCCAGTGTCTCCATCGCTGGGCGCATCCCGGGATCGTGGGAGGCCATGTCGATCCGCAGGAATGGGCTCGTGTGCACCACCACCCCCGGCTCCGGGCGGTCCGCCTCCACCCGGATCGTGCCCGCCACCACCGTCCCCTCCCCGAAGCGCTCCCGCAGCAGCGGCAGGTGGTCCAGGCCGTTGAGCAGCGGCAGCACCAGCGCCGGCCGGGCCCCGGCTCGCTCCAGCGGTGGGGGGGCTGTGGTGTCCGCCGGCGTCGGCGGCGGCGAGACACACTCCAGCGCCGGCGGTGCCGCGATCCGCTCCAGCGCCTCCCCGAGTCCCGTCGCCTTGCTCGCCACCACCAGCACCTCCACCGGCTCCTCCAAGCGTGCCACCGCCCGCGGGTGAGCCACGAAATCCCCCAGCCGCACCGAGCTCACCCGCAGCCCACGCTCCGCGATCAGCGCCGCCGTCTGCTCCCGCGCCACCACCACCGTCGGGATGCCCGCACGGTCCAGCGCGCCCGCCACTAGGCCGCCCACGCCTCCGGGGCCGAGCACCGCGATCGTCATCGCAAGATCCTCGGCAACCGGGTGACAGACGCCCTCAGCCGTGCGGCCCGCGGGGCGCCTTGGTTCGGCCGACCGGATGGGTCGGGGTCGATGGCGGAAGCCGTCGTCATCGCAAAGGGTCCACCAGCACACCCGGGTTCAGGATGCCCCGCGGGTCCACCGCCGCCTTCGCACCGCGCAGCGCCGCCGCGAACGGCTCCGGCCGCTGCTCGTCGTACCACGGGCGGTGGTCGCGGCCCACCGCGTGGTGGTGGGTGATCGTCCCCCCCTCCCTCAGGATCGCATCCGACACCGCCCGCTTGATCTCCCACCACTGATCGATCTCCTCGCCACGGCGCCCCCGTGCCAGCACCGTGAAGTACGGCGCCGGACCATCCGGATACACGTGCGTGAAGCGGCACGACACCCCACCCTCCTCCGCGCCCACCGCGCGTATCGCCTCCCGCGCCGCCCCTGTCACCTGCTCGTGGAACGCCGGGAAGCGCTCCCACGTGATCGCCGTCTCGAACGTCTCGCTGATCGCCCCCATCGCCACGAGCACATCGCGCACGTACGGGGCCCGCAGAAACGCCTCCCGCCACGACCCCACCGCATCCCCGCCGCCACGATCCCCCGCGCGCTCCCCCGCCTCGCCCCCGTGCTCGGCGCAGATCTCAAGCGCCCGCTCCATCGCACCGTCCACCGCGTGGTCCGCCGACTCGAACCCCAGCACCAGCAGCGCGAACGAGCCATCCCCCGCCATCGTCATCCGCGCCTCCCGCCCGTCGATCAGCCGGCAGTTGGCCGGGTTCAGACCCGACTGCGAAAGGGCCCGCACGCACTCCGCTCCCCGCGCGAAGTCCCCGAAGCGCACCCCCGCCGAGCAGCGCTGGGTCGGGCGCGGCTGGACCCGCACCCACGCCTCCGTGATCACCCCCAACGTGCCCTCCGAGCCCACCAGCATCCGGTCCGGGCTCACCCCCGCCCCCGAGCCCGGCAGCCTGCGCGACTCCCACGCCCCCGCCGGCGTGATCGCCCGCACCGACTCCACGAAGTCCTCCACGTGCGTCCACACCGTCGCGAAATGCCCCGCCGCCCGCGTCGCGATCCAGCCCCCCAGCGTCGAGAGCTCGAACGACTGCGGGAAGTGGCGCAGCGTCAGGCCCCGCTCCCCCAGCTGCCGCTCCAGGGCCGGGCCGCTGGCCCCCGCCTGGATGCGCGCCGAACGGGAGATCTCATCGACCTCCAGCACCTCCCCAAACGCGCCCATGTCGAGCGTGATCGCCCCGTTGTAAGACCCGCCCACCTCCGGGCGCACCCCACCCACCACGCTCGTCCCGCCCCCGTACGGGATCGCCGCCACCCCCTCCGCCGAGCACCACTCCAGCACCCGCTCCACCTCGCCCTCATCGCGTGGGTACGCCACGAAGTCCGGCGCGTGCCCGAAATCTCCGCGAAAGCCCCTTACCACGTCCATATATGACTTCCCCCACCCATGCGAGCACCGCGCGTGCACATCGCTCGCGCAGATCTCCCCCAGCGCCCGCGGCGGCGCAACCCGCGGCGCCGGGAGCGCCACCGCCTCCAGCGCCACCGGGTCCTCCACCTCCACCTCCCCCAGGCCCAGGTGCGCCGCCAGGCCCCCCGCCGCCGCACGGACTTCCGCGGGCGAGAACCGCTGGTCCTCGTAGCCCCAGCCCCAATGGTTGCGTCGACGCTCCTCCACCGCGCCGAGTCTATTTGCGCCCGCCCCCGCCGGCAACCAGTGGAGCGAAGCTCGAACCGACATCCGCACAGGACCCTGCCCCCAAGCGGCGCAGGAAACCAAACCATCGACGCGGGGCACGGAAGCCCCGCGCCCACCCGCCCAGGAACGCACCCACCCGCGTGGACGATCCCAAAAAGACCACATCCGGATGGCCATCGCGAAGGACAACACACCCGTCACGCCAACGCCCCACCGGGTCACTAGCCTTGTCCGTGCATGTCCGCCCCCCCCGAGCCACTCGCAGCGCCCGCCATCCTCGCCCGCGGCCCCTGGCCGCTCGAGTGCGTGGCCGCCAGCTGGAGCGAGGAGCAGTTCGAGGCCCCCCCCGCCCACGTGCACGCCGCCGACGCCGCCATCGCCGCCCTGCGCGAGCGCGGCTCCCCCAGCCACGACGGCATGGCCGGGCGCCTGCTCGGCTACCACCAGCACGACGGGCGCATCGAGCTCGAGCTCCAGCCCCTGCGCTGGGCCCTGCGGCTCGTCGACGGCGACGCCTCCTGCAGCATGGCCGCCCTCTGCGTCACCCGCTCCGCCGACGGGCACTGGCTGGCCGGGCGGCGCGCTCCCTGGCTCGCCTCCTGGGCCGGTCGCTGGGCGCTCGGCGCCGGCGGTTCTGTGGACCTCGGCGAGAACCCCGCCCACACCCTCGTGCGCGAGCTCCACGAGGAGTGGTCCGTCACCCCCCAGCGCGTCCAGGCCGAGGCCCTCGTCGCCCTCCCCCACCGCCTCGTCATGTTCGTCGGGCAGGCCTGGCTCCCCGAGGGCGCCGAGGTCACCCCCGACCACGAGCACGACGCCTTCGCCTGGTGGCCCCCCGCGATCGACGACTGGCCCCCCGAGTCCGGCGAGGGCCTGCGCCGCATGGCCCGCTGGCTCTCGCAGTGAACGCCCACACAGTTTTCACCCGCCTGAAGTGGACCTCCTTCACCCACTCCTGCATCTACACCGCCCTGCTCGTCTGCGCCTTCGCCGCCGGCAAGCCCCAGCCCGAGACATTCGTGCTCGGGCTCACCCACGGGATCCTCTGGATTTTCATGTCCCTCGCCTGCATCGCCTGCGTGCGCCTGCGGATTGTGCCCCTCCGCCTGTCCGTCGCCGTGGCCGTGCTCGGGGGCATCGGGCCCTTCTTCGGAAGTTACGAGTTCGTGCGCGAGCAGCGCCGCAGAGAGCTTGCGGGAGGGACGGTTGGAGAGCAGGGGGCGGGACGACGGAGAGCCGAGGGAGGGGCGGCAGGAGAACCGCTGGGTGGGAAAACGGTTAAGCCCTGTGAAGAGCGGGTAAAGGCGCCTGTTCAGGACTCGATCCAGCCACCCCCCGCGCTAGAGTGAGTCTAGAGATGGCGGCAAGCACCACGACCGGGAAGACAATCGACGTCGTGACCCCCGCCGCGGGCGAGTCCGTCACCGAGGGAACAATCCTCGAATGGCGTGTCAAGGTCGGCGACCCCATCAAGCTCGACGACACCATCGTCGAGATCTCCACCGACAAGGTCGACGTCGAGCTCCCCTCCCCCGCCAGCGGCACCATCAGCGAGATCCTCGTCGAGGAGGGCGACACCGTCACCGTCGGTCAGGTGATCGCCCGGATCGCCGTGGAGACCAACGGCTCGACCGGCACCGCGGCTGCACCCCAGGCTGGCGACGGCGCCCCCGCCTCCACACCCCCCCCCGCCGACGCGACTCCCTCCTCTACCGGTGACGGCGCCGCCGCGTCAGGCGCCATCCCCAGCCGGAACGGCCCATCCGCCACTCCCGACGGGGTGCGCGTCTCCCCCGTGGCCGCCCGCGCCGCGGCAGCGGAGGGCGTTGATCTCGCGCACATCTCCGGCAGCGGCCCCGCCGGGCGCATCGTCAAGGCCGACGTGCTCAGCGCCGCCACCGGCAACGGCGGCGCCGCCAGCACCGCAGCTTCCGGCGCCACCGCAGCAACCACACCCACGGCCGGAGCCCCCCCAGCGGTGCCGTCCGCCGCCTCCGCGGGCGGGGCAACCGCGGTGCCCCCCGACGGCGCCGAGCAGATGCGCGGCGGGGCCGCCGCCCTTGCCCGCTACATGGAGCAGTCCCTCGCCATCCCCACCGCCACCAGCTTCCGCACCCTCACCGTCACCGCCCTCGACGCCCGCCGCCGCGAGCTCAAGGGGGCCGGCCGGAAGGTCTCCTTCACCCACCTCATCGCCTACGCCATCGCCCTCGCCGCCCGCCACATGCCCGTGATGGCCGAGCACTTCGCCGCCATCGACGGCCGCCCCCACCGTGTCCGCGACGGGCACGTCAACCTTGGGTTGGCCGTCGACGTGGAGAAGAAGGACGGCTCCCACACCCTCATGGTGCCCGTCATCCGCGACGCCCCCAGCCTCTCCTTCGAGCGCTTCCTCGCCGCCTACAACGAGCTCGTCGAGAAGGCCCGCACCAACACCCTCACCGCCGACGACCTAGTTGGAGCCAACATCACCCTCACCAATCCCGGCGGCCTCGGCACGATCGCCTCCGTGCCGCGGCTGATGAGCGGCCAGGGCACGATCGTCGCCACCGGCTCCATCGGCTACCCCGTCGGCCTGGGGGCGATCGGCGCCGCGATCGGCGCCGAGAAGGTCATGACCATGACCTCCACCTACGACCACCGCGTGATCCAGGGCGCCGAGTCCGGCCGCTTCCTCGCGCTCGTCGAGGAGCACCTCCAGGGCGAGCACCGCTTCTACGAGGACCTCTTCGCCTCGCTCGGCGTCGAGCTCGCTCCAGCGCCCGCCGAGGGGTGGGCTCCGCTGCGCCCGGATGGGGAGTCGCCAAGCGGATGGGCTTCCGCTGAACAGGCTTCGGGTCAGCTCACCCCAGCGCCCGACGGGCACGCCGGCGGACGGGCTTCGACAACCGAGGAGCCCCGCGCCGGCGAGCGCCGCGGCGCCGACGAGGAGCTCCTGCAGGCTGTGCAGGCCGCCACCGCCCTGCTCAAGGCCTTCCGCACCCACGGCCACCTGGCCGCCCGCCTCGACCCCCTCGGCGCCGAGCCCGAGGGCGACCCCGCCCTGGACCCCGAGCCGCTCGGGCTCACCCCTGAGCTGATGGCCCAGATCCCCGCCCGCATCCTGCGCATGTGGGTGCCCGGCGCCACCCTCGCCGACGCCCTCCCTCACCTGCGCGAGACCTACTGCGGCACCATCGCCTACGAGATCGAGCACATCTCCTCCCACCGCCAGCGCGTCTGGCTGCGCGAGAAGATCGAGTCCGGCGCCTTCCGCCAGCCGCTCGCCGCCGCCGAGCAGCAGACCCTGCTCAAGCGCCTCATCGAGGTCGACGCCCTGGAGCGCTTCATGCACAAGGCCTACCTCGGCCAGCACCAGTTCTCGATCGAGGGCGTCGACATGACCGTCCCCATGCTCGACGAGCTGATCCAGCTCGCCGCCGCCTACGGGGGGCGCGAGGTCGTGATCGGCATGGCCCACCGCGGGCGCCTGAACGTGCTCGCCCACAACCTCGGGCGCCCCTACGACACCATCTTCGGGGAGTTCGAGGGGGCCTCCACCCTGGAGGCCGTCACCACCATCCCCCAGGGGGGGACCGGCGACGTCAAGTACCACCACGGCACCCACGGCTCCTACCAGCTCCCCGACGGGGGCACCATCCAGGTCAACCTCGAGTCCAACCCCTCCCACCTCGAGTACGTCTCCTCCGTCGTCGAGGGCGCCACCCGCGCCGCCCAGACCACCCGCCAGGGCCCCCACGCCCACCAGGACACCGACGCCGCCGTGCCCATCGCCATCCACGGCGACGCCTCCTTCCCCGCCCAGGGCGTCGTCGCCGAGACCCTCAACCTCCAGGCCCTCGACGGCTACCAGGTCGGGGGCACCGTGCACCTCATCACCAACAACCAGATCGGCTTCACCACCGACCCCGACGACGCCCGCTCCACCCGCTGGGCCTCCGACCTCGCCAAGGGCTTCGACGTGCCCATCATCCACGTCAACGCCGACGACGTCCACGCCTGCATGAGCGCCGTGCGCCTCGCCTTCGCCTTCCGCAAGGAATTCGGCCACGACGTCCTCATCGACCTGATCGGCTACCGCCGCTTCGGGCACAATGAGTCCGACGAGCCCGCCTACACCCAGCCCGAGATGTACGCCAAGATCAAGGTCCACAAGCGCGTCTCCGAACTGTGGGCCGAGCGGCTGATCGCCGACGGCGTGGTCACCAAGGAGCAGGTCGACCAGCTCGCCCAGAGCGTGTGGGACAACCTCACCATCCTCCATCAGCGGCTCAAGGCCAAGATCGCCCAGGCCGCCGAGCAGGGCTCCACCAGCAGCGGCACCGGGGAATACCAACTCGACCGCTCCCCCAGCCCCGAAGTGCAGACCGCCATCCCCGCCGAGCGCCTGCGCGAGCTGGGTCGCCAGCTGCTGCGCACCCCCGATGGCTTCACCGTGCACCCCAAGCTCGTCAAACAGCTCGAACGCCGCCGCGCCGCCCTGGAGGAGCCGGGGGGAAGCCCCAGTGGAGCCCCGAGCGGCGAGCGCGCCGGCGAGGCCGAGGCCATGAGCGCCGCAGCAGGCCAGAGCGGTAAGGGCGCCAACGGAGCGGCAACGGCCAAGAGCGCCGACGGAGCTCAGAGCGGGGATCACCCCCGCCTCGATTGGGCGCACGCCGAGGCGCTCGCGTTCGCCTCCCTGCTGACCGAAGGCACCCCCATCCGCCTCACCGGCCAGGACACCGAGCGCGGCACCTTCAGCCAGCGCCACATGGTGCTCCACGACGCCAAGACCGGCCAGACCTTCTGCCCCATCCAGAGCCTCCCCGAGGCGCTGGCGCCGTTCGAGCTGCACAACAGCCCGCTGTCGGAGCTCGCCTGCCTCGGCTTCGAGTACGGCTACAGCCAGGAGGCGCCCGAGACGCTCGTGCTGTGGGAGGCGCAGTTCGGCGACTTCGTCA
>DATMPY010000124.1:0-15549 GCA_035566955.1 Solirubrobacteraceae bacterium | reverse complement strand
CGCTCGACGACTGGCGCGGGCGCACCGACAGCAAGGGCCTAGAGCTGCGCGCCACGTGGCTCGCCGTCGCCGACGCGATCGCCGCCACCGCCGACCTCGCCCGCGCCAAGGACTCCCGTGAGCCCGTTGTGATCCTCGATGGGCTGGAGCGCTTCACCACCGAGGAGGACGGCCCCGGCGTCGCGGCCTTGCTGCGCCCCCTCGACGAGGACCTCTTCCGCTAAGCGGCGACCGGCAGCTCATAGCGCCGGCGGATCCCGTATAGCGTCGTTCGCTCAGCAGCGGGGCGGCCCGCGGCGTGGGCGGCGGCGATCAGCTGCTCAGGGTCCAGGCGCGTGCCGTGGTAGGAGCCGGCGAGGCGGCTGATCGACTCCTCCATCAAGGTCCCCCCGAGGTCGTTGACGCCCCAGCGCAGAGACTCGGTGGCCACCTCCAGGCCCATCTTGACCCACGAGGCCTGCACGCTGCGCACGCTGCGACCCAGCGCCAGGCGGAAGACCGCGGTGTGCTTGAGGTTCTCCTCACGGGAGATCTCCTCCACCCCGTGGGTGCGACCGAGCAGTGTCTGGAAGGGAATGAAGGAGAGTGGCACGAACTCCGTGATCCCTCCGGTGCGCTCCTGCAGCTCGCGCACCACGCGCATGTGCTCGGCCAGCTCCCACGGCTCCTCGATGTGGCCGAACATGACCGTCGCCGTCGAGCGCAGGCCAGCCGCGTGGGAGGCCTCGATGATCTGCACCCACCGTGCCACCGGCAGCTTGTTGGGGCTGATCCGTTCGCGCACCCCGTCGTGCAGCACCTCGGCCGCGGTCCCCGGCGTCGAGCCGAGGCCGGCGTCACGCAGACGCGCGAAGACCTCCACGGGCGGCAGGCTGGAGATGTCGCACATGTGTGCGATCTCCATCGGGCTGTACGCATGCAGGTGGATGTCCACCCCCTCCGCGGTGGCCGTGCGCTTGGCGAACCGCAGCCACCCCAGGTAATCCTCCAGGCTCCAGTCCGGATGGATGCCCGACTGGATGCAGAGCTCCGTGGCGCCATACTCCACCGCCTCCCGCACCCTGCGCGCGAACTCCTCCTGGTCATGTTCATAAGCGTCCGGGGAGCGCTTGCCCTGTCCGAACCCGCAGAACGCGCACCCCACCGTGCACACGTTGGAGACGTTGATGTTGCGGTTCACCACGAACGTCACCGTCTCCCCCGCCAGCTCCGCGCGCAGCTCGTCCGCGGCCGCTCGCAGCTCCTCGATCGCCTCCGGCCTGGTCTCCGCGAACATCGCCGTCAGCTCCTGCGGGCTCAGCGCCGCCCCGTCCCGGGCGCGCCCGATCGCCCCCGCGACCAGGTCTGTGCGGATCGGCGGGGCCCCGCTTGCGCTCGGGTCGGTGCGACCGGACCCGCGGCGGGGAATGAAGCTCCAGTACTTGACCTTGATCGTGTCCATCACCCCCTGCGCGATCCACTCGGGGTCGATGTAGCGCGAGTACACGCACAGCCGCTCGGTCAGCGCGTAGCCCTCCTTCTGCAGTTCCTTGCGCACCCGGTGCGGCGAGGGGAATGGGTGCTCAGGGGAGATGTGGTCGCCGTTGGCCGAGAGCCCGCCGAGGTCGGTTGCCCCGGCGGCCACGAGCTCGCCCCACCAGTCCGCCAGGTTGGGGGGGACCTGGATGCCCACGTCCGGCAGCAGCCGCCGGGTCTCCGCGATCAGCCGCTTCATGTCCTCGATCGAGATCGGGCACGCCCACTCGGGCAGTGGCAGCTGCGGGCGACTGTCGGCGACTCCCGTGCGCCAGTACTCCCGCGCCGCCGCATCCGCGATCTGCGCCGGCTCCTGCCCGTAGTAGCGCTGGTGGGGGACGAAGTTCTGGAGGATCACCTCCTGGATGTGGCCGTGCTCGGCGTGCGCCCCCGCGAGCGCCTCCAGCGAGGCGATGCGCTCCTCCTCGCTCTCCCCGATACCCACCAGGATGCCGCTCGTGAACGGGATCCGCAGCTCCCCCGCCGCGCGGATCGTCTCCAGTCGCCGCTGGGGGTGCTTGGTGGGAGAGCCCGCGTGCACCGTCTCCATCAACCGCTCGGAGATCGACTCCAGCATCAACCCCTGCGAGGCCGTCACCTCGCGCAGCCTCCCCAGGTCCTCCCTGGAGAGGACTCCCAGATTGGTGTGCGGCAAGATCCCCCGCTCCAGCGCCCGTTCGCACGCCCAGACCACGTACGCGGTGAAGTCCGCGTGCCCGTACTCCCCGAGTTTGCGCGCCACCTCAGCGTTGACCTCGGGGCGCTCCCCCGTCAGCACCAGCAGCTCCTTGATCCCCCGCCGCGCGGCGCCGTCGACGATTGCGAGCACCTCCTCGGGCGCGTACAGATGCGCCGTGTGCGTCGCGAACGCGCAGTACTTGCAGTAGCACCGGCACGTCCGCGAGAGCGACAGCGTCAGGTTGCGCGAGTACGTGACCCTTCGGCGCATTGCCCTCAGTGTACGGTCGTCCCCCGGGAATCGCTGCTCGCGCCCGTCTCGATCGCGGCCCACCACCGACCAACCCCGCCCACCCGTTGCATGTCCGCCGACCCGGCTGTGCGACGCGACTCGTGTCCGTCCGATCGGGCTCGTAGCGTTTCGCTCATGTCCGAAGACACCTTGCGTCGCGCCGTTGCCGAGATGATCGGCGCGTTCACGCTCACATTCATCGGCGCCGGCGCCGCCGCGGCCTCCGGAGCCATCTCCGACCCGACCCTGATCGGCGTGGCGATCGCCAACGGCCTGGCGATCGGCGTGATGGTCTGCGCGCTCGGGCACATCTCCGGCGGGCACTTCAACCCGGCGGTGACGTTCGGCTTCCTGATCACGCGCAAGATCAAGCCCGCGCTCGCGGGCGTCTACTGGGTCGCGCAGTTCGGCGGCGCGGCACTTGCCGCACTATTCGTCAAGCAGCTGCTGCCACGGGCGACGACTGAAGCGGTCAACCTCGGCGTGCCCGCGCTCGGCCACGGCGTGGACGCAAGCTCCGGCTTCCTGCTCGAGGCAGTCCTCACGTTCTTCCTCGTGTTCGTCATCTTCGGCGCGGCGGTGGACACGCGCGGGCCGTTCAACGCCGTCGCCGGACTGGCGATCGGCCTGACGATCTCGATCGACGTGCTCTTCGGGGGCCCGTTCACCGGAGCGGCGATGAACCCCTCGCGCGCATTTGGGCCGCAGCTCGTGGGCGACCACTGGGCCAACGGCTGGGTCTGGTACGCCGGACCGCTGCTCGGCGCCACAGTCGCCGCCTGTCTCTACGCGTTTCTGTATCTGCGCAAGGGTCCGACCGCAACGCCGCCGCCAGCCGAGGCCGAGCCGCAAGCGACCTGAGAGCCGCGAGCCGCGAGCCGCAGAGTAGTGCGGCTATCCTCGGCCGTTGTGTCCCATCCGCCACGCATCTACCTCGCCCGCCATGGCCAGACCGCCTACAACGCCGAGGGCCGCTTCCAGGGCCAGGGCGCCGTGCCGCTCGACGCCACCGGCCGCGCCCAGGCGCAGGCGCTCGCCGAACAGGCGCTCGCTTACGAGTTCGCCGCGCTCTGGTGCAGCCCCCTGCTGCGCGCCCGCGAAACCGCGGACATCGTCGCCCGCCGCATCGGCCTCGTGCCGCGCGAGGATGCCCGGCTGATGGAGACCGACTCCGGCGCGTGGACCGATCGCTCGTTCGCCGACGTGCAGGCCGAGGCCCCCGAGGAGTTCGCGCGCTTCGCGAGCGGTGACCCCACCTTCGCGTTCCCCGCCGGCGAGTCCTTCGCCCAGCAGGGCGTGCGGGTCGCGGGGGCGTTCCACGACATCAAGCGCGCCGAGGCCCCCGCGTTGGTGGTGTGCCACGGCGGGGTGATCCGGATCGCGCTGTTCCAGCGCACCAAAGATCCGGAGGCCCTGGGAGATCGCGTCCCCAACGCGACGATCGTCCCGCTCGACCCACGCGGGACGCGGCGCCTGCATCGCGGCGACGAGGTCGGCGCCACGTCCATCTGAGCAAGGACCCCTACTGCGCGCGCAGGCGGCGGAATTCGTCGCGCACCGAGTACGGACGACCCCACATCTGCACGACCTCCGTGCGCCCCGAACGCAGCTCCCGCACCGCCAGCTCCCCCTGAATGCCCGCGTCGTCGAGCAGGCCCAGCGCGCCACGCACCGTCGGCGCCGACGCCGCGTGGCCGAAGCGGTGGGCAACCAGCAGCCGCCAGTGCCAGTCGTGCTTGGAGTACGGGCGCGCGTTGCACGTGACCAGATACACCGCCGCTTCCACGTAACGCGACTCGTCCGCGATCCGCAGATCGAGCTCCAGATCGGTCCAGTCGTCGGGCAGCGAATCCACGATCCTCTGGAAGGTGTCTGCGAGACCCATCGCCCCGGAAGCGTAGCGGGACGAGCCGCTGGTATCTCGCCACGGGTCCTATCCTCCTCGACATGGCCGCCACCGACACCGATCGCCTCCATGGCGACTACCGGGCGCTGACAGAGCGCTGCGGGCTGGTGGACCGCTCCGAGCGTGGCAAGCTCGCCCTCACCGGCCCGGGGGCTGTGGAGTTCCTCAACGGACAGGTCACCAACGAGCTCGCCGACCTGCGCCCCGGCGAGGGCCGCTACGCGGCGTTCCTCACCAACAAGGGCAAGATGCTCGGAGACCTGCGCATCCTCGCGGTCGGCCTGGACCGCGATGAACCTCCGAGCGAACTGCTGCTGGACACCGAGCGCATGGCGTTGCAGGCGCTGTTCGACATGATTCGCCGCTACAGAGTCGGCTACGAGGTCGATCTTCACAAGCGCACCCTGGAGTGCGGGCTGCTCTCCCTGATCGGCCCCCACAGCCATGAGGTGGCACAGCGAGCGACCGACCGACCCGGGATCGGCCAACCGGACCAGCCGATCCCAGAGGCCGAGCACCTCCACCTAGCCGCCCACATCGCAGAGGCGCCCGTACGTTTGATCGCCACCGCGGACGGCGTTGATGCGCTCTGCGACGCCACCGATATCGATGTGGTCCGAAACGCTCTGCTGGACGCCGGGGCCCACCCCGCGAGCGAGGCCGCCGCCGAGATCGTGCGCGTCGAGCGCGGGCGACCCCGCTACGGCTTGGATCTCGATAACGGCGTCATCCCCCAGGAGGCGGGCCTCAACGAGCGCGCGGTGAGTTTCACCAAGGGCTGCTACGTCGGCCAGGAGACCGTCGCGCGGCTGCACTACAGGGGCAAGCCCAACCGCCACCTGCGCGGCCTGCGGCTGTCGAGGCCCGCGCCCCCCACGGGGCCCTCCCTGCCTGCCACACCCGGCGAGGAGCTGCGGCTGTCGAGGCCTGCGCCCCCCACGGGGCCCTCCCTGCCTGCCGCGCCCGGCGAGGAGCTGCGGCTTGGCGAGCGCCCGGTTGGGCATCTCGCAAGCGTGGTCGACTCGCCCCGGCTGGGGCCCATCGCGCTCGCCCTCGTACGCCGCGAGGCCGCGCCGGGGGACACCGTGGCGGTGGGCGAGCACGGCGTCAGCGCCGAGGTTGCCGAGCTGCCGTTTCGCTGAGCGGCCAGCAGCTGAGCGGACAACAAAAATCCGACGTGCGTCTAACGATCGTTATACGCAACTTCAAAACTATATATGTCCGTCCGCCCACCGGGCGTCGTTCGCTAAGGCGTTCCCGGCTGCTCCCCCCCGAAGCGCCGCTCGTGCAGGTGCTTGCGGATGGCCGCCTTCTGCGCCTTGAGCGCGTCCGGCCTCGGGGGCGTGTCGAACGTGCTGTTCACGTTGGGTGCTCTGAGGTTGAGCCCCGTGCGCTCCAGCTTCTTGCGGCCGTCCTCGAAGGGATTGCGTTCAGTCATCTCTATCGTCTTCGGTCGGAACTCCCGATTCCTGAGTGTAGGCCTGCCACTGCTCGTTCAGAAGGTCCACAAGCTGGCTTGCAAGCAGCGGCGAGAAGGAGACGCGCGAGACCACGATCCCCTGCTGCCCCTGCGGGCCGATGCGCAGGAAGTCCAGCGTGAACTCGTGCGGGGTGCGCGCGATCGACGCCGCGTTGGCCCACCTGCCCGCGAACTCCTCCGGGGGCATGATGATGTTCGGGCCCTGCTGGGACTCCTCCGGTGGCTGTGGCTCGGGCATCTCCTAGTGGAGCGTAGCGCGGCGCGGCGGGTGGGGATAGGATTGGCCTTCGAAGTCTCCGTCCCCGACAAATGAGGTTGGCAAGCGCCGTGGCAATCGATTTGAAGCAAATCTCCGAGGTGGACGCCGAGCCCGGCGAGCTGCCCAAGACGATGGCCGCATGGGTGATCCGCGAGGAGCGCCAGGGAGAACCGAAGGACGCCTTCCAGATCGAGGAGATCGAGGTCCCCGAGCCCGGCGCGTTCGAGGTGATCGTGCGGGTGATGGCCGCCGGGGTCAACTACAACAACGTGTGGGCCGCCCTCGGCAAGCCGGTGGGTGTGTGGCGCTACGGCGACCACCCCGAGTTCGGGCACCACATCGGCGGCTCCGACGCGTCGGGCGTGGTGTGGAAGGTCGGCCCCGGCGTGACTCGCTGGAAGCCCGGGGACGAGGTCGTGGTGCACTGCAACCAGGCCTCCTACGAGGACCCCGAGGTCCACGGCCTCGACCCGATGGCCGCCCCCTCCCAGAAGATCTGGGGGTATGAGACCACGTGGGGCTCCTTCGCCCAGTTCACCAAAGTCCAGGCCCAGCAGCTGCTGCCCAAGCCCGCCGCGCTGACCTGGGAGGAGGCCGCCTCATACGGCCTCGTGTACTTCACCGCCTACCGCATGCTGATCACCCGCTGCAAGCTCCAGGCCGGGCAGAACGTCCTGATCTGGGGGGCCGCCGGGGGCCTCGGGGTGTTCGCTACCCAGCTCTGCGCGGCCGCGGGCGCCCACTGTGTCGGCGTGGTTTCCTCCGCCGAGAAGGGGGCCCTCGTCAAGCGCCTTGGCGCCGTGGACTTCATCGACCGCGCCGAGTTCGCCGGGATGATGCGCAAGGGCGGCGAGACCCCCGAAGAGGAGAAGGCCCGCTTCGGAGTCTCCCGCGAATTCGCCAAGCGCGTCAAGCAGATTCTCGGCGACGCCCCCGACATCGTCTTCGAGCACGTGGGGCAGGCCACGTTTCCGACTTCGGTGTTCGCCGTCAAGACCTTCGGCAAGGTCGTCATCTGCGCCGGCACCACCGGCTTCAACCTCGACTTCGACGTGCGCTACCTGTGGATGAAGCAGAAGGAGATCCTTGGCTCGCACTTCGCCAACGCGTACGAGTGCACGAAGGCCAACGAGCTGATCGACAGCGGCCAGATCCGCCCGGTGCTGTGGCGCACGCTCGGCTTCGAGGGCGTCGCCGAAGCCCACCAGCTGATGCTCGAAAACAAGCACCTCGGAAAGATCTCCATTCTCGTCGGCGCAGAGGCCGAGGGGCTCGGCAAGACCGCCGAGGGGCCCGGCGCGATCCACGCGGAGGTAGGAGGCTGAGATGGCCGAGAACGGCAACGGCACGGTGATTGTGCCCTGGTACGCCACGGGCTTTCGCGCGGAGGGCTTTGGGGAGGCGCTGAACGAGGTCGCCGCGCTCGCCCTGCGCTACCGCGCCAGCTCCTACGCGGTCTACCGCCAGCGCGACGACCGCTACCGCTACCAGCAGCTGGCCCACTTTGCCGAGTACGCCGATTGGCAGCGCTACTGGGAAGGCCCGGAGATGATCGACTTCCGGGCGCGCCACTCCAGCTGGTACCAGGTCCCCGTGCTCTACGGCTGGTGGGACCTCACCGCCTCCGGGGGCGTCTCCGAGGAGGTCGCCTGGACGCCAGCCCCCGCAGGCAACGGCCACGGCAACGGCGCCCAGGTCACCGAGGTCTGAGACTCAACACCTCTCCAGGGGGGCCATCGTGAGGCCGGCGCCCTTGAGCTGCTCCCAGTAGTGCTCGGCGGGCTCCTTGTGCCCGCTGTAGACGATCGCCTGGCCACTGCTGTGGATCTGGTTGGCCAGCTGGTGGCCACGCTCGAGCGTGACCCCGGGGATGAAGCGGGCCAGCGTGCGGGCCACGTGGTCGAAGGTGTTGTGGTCGTCGTTGCGCACGATCACACGCCAGGAGCCCCCCAGCCCGCCCCCCGGCCTGCCCGTGCGCGGCAGCTCGATCGTCTCGGTCATCAACGCGCAGGATAAAGGTCCATAGGCCCTACGTAAACACGAGATCCGGCCAGGCCCTGGACGGCGGCGGCGATCGCCTGGGGGTGGTCGTAGGGGGCCATGTGCCCGCCGCTCACCATCTCCAGCCGCGCGTTCGGGAGCGCCGCGGCCAGGCGTCGCCCGCACTGCGGCTTGACGAGCTCGTCGGCGGCCCCCTGGATCACGACCGCGGGCACGTTGATCCCGTGCAGGCCGCGGTTGACTTCCGCGACGACCCCGTTGGCGGCCAGCCGCTCGCCGGCGAGGGCCTCGAGGTTGCCGTGCTTCATGTTGAGCGCGAGCACCCGATGGAGGTGGGCGGGCGCGACGGGGAAGGGGTCGAACGCTTCGCCGTCGCCCTGTTTCGCGGCTACGGTGAGCAGCAGCTGGGAGAACGTGACGTCGGCGATCTGGCGCACCACGGGCAGCTGCAGCACTTTCAGCACCTGCGTCTGTGCACGCTCGAAGCCACCGAGGCGCGTGCAGGTGGCCGCGGCGTCCACGAGCACGAGCCCCCGCACCTCGCGGGGGTGGCGCTCGGCGAAGCCGAGAGAGATCGTCCCCCCGTAGGAGTGCCCCACGAGGATCGGGCGCCCGAGGTGGAGCTTGTCGATCGCTTCCTGGACCGCCTGGAGCTGGCGGGCGAAGGGGAAGTACCCGCCAGTCGAGAAGCCATACCCCGGCCGGTCGATCGCGATCGTGCGCCGGCCCGCGAGCAGCGGCGTGACTTCGCTCCAATCTTCCGCGGTGCCGGGCAGGCCGTGGATCAGCAGCACCGCGGGTTCGGCGCCGGGCCGTTCCAGGTAGCGAACCTTGACGCCGGCGAGCTGCACGAAGCTGCCGGTCGGCCGCGGCGTGGCGGGCAGGCGGCCCCAGGTCCAGTTGAGAATCAGCACGATTCCAGCCAGCACCACCAGGGCGCGAAGGATGCGCCTGCCTGTGAGAGCCCTCCGGAGCACACGCGAACCCTACAATTGAAGACGTGAGCGGCGATCCGACCCACCGCCTGCCCGAGAACGAGCTCCCACTGGCGCACCGCCTGCCCGAGCGGGACCGCCCGTGGATGATGCGCACCTACGCGGGGCATTCCACGGCGAAGGCCTCCAACGAGCTCTACCGGCGCAACCTCGCCAAGGGCCAGACGGGGCTGTCGGTCGCGTTCGACCTACCCACCCAGACGGGCTATGACCCCGACGACGAGCTCGCGCGCGGGGAGGTGGGCAAGGTCGGGGTGCCGGTCTCCCACCGGGGGGACATGGAAGCGCTGATGGAGGACATCCCGCTGGAGGAGATGAACACCTCGATGACGATCAACGCCACGGCGGCGTGGCTGCTGGCGCTCTACATCGTCGCCGCCGAGACCCAGGGCGTGCCCCAAGAGCAGCTCCAGGGAACCACCCAGAACGACATCATCAAGGAGTTCCTAGCACGCGGCACCTACGCCTTCCCGCCGGCCCCCTCGATGCGGCTGATCGCGGACACCATCGCGTACACCGTCGAGCACGTGCCGAAGTGGAACCCGATCAACATCTGCTCCTACCACCTGCAGGAGGCCGGCGCGACCCCGGTGCAGGAGATCGCGTATGCGATGAGCAATGCGATCGCCGTCCTCGATGCCGTTCAAGAAAGGATGGGAACCCTGCCCGGAGGGCCGCCAGGAGGGTGGCGCAGCCGGCCGGAGGCCGGCTGGCCGAAACGGGGATGCGAGCCGGAGGCGAGTGTCTCCCGGCTTCGGTCGGACCCCTCCTCATCGAGTTCCGCGCGGATATCGCACGGTGACCCCACGCGTATCGCAGAGGTCTTCGGCAGGATCTCGTTCTTCGTCAACGCGGGGGTGCGGTTCGTCGAGGAGCACGCCAAGCTGCGCGCGATGGGAATCCTCTGGGAGGAGTTGGGCCGGGAGCGCTACGGAGTTGAGGACCCGAAGCTGCTGCGGCTGCGCTACGGGGTACAGGTCAACTCGCTCGGCCTCACGGAGGCGCAGCCGGAGAACAACGTGCAGCGGATCGTGCTGGAGGCGCTGGCGGTGACGATCGGGCGCGACGCCCGCGCGCGGGCGATCCAGTTGCCCGCCTGGAATGAGGCCTTGGGTCTCCCGCGCCCGTGGGACCAGCAGTGGTCGCTGCGCATCCAGCAGGTGCTGGCGTACGAGACGGACATCCTCGAGTACCCAGATATCTTCGAGGGCTCGAAGGTGATGGAGGGCCTGGTGGCGGAGCTGCTGGAGGGAGCACGCGCGGAGATGGCGGTGGTCGCCGAGCACGGCGGGGCGGTGGAGGCGGTCCCCTACATGAAGGCCGCCCTGGTGGACTCCCACCGCGAGCGCCTGCGCCGGATCGAGTCCGGCGAGCAGGTGGTGGTGGGCCAGAACCGCTTCGCCGAGAGCGAGGAGTCCCCCCTCACGGCCGATAAATCGGACCCCGCCCGCCCCGGCATCCTCGTGGTCGATCCCGCGGTGGAGGCGCAGCAGATCGAGGCGGTGCGCCGCTGGCGCGCAGAGCGCGACCAAGCGACCGTCGACGCGGCCCTCGCCGAGCTCGCACGGGCGGCGCAGGTGCCCGACGAGAATCTGATGGCCTCCACGATCGCCGCCGCCCGCGCGGGCGCCACCACGGGCGAGTGGGCGCGGACGCTGCGCGAGGTGTTCGGCAGCTACCGCGCCCCCACGGGCGTCGGCGAGGCGAGCGGCGCCCCCGCGCAGGACCCCGACGCGCGGGACGCCGACGGCGGCGCGGCCGCGCGGGAGCTGGCCCAGCTGCGCGAGCAGGTGGCGGCGCTCGCCGAGCGGATCGGCCGGCGGCCGAAGATCCTCGTGGGCAAGCCCGGCCTCGACGGGCACTCCAACGGCGCCGAGCAGATCGCCGTGCGCGCGCGCGACGCGGGGATGGACGTGGTCTACGAAGGCATCCGCCTGACCCCCGCCCAGATCGCGGCCTCGGCGCTGCAGGAGGGGGTGCACGTGATCGGCCTCTCGATCCTCTCCGGCTCGCACCGGGAGCTGATCCCCGCGGTGATCGAGGCTCTGCAGGAGGTCGGCGTCACCGCGCCGGTGGTGGTGGGCGGGATCATCCCCGAGCAGGACGTCGCCCCGCTCAGGCAGGCCGGCGTGGCGGCGGTCTACACGCCGAAGGACTTCGATCTCACCCGCATCATCGCCGACATCGTGGAGCTGGTCGGCGAGCGCAACGGCGCGGTCGCCACGGTGTAGGCGCTCTCCGAAGCCGTGACCTGCCTCCCGCCGCGTCGGACCCCTCGCCACCGGGCGCGCCTGCACCTGGACGATCGGCGAGCCACGCCGTGACCGGCGGCGCGCAACTCGGAGCAAGGCTGCGCGAGCGCGATCTGAGCGCGGCGCCCGCCACGCTCAACCTGCTGGAGAGCACCGCCCCAGCCGACCGCGAGCAGGCGCGGGCGCTGCTGAGAGAGGTCTCCCCCGCCGCGCTCGGGGGCGAGGCGCTGGGACACATAATCGGTGTCACCGGACCCCCCGGCGCCGGGAAGTCGACGCTGCTCTCCGCGCTGCTCGGCGCCTGGCGGGGCACCCCCCACGACGCGGGTGGTCAGGGCCGCACCGTGGCGATGCTCGCGGTGGACCCCAGTTCGCGCCGCTCCGGGGGCTCGCTGCTCGGAGACCGCGCGCGGATCGAGTTCGACCCCGCCGACCGCGGGGTGTTCATCCGCTCGACCGCCGCCGGGGAGCGGTTGGGGGGCCTCGCGTGGGGGACCCGCGCGGCGGCCCAGGCGCTGGCGGCGGCCTTCGACGTGGTGGTGGTGGAGACGGTGGGAGTGGGCCAGGCGGAGACCGAGGTGGCGGAGGTGGCGGACACGGTCGCGGTGATCGTGCAGCCCGGCTCGGGGGACGTGCTGCAGTTCCTGAAGTCGGGGATCATGGAGATCCCCGACGTGCTGGTAGTCACCAAGGCCGACCTCGGCCAGGTGGCGCTCAGCGCCCGGCGCGACCTCAGCGCCGCGCTGCGCTCCCTGGGCCGGCGCTCCACGCAGGTGATCGCGGTCTCCTCGCTGCCCCCCGCAAGCGGGGTCGACGAGCTCATGCAGGCCATCGCGGACCACCGCGCGCGCATCGACATCCCCGCCCGGCGCCTGCGTGCGCGCCGCGGGGGAGCGCTGACGGACTTCATCGTCGAGCACGGCGAGCGCGGCCTGCGCGCCCTCGGCGGGCGGCGCGCCGCGGAGGGTTGGCTGGCAGAGCAGGATCCCAAGCTGGACGAGGCGGCGCTCCTTAAAGCGCTGGAGGAGAGAATGACGCGCTGAGATGGCACGTGACCTGCTGATCACGCTCGGAGCGTTCATCGCCGCCAGCGCCCTCGCCGGGGCGCTTGGCGCCGTCAACCTCGGCACCGCGCTCGCGTTTGGGCAGATCGGGTTCGCGCTGAGTCTGATGTACGTGCTCCTCAAGCGCTGACGTCCGATCGCCGGCGCTGGCCGATCTCCGATCGGTCCGCGTCCTCGATCGGTCGTGTACCGATTGACGATCGTTCCACCGATCGGCCAGCACCCTTCCCTCAATGCGACCACCCTTCACTGGGCTCTCGAAAGCCAGGGGTAGGAGAGTCGATCTGGGCGTGGGCGTTATGCTGCCCGCGTGAGCACGGGCTGCTTCATCTCGCCGGGCCGCTCGATCGAGGGCGCGATCGAGCGAGTCAAGCTCGCTGAGTCCCTGGGCTACGAGTCGGTGTACGTGACCCACATCGCCGGCTGGGAGTCGCTGACGGTCCTGACCGCCTACGCGGCCGCCACGAGCAGGATCCGGGTGGGCACAGGGGTAGTGCCGATCTACACCCGCACCCCCGCCACGATGGCCCAGACGGCGGCCACGATCGACGTGCTCTCCGGTGGGCGCCTGACGCTCGGCCTCGGAGTCTCCCACCGCCCAGTCGTGGAGGGCTGGCACGGGCAGAGCATCGACCGCCCCGTGCACGAGATGCGCGAATACGTGGCGATCGTGCGCGCGATCCTGCGTGGCGAGGACCCGCCCCAGGGCGAGAAGTGGCATACCGGCTTTCGCCTGTTCGGCCTCGATCTGCGCCCCCAGCTGCCGATCTACGTGGCTGCCCTCTCCCCCGCGATGCTGCGCCTGGCCGGCGAGGTGGCCGACGGGGTGCTGCTGTGGCTGTGCTGCCCCGACTACATCCGCGACGTGGTGATCCCCGAGGTGACCGCCGGGCGCAAACGCGCGGGCAAGCCGCTGGAGGGCTTCGACGTGGTACCCGCGGTGCCCGCCGCGCTGGTCGAGGACCCCGCCGAGCCCCACGCGGCGATGCGCAAAGACCTGCTGCCCTACTTCGGCCTGCCCTTCTACCGCGCGATGCTCGAACGCTCGGGCTTCGGCGCCGAGATCGAGGCGTTCGACGCCGCCGCGGGGGACGTGGAAAAGATGCAGGCCGCAATCTCCGAGCGCTTCCTGGAGCAGCTGACCGCGGTCGGCGACGACGCGGCTGTGCGTGCTGGGCTCGACCGCTACCGCGCCGCGGGGGCGACCTCGCCGTGCGTGGGGCCGATCCCGAAGACCGATTTCGAGGCCACGCTGCGGGCCGGGATCGAGTAGCGACAGGGCGCTTCTGCCGATCGATGCCCTAGCATGGCGCGCTCCGAGCGCAGGCGTCGACTGGAGGCATCGATGATGAGTGCGGGTGAGCAGGGCTGGGTCATGGGCTGGCGGGGAAGGCTCCTCGCCCTGATCGGGGTGTCAGCGCTGGCACTGGCGATCTCGCTGGCGATGTCGACTGCACGCGCAGACGCGGCGGCGCCTGAAAAGACCGACGTCATGTTCATCTTCGATACCAGCGGGTCGATGGAAGGGGTGCTCACGGAAGCGAAAGAAGAAATCAAGACCCTCGTCGCCAACACCGAGGCCAGTCTCCCCAACGCCGAGTTCGGGGTCGCGAACGTCGAAGACATCCCCGGGTACTTCGGCCAGCCGCTGGAATCCTTTCTGACAGAACAAGAATATGCAGAAGACGCTGAAAAACCGTGGCACCTGTGGCAGCCGCTGACCTCGGATGAGAAAGAAGTTGAAGAAGCGATCAACAAACTGTCGGAAAGCGAGGTGGCGCACAGCGGCGGCGACCTGCCGGAAGCATACGGTCGAGCCCTGTATGAGACCGCGACCAACCCGCAGGTCAAATGGCGCGCCGGCGCCAGGCACGAGATCGTCCTGATCGCGGACAACGTCCCGCACACCCCCAATGTCGACGAAGGCATACCCCCGGAATTCTGGCTGGAGAACCCGTTCGCCACAGGTGAAGAATCGCCTGGCAAGTTCGGCATCCAGGAAACCCAGTGGAAAGCAGGGGAATCCCTGGAGTTCCACAAGACCCTGCAGAAACTGGGCGCCGAAGAAAAGCCGCTGGCGATGGTCGACTACTTCCACACGGCCGAGTCTGAAAGCGAAAACTACATCCACTACTGGGAATACTGGGCCGCCGCCACAGGCGGGCAGGCGATAACCGCCGACGAAGGCGCCAAAACGCTCGACGCGAAGTTGGCGGCGATCATCAAAGAAAGCGCGGAAGGCATACCGCCCTGCCCGCCCGACACCGAACGCACGGCGACGACGCCGTGTAAAAAGAAGACGGTCCCACCACCTCCCGCTCCAAAACCGATAGTCAGCGCGCCACCGACTTCTCCACCGGTCCCCAAGACCGTCATCATCAACGAAGAAGGCGGCGAAATCGAAGATGAACTGGAATTCCCCGAGGCGGGCGAAGCCGAACTGTCGGGGGAGGTGAGCGAAGGCGCGGAAGCGGCGAGCTTCCACGGCCTGCCGGCCAACCTGCTGAGCCAGCCCACCGCATTCACGGCCAAGGAGGGCAAGGGTCGGAAGTGCAAGAAAGGCTATGTCAAGAAGGGCAAGAAGTGCGTCAACAACGCCCCCATCCAGTATGGGCTAGTGAAGCTCACCATCCCCTCAGCCGGCAAGTACAAGCTCAAGCTCAAACCAAGCGCCAAAGCACTGGCGGCGCTCAAGCAGGGCAAGTCGCTGAGGGTCAAGCTGACGCTCGAGTTCACGCCCGCCGGCACCACCACGCATCTCCTCAGCACCACGACCGTGAAGGTGCATCTCAGGCCGAAGAAGCACCACAAGCACAAGCACCGCCGCTGACCCGCCGCTCGACGGGCGGCGGATCCACGCCCGGGTTGTGCTCGCCCAGCGTGACGTTTCCCACCCCAATCGCCCCGGGCCCATGAGCTCGACAGAGGTGCGGCGGAGGCGACCTCAGGCCCGTCCGCTCTCGTGCCGCCACGGCCCTGCATACAATGGGTGCATGGAGAGTTCCGCCTCGGAGACGACCGCCCGCAGCTGGCTACGCTGCTACCGCTGCTGGTCCCAGGAACTGGAGGTCCAGGTCCACTACGAGGGGATCCACAAGATCGACCCC
>DATMPY010000123.1:0-5149 GCA_035566955.1 Solirubrobacteraceae bacterium | reverse complement strand
GGTGGGGGTGGGGACGAAGTCGACGTCGACCCAGTAGTTGGTCGCTTTGTAGGCGCTGGTGGGGAAGGTGTTGGTGGCGCTGTAGGCGTACACGCCGTTTGCGCTGGTGGAGTTGGCGAGGGCGGTGAGGGGGGGATTGCTCACGCCCGCGGCGGCAAAGCCGGAGGCGGTGTCGGAGTAGTCCCCTTTGGGCGCGAGGTAGGAGGCGACATAGGTGGTGTGGGCGGCGATCGCCACCGGGGTGGCGAAGCTGACCTGCTGCCAGCCCGACGCGGTCTCTTTGGCAAAGGTGGCCGACCCGAGCAGCGTCCCGCTCGCGCTCCAGAGGCTGCCAATGTGCGTGCCGGTGTTGGCGGTGGCCTTGTAGAAGCGGATGCCGGTCACGGAGCCCGCCACTTCCGAGCTGAACTTCACGCCGAGCACGACCGAATGTATGTCGCCCGAGTTGATCGTGGCGGGTGTGGCGGAGCCGAAGATCGTGGCGGGCGCTTCGGCGAACGCCGCCGCGGGCAGCCCCAGGACGAGCACGGCGGCAACCCATGCCACGGCGACGCGGATAGTCCGCCCCGCACGGCTGCCAGCCCGTCCGCTCAGATGGCGCGCGAGCCTCTTGGGGGCGCGCGCCTGCCGTTGCCCTGTTACAACCCCTTCGCTCATCGTCGGCCCCTTTGTTGGCTCCGGTTCACCTTTGAGCCACTGTGACGTGCTGTCCGCGAGGACGGAGCCGCGACACGCTACCACGGCTGTTGCATCCACAGCTGCCCCTACCCATACCGTCTAGTTAACGGGCTCGGGGAGCCGATCTTCTGGGGGAGGGATTGGATTGGAGTAGATATTGGGGTCGTCCGCGTAGGTGATCTCGCCGCCAGGGCATGGGCGCGCGGGGCATCCCTGCCCCGCGACCACGCCGCCAGCGAACACCACGCGCGTAGCCGCGCGCACCTGCTCAGAGCGCCCTGATCACGCGTGCGGGGTTGCCCGCGGCGATCACCCCGGGGGGGATCGACGCGGTCACGACGCTGCCGGCGCCGATCACCGAGTCCGCGCCGACGCTCACCCCCTTCAGGATCGTGACACCGTCGCCGACGAACACGTTCTCGCCGAGCTCGACGGCGCCCATGCGGGGCTGCCCGCCGCGGCGGCGGTGGGGGTGCAGGTCGTGGAAGTCGCTGTCGTAGATCGTCACACCCGACCCGAGCAGCGCGTGGGCGCCGATGCGCACGCCGGGTCCCTCGCTCTTGATGAAGACGTCGTTGTTGATCTGCGCCCCGTCGCCGATCTCGATCGCCGCGCCCGGCTTGCTGACCTCGAGGTGGCAGTAGCCGGTGTGGAACGACCGCGAGGTGGGCCAGCCGAGTTCCACGTCGCGGCCGAAGACGATCGCGCCCGGGCCCAACAGCAGCACGGGCTGACGCACGATCGGGGCGCCGCTCACACGTCGGCAGGTGGAGAGCGCCCGGTACTTGAGGATCCGGGGACGCTGAACCAGCTCGCGCAGTCGGGCTGCGGCCCTCGGCATCGCCGGCACTCTACGTCAGTCGCAGCCTACGAGCTTACGCGGCGGCCCGCGCCAACCGCGGGGCGACCGCGAGCGGTATGCCGTTGTCGCGGATCGAGGCTTCCGCCAGCTCGACGGCGGCGACGATCCTGATGCCGAGCTCCACGTTCGAGCGGGGCTTGGCGCCGGTGCGGATCGCATTGGCGAAGTCTTCGAGCTCCAGGCGCAGCGGCTCCTGGGCGTCGACGCGGGGGATCACCACGTCGCCGGAGCGGTAGATCAGCTGGTGCTCCCCGAAGGTGGTGGCGGGCTGCACGTCCATCCCGCGGTCGTATACCCGGATGGGCTCGTCGGCGGCGGTGTCGTCGTACTGCACCATGCGCTTGCTGCCCACCATGATCATCTGGCGCACCTTGCGGGGGGCCAGCCACGAGAGCTGCACGTTGGCGGTGGTGCCACCGGCGAAGGTGAGCGTGAGGAACGCGGTCTCGGGCACCCCCTGGGCGATCACGCTGCTGGCGGACGCGGCGACTTCGACGATGGGCTGGTCGAGCCAGTACATGAGGATCGAGAGATCATGGGGGGCGAGGTCGCAGACGACCCCGTAGCTCTGGTACTTGCCGAGGTTCATCCGCGAAGAGGTGACGAAGTGGATGTCGCCCATCGTCCCGTCGCGGACGAGATCGCGCACGGTGTTGACGGCGGGGCTGTAGAGAAAGGTGTGACCAGGCATCAGCACGAGCTCCTCGGCCTGCGCCAGGTCGGCCAGCTCGTAGGCGTCGGCGAGGGTGGTGGCGAGCGGCTTCTCGACGAGCACGTGCTTGCCAGCCTGCAGCGCGCGCTTGACGAGCGGGTGGTGCGTCTGCGGGGGGGTGGCGAAGATCACGGCCTCGATCGTCTCGTCGCACAGCACCTCGTCGAGCTCGGGGACCGCCCGCACCTGGGGGTGGCGCTCGGCGAGAAACCGCAGCTGGGCGGGATCGCGGTCGCACAGCGCACCCAGCCGCAGATCGGAGCTGTCGGCGACGTTGCGGGCCAAGTTGGGACCCCAGTAGCCGCAGCCCACCACCGCCACGCCGATCGGGGCAGGCCGGGTGACGGCGCCCTCCGATCCGCCCGGCGAGGCCTCTCCACTCGACTGCTGGCCCCAATCACCGCGCGAGGCCTCTCCACTCGACTGCTGGCCCCAATCACCGCGCATCGCTCATACACCCCCCGGCATTGATCGACATCGTGTCCATATACAGCATCAACGCCGGCCGGCGGGTGCGTCTTCTGCGAAAGGACGGGTGTCCCGGGTGGGAGGGGGCGTACCCCGCGTGGCAGGGGGCGTACCGTGCGCGGGAAGAGGCGCACCCCGCGGGAGACGCTGCGGGTCCTGTGCGGCGGGCGTCCCCGTGAAGGCCGCCACGGCCCCCGCCACCTGCTCCAGCTCGGCCTCGCTCATACCCGGGAAGATCGGCAGCGAGCAGATCCGCTCCGCCAGCGCCTCGCTCACCGGAAGACTGCCGGGACCGAGGCCGAGATCGGCGTAGGCCGCGGTACGGTGGATCGGCACGGGGTAGTGGATGCCCGTGGCGACTCCTCGCTCGGCGAGGTGCTTGCGCAACTCGTCGCGCTGGGCGCAGCGCACAACGAACAGGTGGTGGACGTGGTCCGCCCCCGCGAACGGCAGATGGACGGGGTCCACCGCGAGAGCGCTGGCGCTGCCCGCCGAACCCTCCGGCGAACGACGCCCACCCTCGGCGGCCATCCCCAGTACCCCGTCCATCCCTGCCTGCCCCCCCAGTGCCCCGTCCATCCCTGCCTGGCCCCCCAGTGCCCCGTCCATCCCTGCCTGCCCCCCCAGTGCCCCGTCCATCCCTGCCTGCCCGCCCAGTGCCCCGTCCATTCCTGCCTGCCCCTCCCCCGCGCTGGCGATCCGCGCGCGCAGCTGCGCGCCGAGCCTGCGGCGCTCGTCGTTCCAGCCATCCAGGCGGGTGAGCTTGCGCCGCAGCACCGCCGCCTGCAGCGCGTCCAGGCGGGCGGTGGCCCCGACCAGGCGGTGGTGGTAGCGGGGACGCTCCCCGTGCGAGCGCAGCAGCTGCACGCGATCGGCAAGCTCCGGCACCGCGGTCACCACCGCGCCCCCGTCGCCCCACGCCCCGAGGTTCTTGGCGGGGTAGAAGCTGAAGCAGCCCAGCGCCCCCAGCGTGCCCACGCGCCGGCCGCGGTAGCGCGCCCCGTGCGCCTGGCAGGCGTCCTCGAGCACGTGGATCCCCGCTTCGCGGGCGAGCTCGAGAATCGGGTCCATGTCGACGGTCGCCCCGAACAGGTGCACCGGGATCGCACAGCGCACCCGCAGATTCAGACTCGCGGCGATCAGCTCGGCGGTGATCAGGTGGGAGTCGGGGTCCACGTCCACGGGCAGCGGGGTCGCGCCCACCGCGCTGACGGCCTCCGCCGTGGCGATGAACGAGTTGGCCGGTACGATCACCTCGTCGCCCGGTCCGATCTCCAGCGCCCGCAAGGCGAGCACGAGCGCCTCGGTGCCCGAGGAGACTCCCACGGCGAAGTCGGTCTCGCAGTAGTCGGCGAAGTCGCGCTCGAACGCCTCCACGTGATGGCCCAGGGTGAACGCCCCGCACTCCGCCACTTCGCGCACCGTCCCCAACAGCTCCTCCAGGAGCGCAGGGTCGGCGTGGTCCATGCGCGTGAACGGCACCCGCGCGGCGAGCACGGGCTCATGGGCTGCGATTGCACCGGTCATCGGCGACCTCAGCGTGCCGCGAGAGCAGTGGCGGGGGCGCAGTCCAGGCGGCGCAGCTCCAGCTGCAGGGCCCGCCGGCCCCGGTGGTGCAGGCCGTGGATCGAGCTCTCCGAACGGCCCATCCGCGCGGCGATCTCCGGCGGGGTGAGCCCAATTACGTGGCGCATGACCACCACGTTGCGCTGCTCCTCCGGCAGTGTGTCGAGCGCGGTGCGCAGGCTCTGTGCACGGTCCAGCGACGCCTCGTCGACGTGGGTATCCGCGCCGTACACCTCCTCCGCTGGGGTCGCCCGGCGCCGGCGCAGGTGGTCGAGCGCCACGTTGCGCGCCAACCGCAACAGCCAGCCGGAGAAGGGGATGCCCCGGTCGTCGTACTTGCAGATCACGGTCATCAGCTTCAGGAAGACGTGCTGGGTGAGGTCTTCCGCCTCCTTCTCGTCCCGCACGATGCTGCGCACGTACCCGTAGACGTTTTCGGAGTAGCGCACGTACAGCAACCGCAACGCCTCGCGGTCGCCCTCCTTGGCGCGTGCGATCGCAAGGCGCACCTGGCGCATCGCCTCGGGGGACTCGTCGAGGGTCGCGCGAGCGCGCAACCCGATCAGCTGACCATCGGGGACGTTCGGGGCATCAACGGGCATTTTGTCTATCTCCATCCTTGGGGGTGAGACGTTCCGTTATGGGGAGACCCCGTCAGCTCGCCGGCACTGTTGCCTATGGCGGAAGCTCGGGGATCCCGGCTTAGATCCTTTCCGGCGATGATGGGCGCGCCCCGGGGCCGCCACAACCGCCCGTTGTGCGCGACTTGCGTTCACCCGGGTGAACGCTCCGATCCCTCGTCCTTCGGAGCTTGCGCAGTCTGGGAGAGGCTGGGCGGGGCCACTTGCGCAAGTCTGGGAAAG
>DATMPY010000122.1:0-4876 GCA_035566955.1 Solirubrobacteraceae bacterium | reverse complement strand
CCTCGACGCAGCGGAGCCCGGGGACGGCGGACGGGCCCCGGCCGGGGGGCCCGTGGGATGGCAAGGTGGTGGCGGTGATCGGGGACGGGGCGATGACGGGGGGGGTGGCGTTCGAGGCGA
The DNA here is from genome assembly GCA_035566955.1 of Solirubrobacteraceae bacterium. Lineage (GTDB taxonomy): Bacteria > Actinomycetota > Thermoleophilia > Solirubrobacterales > Solirubrobacteraceae > Palsa-744. Next base: position 4,756 of record DATMPY010000122.1, on the reverse strand, counting down.
TCGGCCAGGCGGGGGGGATGGGGACGCCGATGGTGGTGGTGCTCAACGACAACGGGATGTCGATCGCGCCGAACGTGGGGGCGCTGTCGCGGTACTTCAACCGGGTGCGGCTGAATCCCAAGCTGTGGCACGCGCGGGAGGGCGTGGAGGGCGGCCTGGCGCGCCTGCCGGGGGGGATTGGGGCGGCGTTTGAGCGCCTGGGTCCGCAGCTGAAGGAGTCGCTGAAGGCGTTCTGGGCGCCGGGGCTGTGGTGGGAGGAACTGGACTGGGCCTACATGGGGGTGATCGACGGCCACGACGTGCGGGCGCTGCGGGTGGCGCTGCGGGAGGCGCTGGCGGCGGAGCGCCCGGTGGTGGTGCACATCGCGACGGTCAAGGGCAAGGGCTTCGCCCCGGCGGAGGATGGGGGCCTGGAGGGGATGGAGAAGTGGCACGCGGCGAAGCCGAAGTCGATCCTCAACGGCTCCCCCACCAAGACCGCCGCACCGGCGCAGGGTGGCGCCGCGGATGGGGTTGTGAAGAGACCTCCGCCGCAGTACACCCAGGTGTTCGGAGAGGCGCTCGTACGGGAGTGCGAACGAGACCCCAGGGTGGTGGGGATCACGGCGGCGATGAACTCTGGGACGGGCCTGAACATCCTCCAGAAGGCGCTGCCGGAGCGGTACTTCGACGTGGGGATCGCGGAGCAGCAGGCGATCCTGTTCGCGGCGGGCCTGGCCCTCGAGGGGGTCAAGCCGGTGGCGGCGATCTACTCGACGTTCTTGCAGCGGGCGTACGACCAGATCGTGCACGACGTGTGCCTGCAGAAGCTGAACGTGGTGTTCGCGATGGACCGCGCCGGGCTCGTCGGCGACGATGGCCCGACCCACCACGGGGCGTTCGACATCGCATACCTGAGGTGCCTGCCCAACATCGTGCTGATGGCCCCCCGCGACGAGGCGATGCTGGTGCACATGCTGCGCACCGCGCTGCTCTACGACGGGGGCCCGATCGCGCTGCGCTACCCCCGGGGGGAGGGGGTGGGCGTGCCCATACCCTCTGCGCCCGAGGCGATCGAGATCGGCACCGGAGAGATCCTCGTGGAGGGCGGTGACTCACAGGCCGCCACGGCCCGTGGGCGGCGGGTGGCGCTGATCGGCTACGGCTCGGGCGTGCAGAAGGCCCTGGAGGCGGCGGCGCTCCTGGGGGAGCACGGCCTGGGGGTGACGGTGGCCGACGCGCGCTTCGTCAAGCCGATCGACGCGGGCCTGATCGCGCAGCTGGCCGCTGAGCACGACCTGCTCGTGACGGTCGAGGAGGGGGTGCTGGCGGGGGGCTTCGGGAGCGCGGTGTGGGAGGCCCTCAACGAGACGGGTGTGAGCGCCCCGCCGATCCTGCGGGTGGGCCTGCCGGATCGCTACATAACGCACGGCAAGCCAGCGTTGCTGCACGAGGAGGTGGGGTTCACGGGGCGGCAGATAGCGGAGCGGGTGCAGGCGTTGATCCGCGACTGGGATCCCGCTCCGGTGGGGGCGTAGGGCAACGGGTTCCACCCACCACATGCGACCCGGACACGAGAGGCCTTTTTTGGATGAGATCCCCTCCGGGGATCGGGTAGGCGTTCGTTGTGGCCTGCCGCGCGTCCCTTAGAAACCACGGATGCTACTCACGGGCACGAGAATCCCCAGCGGTAGAGCAAGAACTAGGCGAGTGTGATCACTCTCACAGACAGAGGGGGGGAAAGTGGGCATTATCTTCTCCAGACCCGAAGTACAGCAGCATCCCTCCTCCCTCGAAACGGCCCGCCTCCCCAGGCGGGTCGTTTCTTTTAATGCCGGACTCCGTTGCGGGCCGCGGCGCGGGGGGGACGGACCGAGGTTGACCGGGCCGTCCCGGAGCAAAGCACCGGGATGTGGGGTCCGCGAACGGCCACCAGGCGAGGGGCCTGGGGAGCGGCGGATGTCGCCGATGTCGGTGGTCCCCCGGAGGGGGTACCTTTCCGGGCGTGCCCAAGCAGCGTCTGGACACCCTGCTGGCCGAGCGGGGCCTGTTCGCCTCGCGCAGCCGCGCGGCGGCGTCGGTGATGGCGGGTGAGGTGTGCGTGGGCGCCGGGGGCCGCCGGGCGCAGAAGCCGGGGGAGCTGGTGGACCCCGACGCGCTGCTCACCGTGCGGGAGCCCCCGCGGTTCGTCTCGCGGGGGGGGATCAAGCTGGAGAACGCCCTGGAGCGCACGGCCATCGCCGTGGAGGGGCGCCGGGCGTTGGACGTGGGGGCCTCGACGGGGGGGTTCACGGACTGCCTGCTCCAGCGGGGGGCCGCGGAGGTGACGGCGGTGGACGTGGGCTACGGGGAGCTCGCCTATCGCCTGCGCACCGATCCCCGGGTGCGGGTGCTGGAGCGCACCAACGCGCGCGCCCTCACCCCCGCGATGCTCCTCGCCCCGCCGGCGCGGGCCGGCTCCGGTCGCTCCGCGGGCGCCGACGAGGAGCCCGCCATCTCCTCCGCGCTCACCGCTGAGGCTCCGCCGAGCGAGGTCTCCTCCCCACAGGCAAGGGCGGCCTCCCAGGCTGGCGCACTCCCCGACCTGGCGACGATCGACGTGTCGTTCATCTCCCTCGCCAAGGTGCTCTCCGCGGTGCTTGGGTGCCTGGCGGAGCCCTACGACGTGCTCGCCTTGGTCAAGCCGCAGTTCGAGGTGGGCCGCGAGCTGCTCGGCAAAGGGGGGGTCGTGCGCGACCCCGGGGCGCGGCGGGGGGCGCTCCTCGCGGTGGGCCTCGCGGCGCGGAGCATCGACACTCACTTCGGCGGCCCCCCCGCGGTGCTGGGCTTCCGCTCCTCCGGCCTGCCCGGGCCCAAGGGCAACCGCGAGACGTTCATCTGGCTCGCCGAGCCCACCCGGGCGGGGGGTGCCCAGAGCGCCGAGGAGGTGGAGCGCATGGCGCTCCAGGAGGAGCCATGAGTGCGCGGCGGGTGGCGGTTCTCACCCACAGGCGCACCGAGGAAACCCGTGAGGCCCTGCGCCGGCTGATCGAGATGGCCTGCGTGGCGGATACCACACTCTGCTTCGACGCCGAGGAGACCGCCAAGCACGGACTCCAGGCGGGGCCCGGGGTGGAGGTGGACGCGCGGATCGGCACGGAGGAGGAGCTCTGCGTGGTACTCGGCGGGGACGGCACGATCCTGCGGGCCCTGCGCCTGTACGCGGGCACCCAGGTGCCGGTGTTCGCCATCAACTTCGGGGAGATCGGGTTCCTGGCCACTGTGGAGCCCCAGGAGATCGAGGAGGGCATCGCCCGTGCCCTCGAGGGCCGCTTCGAGCTGCTGCGCCTGCCGGGGATCGCCCTGGAGACTCCCCATGGGCGGGAGATCGCGATCAACGACATCGCCATCCACCGCCGCGTGGGGGAGCGCGTGGCCGAGCTCGCCTATGGCCTGGACGGGGAGGAGGTGGGCTCGGTGCGCTGCGACGGGCTCGTGCTCGCTACCCCAGCGGGCTCCACCGGCTACAACCTCGCCAACGGGGGCCCCGTGATGGCGTGGGGGGTGGAGGGGTTCGTGGTCTCGTTCATCGCTCCCCACTCGATCACCGCTCGCGCGCTGGTGGCCGCCCCGGGGGACCCCATCACCATCCACAACCGCTCTCGCGAGGCGCTCGACGTGTCCGTCGACGGGCGCCCCGTGTGCGATCTACCCGCCGACGAGCGCATTCGCGCGCGCTTCGTCCACGACGTGGGCACGATCGCCCAGCTCCCCGGCTCCTCCTTCTACCGCAGGCTGCGCGAGAAGTTCGGGCGCCTCGCGCGCTGAGGGCCGACGGGCGGTCGCCGCTGAGGCTCAGGCGGCCCGCTGCGCCGACGGATGCGCCCCGAGGTCGCTGGTGCGGTCGAGCGAGTCCACGAAGCTGTCCAGCTGCTCGCGTGAGAAGCGCCGCTGGCCCCCCGGGGTGCGGTAGCAACCGAGGTGGCCCGCGTCCGCCCAGCGACGGATCGTCGCCAGGGAGACCCCCAGGTAGCGCGCCGCCTGGGAGCTCGTGAAGACCAACTGGCGGTCGGCGTGGGGGGAGGTGGGTGCGAAGGGCATGGGAGGGGTCCTCTCTTCTGTATTCGAAGGCCGGTCCGCAAGGCGACCCGGAGGGCCGCCCGCGGATGGTGGCGGTGGGTGGGCGTCCGGGATAGCTCCCCGGGAGCGCCTCTTTAGGTCGAGTTTCGGCCGGATACCACGGGAAGTTGAGCGCGGGGCACCTTTGTGGACGTTTGACCCGCCGATCCCGCGAAAAGCCCCCGCCGAGGCGGCTTGGCGGCGGATCTTGGCGTGCCCACCGTGCTCCAGATTGGCCTCATCCGGCTTGGGCAAAGTCCTCTATTTGCAATTTTTCCTGCATAAAGCCACGCGAACGTTGTCCAAGATGAACAAATCGCCTTGTCCTGGTAGTATCCTCCGCAAACCTACTCATATGAGTAGTGCGGTTGTCCTGGAGAGGTAAGTGCCGGGGGGCCGCGAGCCCCCACCGCGGCCATGAGCCATAAGGAAGAGGAGTAGAAAATGGGTTGGAAATAAGCCGACTGCTACTCAGAGATCAAGTTTGACGGTGGGCCAGATGCTTGGCCCCCAAGGCAAAAGGCGCCGCTACATGCGGCGCCTTTTGCTGTTCCGGGGCCGCTCTGTTGGGCCGCGGTTCCGGGGTCGCTGGATTGGGCCGCGGGTTCCGGGGCCGCTCTGTTGGGCCGCGGTTCCGGGGTCGCTGGATTGGGCCGCGGGTTCCGGGGCCGCTCTGTTG
>DATMPY010000121.1:0-52438 GCA_035566955.1 Solirubrobacteraceae bacterium | reverse complement strand
TCATCGCCAAGCGCCGAGGCGCTGCCGCTGGAGAGGACGCCGATCCTCGGCACTACACTCTGCGGGACATGCGGCGCTGGTCAATGACACCCTGCTCGCTGCTGATAGCCGCGACTTTCGCGGCTATCAGCTTCGTCGCTGCCGCTGGGAGCGCTTACGCGAGCGAACTGGCGAGCCAATGTCCGCTCGCTGCGCACGGGCGCGAAGGGGCCGCTCCCGAATGCGAGTCATCAGCGCTGGCCGACGCCGCAGCCATGCTCACTGATAATGAGGTCCCGCTGCCGTCGGGGTCGAGTGAATCCTCGACCGATCCACCGGAAGCTGGCTCGCTGCTCGCCCATCCAGCGTACGGGCCGCCCCCGACCCCCAACGCGGTGGACGAGCACGCCTGGTGGCTCGTCCCCGTCACCCCCGCCGAAACGCTCGCCTACATCTACGCACATCTCCCGCCCGGCACCACGCGGTCGGAGTCCGGCACCGGCCTCGGGGGACCAAACGTCCCTGAAAACACGTTCTCGGGATTCAGGTGGCCGGGAAGCCCCGGCACGCTGGTCGTGGACGCGGTGCGGCTGGCGAACGGGTCAACGGCGTTGCGGGTGGACGCCTATGTCGTATGGATCACCCCCCGCGCCGCCTCCGAGAGGATTCCCGCCGGCGCGCGCCTGCTCACGATCAGCGTTCACAGTTGGGCCAGGCGCTCGTCGGGGCCAGAGTTCAATCGACTGACAATCCTGAGACGGCTGCCTTCGCGTGTCACCTCCGTCGCACGGATCGAAAAGATCGTGACGCTGCTGAACGAACTCCGGGTGAACCAGCCTGGCCGGCGGGGGTGTTGTCTGCTGGAGTTCGCTGGCGGGAGCGCTCAGCTCAGCTTCTACACCAGTCCGAACGCCCCCCCGCTGGCCGTTGCGGACATCAACACCCTACACAGCCGCGTGAGCCTGACGATCGACGGCAAGGCCGAGCCAGAGCTCGAAGGGGGAGGATGGTCTTTGGTCGAAGAGATCAGCCAAGCACTCGGGATCAGACCAGCGCCTGAGAAGCCGAAACCCCACCTCCGACATCATCGAACGCACCTCTGACCCCGCTACGGCCTGTAGCCGTGGCAGATGGTGGGCCGTTATGCTTCTAGCGTGCGCTGGTGGACGGCTCTCATCGCTGTTGTGGCCCTCGGGGTAGCGCCGGGTGCGGCGGCGGCATGATCAACTCCCTGTGAACGCGCTGCGACCCCGCCTCCCCCGCTCGCGGCTGCCGCGCGATCACGCATCCACATCGTGCAGATCACGGTTCCCGCTCAATTCGACTTCACCCTGGCGTCGCTGACACTCGGCGGGTCCGCGGCTGGCCTGCGGGTCACCGCCACAGGATCGACCCGGTTTCAGTATGTCGCGGCCGCTGCCCTGTGCGATGCACCACGGCACATCTTCGTCGTGGTCGTCAACCGTCTCCCGCGCGGCTCCTCAGCACCAACACCCGCGTCGATCACGCTGCGCGTCGAAGCCCGCAGCGCCGAGCCGACACCCGCATTCGCTCAGCACGTAGACATCCTCGCCGACGGCGCACCTGGGCAGGACTGCTCCTCGCTACCGCACGTAAGCGCCGAGCCACCCTTTACCAACTACTCAGGGCCGCGTCCCCTGTTTGGGTCGGAACTACGTCCCCTGGTGGCAGAAACGGGAAAGGTCGCAGACGCTCTGGACCAAGCGTGCGACAAGCCAATTGATTCTCAGTTCGAACGCTGGGTGCGCCAGGAACCCCCGAACGTTCTTGTACACCCCTAACCCGGGAGCCAACCGATCTCAAGTCCAACCGCTCCGTGCAGCTGCCGGGCGGGTGGATATCGCTTGACGGCAGCGCATGACGGGCGGCGCGCAAGCCGTTGTGGAGTCGAAGACGGCTGCTGCTCTACGACCTCTTTCGGCGACGGCGCCGCGGAGCTGAGACTTCGCACCGGCTGGTTGCGACCTGGCTCCGCGAGATCGCGTCGGGGTAGGGGTAGGCGAGGTCCACCTTCACGAGGGGGAAGCTCGCGCTCAATGAGCCATTGCGAGCGGGGCAATCGGCACTCACGACGCTGGTCCTCTTGCCTGCATGGACGAATTGGCGGTCAAGAGTGAGTTCGAACTTCGAGATGTGTCCGTAGATGCCCTTGTATGTGTAGGTCTGAGAGAAGCAGTTTGGGTGCCCTCGCGCGCACTCGCCCACGATGAACTGCATGTGCTCCACCGATAGGATCGTCCCGTAGACGCCTTGAGTCTTGTCGATCGTGAATGGGATTACGTAGGTGAGTGGCAAAGCGCCGGTACTTGTGACCTGGGCAAGGATACGGGGCTGGCCTTCCCCGAGGTCATAGAAAGCCGAGAGGCGCCCTTCGATCGTCGCGGGCGCCTGTCCTGGAAGGGTCACTTCTGAGGTCACGGAGCCGTGGCCGACCAGCGATCCTGCGCATACCTGCCCCGCATCTGAGGATTCGTAGAGCTCCGCGATCGGGCAACTCGGCAAACCCATCGTCTGAACTGCGAGGTTGCGGGAGAGTTCGAGCGTGATTGCGGTGAGTTCGGGGGTTGTGGGCGTGCTCGGTGTCTCGGAGGTGAACCCCAGCCGCAGCAACGCGGGAGCCATGCGCGAGCGAGGCAACTTGCCGGGAACCGTTTCCCCGGAAACGCCGATCACCACTTCGCCGGTCTGCGCCAAATCGCCACCCGCGGAGGGAGGGGAGGCGCCGGCGGCGGCCATCAGTGCCAGCGCAAGAGCGCCCAGCAGCAGAGCCAACAGTCCGGTGCGAGAACCGCCGGATGAAACGGCGTGCGGCTCGGTGGTATCCCTCACTGGCCCCATACCATACATAGGGACCGGCGTCCCAGGCGACATCGACTCCGAACCGCCCCGCGCGGCTGCCGGGCGAGGCTCGCGTCGGCCTCTCGTGCAGCAAATTGTCTCTTGCGGCTCGGCGCGGGCTCTGCTGCTCTCCCGCCCCAAAGACATCATGTGGCCGGGCGAGCGTCGGAAGCGCCCGCCCGGCCCGTGGACAACCGAAGTCGTCGCTTCGGATGCCACCCTCGACACCGTAGCTCTCCGGGCTGCGGGTCCAGTCATGGCTACGCCGGGCGGCTCCTTCGGCCGAACCGGAACGGAGCAGACCATGACCATCGTCATCCCCGAGGAGCTTGTCCCGCTGCTGCGCGACGGGCTGTACTTCGACCTGCACGGCCAATTCGATGAGGCCAGCGGCTTGATCGAGCCTCGCAACCGCGCGGACATCAGCGCCGGGGTCGCCGGCTCTTTAGCGCGCGCGGAGGGCGCGCGGGCGCTGCTCGATGTCGTGGGCTGGATCGACCCCATCGAGGCCCACCGCCGTCGAGGTTGACGAGCGCCAGCACCACGACGCGCTGCTGCGAGCACTGCTGACGCGCATCGCCTCCGAGCACAGCGTCGAGGAAGACCCGGAAGTCAGCGACGAGGCCCGCGCGACCGCGAAGGCCCGCATAAGCCAGCTCGCTGACCTCATAGCCCAAGCCGAAGGGAGCAACGTATGAGCCCGTCGAGGACCCTGATAGCCCCGGATGAGGACGAGCTGCTGGCCGAGGAGAACCCGCTGCTTGAGAAGCTGCTCGCAGCGATGAACCGGCGCGTGCCGTCCGAGGAAGACCGGAAGCTGCTGCTCGCGCTCGGCCGCGCGATCTGCCAGCTACGCGAGGAGCGAGGTATGACCCCGGCCGAGCTTGCGCAGAAGGACAAGGCAGGCTTCGAGCGCGCCATAGCAGCCGCAAAGACCAGGCTCGCCGAGATCGAGCCATAGCCCCACGAGCTATCACAAGTTTGGTATAGTTGGGAGCCCATGATGAAGCTCTCCGACCTACCGACCCACGAGGAGGTGCTCGCCGAGCACCTCGACGCCGACCCCGAGTACCGCCGCGAGTGGGAGCGCACCGCGCTCGCCCGAGCGGTCGCGGTGAAGGTGATCTCCTACCGCGCCGAGCACAGCCTCAGCCAGACCGCGCTCGCCAAGCGCCTGCAGATGACCCAGCCCGCCATCGCGCGCCTCGAGAGCGGCGAGCACAACCCCACCTTCCCGACGCTCATGCGTCTCGCCGATGCCCTTGGGATCGAGTTGGCCATCGACATCGCGCCCACCGGCCGGGAGCCGCAGCTCATCGGACAGCGGGCACGGCGCAACGCGCTGGAGGCGTTCGACGGCGACGGGTGCAGCGTCGTCGTGGCAGCTGCATAGCGCCTGGCTCGTACTACCCTGCCAGCCGCCCGCACTCGCACGTCGGCAGGATCCCGCACGGGCTGGCGCTGGTGCGCGTCAGCTACGGCGGCGGTTGAGCGAGCCCGTGTCTGTCACGGTTCCGCGTAGCCTTCGCAGAACTGCGCCGCTTCCGTCGCCTTTGCCTGCAGGTTTTCGGTGTAGACAGTCGAGCCGTTCGCCCCGAGCACCGTCAGTGCGGAGGGCAGCGCGCTGAACACGCCGTAGACGAGCGGCCCCTTCGCGTGCACGCGCCGTTGTACCGGGACGACGTTCAGCGCGACGGGACCTTGGGGGGTTTGCGCCACCACCGACTCTCCTGGTGGCGCGAGGATTCCGTAGAGGATCGCGTAGGGGTGCGGGACGCACCCGATCTGCAGCGACCAGGGGAACGCTTTGCTCGCGCCGAGTCCGATCGCTGGTTCATTGAGTTCCGGGTCGAGACCGGTGTTTACGCTGAGGGAAGGCTCGTCGTTGAAACTGCCGAAAGTGCTGATCGTGAACGTTTCCCCTTCGGGGGTGCGCCCGCTGGCGAGCTTTGTGCCCGTCAGGCGTTCTTCCGGTTCCTTGCGTGGTTTGACACAGCGGTATCGCGACAGTTTCACGGTGAGCACGACGCCCCCGCCGGCATCCAGCTCGACGAGGGACACGGCGTGGCTCGTGCTGCCACGGATCTCCTGGGCGTAGATGCCCGCAGGGCCACCATCTCGTCGCCGTATGCGGACCACGCGCGACTGAATCGTCCGTCCGTCGGCGAGCACCAGCCTGACCGAGCGCACCGAGGCCGGGACCGCGGTCTGGATCGTCTCGATGCCCGCTTCGCAGAACACCGCGGGGTGCCGGTACTGGGGTGGGGAGAGGCAGATGGGGTTGTTGGGGCCGCCCACGCTCAGCACTTCGGGAGCGTCCGGCCGGGTGTATGCGACCGTCGCCCACCGATGGCAAGAGCCCGGAGTGCTCAGCGGGCCGGACCCGGTGCTCACTTCGATGCGAGTGCCGGCGGCGGTGCGTCCGTGGCCCAGAGTGATCCGCTTGGGTGGTTCTTCGGTCTCGGCGTGCGGGAACCCGACGATTCGAGCCAAGCCGAGAAACGTCCGCAGGCCGGCCTCGCCGTTGGCGAGGAGTTTGCTTTCGACCGCGTTGGTCTTGCGGATCAGCGCTCGATCCGATGCGTTCTCGTAAGGCTCCAGCAGCATGCTCAGCTTCAGCAGCGTGCCCAGGTAACGTTCTGCCTTCAGTTCGGAGTTCCTCCTCCGCGCTGCTTCTGAAGCCTCGAATCCCCGGCTGGCCGCCGACAGGGCGCGATAGCCGCTCTGGGCCCACGCTCTTGCGTCGGCGCAGAACGGCGGGGCGGGGGCGGAGACGCCTTCGCGCATGGCCGTGGCTCCGAGCGCCGAGGCGATCGCCGGGTTGCTCCACGACAGCGGGCGTACTTCGGCGGCGTAGGCTTCTTCAGCCGGGCGATCCGAGCGCTCGCCGGGCTGGGCGAGTACCGCACCGAGCTCCCCTTTGATCGTTTGCTTCTGCTGGGTCAGGCGGGCGTTTTCGCCCCTGACACGGGGTGGGGGCGCCGGAAACCGGGACGGTTCCTGCGGCATCCCCGACACCACCCCTGGGCATTCTCGAGCTATCTGCCTCGCCGCGGCGCTCTTCGCATCGCGCGCCGTGGCTGTCGCGTGCAACAGCGCCGTGGCGAGCCTGAACTTGGCGAGCAGGTAGGCGTGCGACCCGTCCCCTCCATCGTCCCGGCCACTGCTTCCGCCGTGGGCGCTGCGGCAGTTCGCGGCGCCGACTGCCTTCGTTCGCATTCACAGACGGCGAGCATATAGCGCACCGACAGACTGGACTTCCTCGACCACGCCGGCCTGCGACCACCAGTCCGGTTGGGCCGGCAGTCCGCGGCGCACCTCAGCCTACGCAGGCACAACGGGCGGCGGCTCACGCCACACCTCGATCTCCGCCAGATCCGGGGGCAAAGTCCGGACCCGACCCCCGTCGCTCCCGCCTTCGGCACCGAACTTTCTTGATCGGTGCTGTGAAGTTTGTTGGACCGCTTGGAAGTAGGGCAGAAAGGCGTCGTGTGGCTGCACGGCGACGATCTGCCCTTCGTGCGCCCAGACCTGCTCGAACAGCGAGAGCAGGAGCTTGCGGCGCTCGGCGGGCTGGGTCTCCAGGTCCCAGAAGCGGCGGAAGTCGTCGATGATCGCGCGGGGGCAGTCGATGGCTGGCTCGGCTGGCGGTCCGAGGCCCTGTAGTTCTCCCTCGATCGCTTGGCGGCGCATGACGTACTGCGGTTTGGTGAGGTCTCCGAGCACGTAGAGGTGCTCGCGGATGCGCCCGTCAAGCGTGTCGAGCGCTGTGATCGTCTCGGCTGCGCTTGTCCGGCCGGATGCCTGGTCGATCAGGGGCTGGATCGCGGGGACCTGCTTGGAGTTGTGGGCGTCGGCGAAGAGGTCTGTGACGGCGAGGTTGTGAAAGAGAGGAACGGACGGGTAGGCTGGCCGTGGTGGGTGACCTGTGCGAGGAACGTCCAGTGGTAGGCCGGTGATCGCGCTCGCGGGCGAGTCGGTGTTCCACTCCCGGGCGCCTGAGCCTCTTTGCGCTCGTCAGAGAACTCCAAGCGCTCCTGGCCTGCTGGCACGGCATCTGCCCCAGAGAGTTGCCGCCCGACCACCACCTACTCGTACCACCAACCTAACGGAGCACTACTACTCCTCCGTCTGCCAAATGGGCGAGTAGCGCCGGTCGAGCTCGCAATACCTGGCTACGACGACACTGCCCTCTTGGCGGGACGCTTCGTTGTTTACCTCGACCAGAACCTATGGTCAACCGATGGGCTCGCTGGTAGCCTGGAGGTATGGCAACCCGAGCGGTCAAGACGGTCGATGTTGATGCCGTCCTGCTGGAGGAGGTCCGCAGTGCGATGAGGCCCTCCGCCAAGGCGGCCGACGCGGAGGTCTTCGAGCGGGCGCTGCGCTCCTACCTGGGCCGCCGAGCCCTCGATGCTTCCCAGGCGATGACCGAGCTCTCCGAAGAGGACGCGCTGCGGATCGCCAATGAGGAACTGCACGCGCTGCGCCGCGGGCGTCGCAGCGCCGCGTGACCCGAGTTGTCATCGACCCGGGCGTCCTGTCTCCGCGTTCATCTCTCCGAAGATAGCCGCGCCCGCGCTGCTCGTGGATGCGATCCTCGACGGGTACCTCGATGTGCTCGTGTCCCCCGCGCTGATCGCCGAGCTGACTGCCTCGCTCCCTCCGGAAACCGAGGTTAGTCCACCGTGGCCACCAACTTGACGTCGGCGATATCCCAATTATCGCCACCACTACCACCTTCAAAACCTGTGCTTATTTCCAGGCCGCTGATTTCGCCCAGCTTCAGGCCAGGCGGTAGCGAACCCGTTTCGCCGGGCAGGGGCGATCCGAGGGTGTAGAGGTTCACCGGCCACGTCGACCCGTTGTCCCATTTCTGAAGTGCATTGATGTCTTCGAACAGCACGGATCCGCCTTTGACAAGCGTGATGTGCGCGTTCGCGTTGTCTTGAGGCGCATTGCCTCCACGCAGGTCATCTTCGCCTGTCGTCACCGTCAGTTCCAAGCCAATAATGACCTTGCCCGCGTCGGCCGAGGGTGGTTTCACCGGAATCGCCCAACTGTGAACTTCGCCGGTCAGTCGGGCCAACCCTTTGCTCCCATCTGCGAGCGTGGTGGCCCCAACCGCGTTGAGGAGCGGCACCGTGACAGACGGCGGCGGGGGCTGCTTTCCCAGTTCACATTCAACGTGCGCGTCAAGTTCCACGCCCAGGATGTCCCAATTGTCGCCACCACTACCCCCACCAAAGTTGGTCGTGATCGCCATTTCCCTGATATCGCCGAGCGTCGTCTTTGGCGGAAACGCACTCATGGGTAGGGATATTTCCCCGGTTTCGGAGTAGTTCGACCATTCCTGGTGCTGATTAAGGTCCCCGAACGTGATCTGAGCCCCGTTCGTCAGGGTGATCACCGCATCCGCGTTTTCGTTCGGAGAGCCTGATGAGCGGAGATCGTCGTGCCCCGTCTTGATCGTGAGCACCAGCTGATTGACGACGAGGCGTTCAAACCGGCGGTCAACGGTCGCCTTTGTCCGCCAGCTGTGAACTTCGCCGGTCAGGCGGGCCAGCCCTATGCTCCCATCCGCGAGCGTGGTGGTGCCGACCGCATCCACGAGCGGGAATGGCTGGCCTGGGCCCCCCGCGTGTTGCCTCAGGTAGGGGCATTTGACCGGTCCGGGTCGTTCCGTGCACTGTCTGCCCCGCGCGACAGGGCATGCGACGGCGGCTCTCACCCTCACCGCGGCAATGTCCCAGTTATCGGCGCCTTCAAAGTGCGTTGAAATGGTCAATTTCGCCAGTTCCCCCAGGGTGATGCCAGGGGGAACGCGCAGTAATGCCGCGTGAAGCGAGTTATTACCCCAGTCGGCACCCTGGTTTATGTGCTGCAGGACAATTGGGTGTGGATTGGACCTGACCGTCAGTAACACGTCGGCGCCATCTTCAGGCCCATTCCCGCCGTTGAGGTTGTCGTTACCCGTCGTCACGTCGAGTTCCAGTGCCTGGAGAAAGTGACGACGAACTCCCAGCGGATGGGTGAGAGGAATGCTGAGTGTATGCACCGTGCTCGTCATGCGGAGCAGCCCCGTGCTGCCGTCCGGTAGGGTGGATGTGCCCACTTTATTTGCCAGTGTCTCATTCATGATGCGCCTGGGCTCGCAGGCAGCGTCGGCATTGGACCAGTAGGGGTTCACTTGGAGCGGCCCGACACCGGCGGCCGGAGCTTCAAACAGCGTGCTGGGCGTCGGATGCAGACCCTTTTCTTGGCAAATATCGGCGAGCTCGCCGTCGTTGTAATCCGCTTCAAAGCTACCGCCAAGAATACGCGGCGGCGAGGATTCGTCGATGAAACCAAAGCCGGCGGGATCAGAAATGGTCTCGACCATCTCGTGTGACAACGAATGGGTCAGCGCGGCAATATTTGCGTTGCACGTGGTCGCGGTTGGGATGGCGGTAAAGTTGGCGGCACCGAGGGCCGCCCAGTGGAAGGCGGCACTTGTTGGACAAATGTTCGCTAATGAGCCGTATTTCGCGACCTGGAGGTCGGGGCTCACGAACACGTTTACCTGCGGGGCGGGATGCGCGGCCGTCTCGCAGGCGACAAATCCAGCCAGAGAGCCGTAACCTTCCGCTAGTTCCCCGATGTTGACTTCCAAGGGAATCACGCCACCGTGTAGCGTGGCGCTCTTGATCACGGGGGTCACACACGACTGGAGCGTGGGCGCCTGACCTGCAAAGGTTGGGGGTTCGATCCCGTACTGTGTAGCGAGGTGGAAGTACGAACTGCGCACCAGCGCAGTGGTGATCTTGTTGATCGTCCTGGTTGTGGCAAGCGGGTCACTGCCCGCCACCTTTTTGACATGCGCGTTCCACGTTTCTTTACTAGGGTCCGGCCAGAGATACAAGTTGACAAAGTGCCCATTGGTGACGATAGCCGCGCCGGTGAACGGCGCCGACGCGAGATGGCTCGGCGGTTCAGCAAAGGCGGCGCTCGCCAGCGGCAGCGCTGAGCACGCCGCGACGCCCGCAGCCGCGACGACCAGCGTAAGAAGGCGACGGAAGAGACGAGCGGCGGGTGTGGCGTCAAATTTGCATTGCATGATCTTCCTCCGTACGACGCGGACATATAGATCAAGGGAGCGTCCATCGAGGACGGGCCACCGTTGAGGGATCGTCCGCGGAACGTATCACACATCTCGCAAGTCACCGCTCCCGCGTGCGCCAGCGCGGGCTCAAACGCCAACGATGCAACCGACGCGATCTTGCCGGTGGCATCGTTGGTCGAGGCGTCGCGCCCCGCGCCCACGGGTGCTCCCGCGGTCAACCGCCGCGGGCAGTGACTCTAAATGCATTCCGTGCCTTTGCATTTGGGTTTGGGCGGCAGTCCGCCCTGGAGGTAGAAGGCGATCGCATAGGGCGAGATACCCGCGGGCACGCTCAAATTTAGCCCGCTGGTGGTAGCCGACCCTCCCCCGAATACAAACCAAGACTTGAACCGGGTGAAGGAAGTCAGGGTGTGAGTACCGATGTATTCCGACGCGGCGATGTTCACGGCCGTGGCCGTTGACACCGAGGTGCTCGGGGATGTCCACGCCACGGCCGGGGCAACCGACGCGATCGGCGATTCCGGGAGCACCTTATACGCGTTGAGCGAGAACGCCCACGTCGTGACGGCAGTCGGACAAATCCCAACACAGCCGCCGCCGCCGGTGGCGAGGTACCAAGCGGTCGCCTGGAAGATCGTCCCCCCCGGCGCGATGAACGCCGCCTTCTTCTTGGGCTTGAGCACGGCGTTAATGTCCCAGAACATGAACTCGTAGACCGTCCCCGTAGCTGAGGGCGAGGTCGGGGGTTGGTAGATGAATTCAGGGGCGGTCAGCGTGCCCAATTTGCCGCCTGAGACCAGAACGGCCCCCGACATCCCGCCGGGCACCGGAGTACCGCTTGGGAACAGGCTGGAACTGATCTTCATGACCGAGGGCGCTGCCTGCGCCACCCCCGGTATGAACATCATTGTACTAAGCATTACAGCGATCGCGCACGACCAAGTGGCCGGCTTCAATGCTCTCATTGGATCCTCCGGTTGGGCCTGGCGGCCGCTGTCCTCAGAGTCGAGGACCCGTGCCGCGGATGGTATTGGTGAAACACGTGCATCAGAGTGGAATCAAGATCGACCCCGGGGCGAACACCCACGCCGCTCCGACGCCGCCGTTGTCGGCGTCGCCGCCGATCAGCGCGATTTTGGCGTCGTGCGACAGCCCTACGCTCCAGCCGAAGTTGGCGGCACCGATCTCTGCGCCGGCGCCGGTCGACGGGAGGCTCAGCGTCTGCTGCTCGGTCCAGACGGTGCCCGCCCGTGTGAACACTCGCGCCGCCCCCGCATTGCTGTCGAAGGATGGGCCGCCAACCAGCGCCGTGTTGCCGTCGGAGGAGAGCGCCACGCTATAGCCGAACTCGGGGTTGGCGGGCTTGCCGGGTTTGCCGAGTTCGCCGGGTTTGACGAGTTCGCCGACGATCAGGTATGGGCGGGGCATAAGCACCTGCTGCTCGGTCCAGACGCCGCCTTCGCGGATGAACACCCACGCCACCGCGTCGCCGGGACCGCCGATCAGCGCCGTGCTGCCGTCGAGCGAGAGCGCCACACTGGCGCCGAACTGGGCGGGGGGTATTCCGTGCAAGGTCGCGGTGGTGGGTCGGGTCAGCTTGGCCTGCAAGGTCCAGACGCCGCCTTCGCGGATGAACACCCACGCCGCCCCGACACTGCCGTTGTCGCGCTCGGCGCCGATCAGCGCCGTGTTACCGTCGGAGGAGAGCGCCACGCTCGAGCCGAACAGGCCGTCGCCGATCTCCATCGTTCCGGCGCCGGTGGTGGGGGCGAGGAGCTTGCGCTGCTCGGTCCAGACGCCGCCTTCGCGGATGAACACCCACGCCGCCCCGACACCCGTCGGCGCGATGACACATAGACTGGGGCAGACAGCCGGGTCGTCGTAGGCGGCGCCGACCAGCGCCGTGTTACCGTCGTCGGACAGCGCCACGCTGTAGCCGAACAGGCCTTCTCCCTGCTCGCTTCTTTTGGGACCGGCGGTCGGGGCGATGAGCTTGCGCTGCAGGGTCCACGCGGTGCCCGTGCGGACAAACACCCACGCCGCCCCGACACCGCGATGGTCGCCGTAGCCGCCGATCAGCGCGGTGTTGCCGTCGGCCGACAACGCCACGCTCGAGCCGAACACGGCGTGGCCGATCGCCTCCCTGCGGGGGCCGACAGTAGGGGTAACGAGCTTGCGCTGCAGGGTCCAGACGCCGCCAGTGCGGATAAACACCCACGCCGCCCCGACACCGCGATGGTCCTCAAAGCCGCCAATCAGCGCTGTGTTACCATCGGCCGACACCGCCACGCTCACGCCGAACCGGGCGTCGCCCTTCTCCCTCTTGAAGGGTCCGGTCGTCGGGGCGGTCAGCTTCGCTTGGCCGATGAACGGGTCGATGGTCAGTGGGTAGCGTGCGCGTTGGTCCCAGACGCGGAGGGTGAGCTGGTGCCCGTGTGGCGTGATCGTCGCCGGTAGTAGCCGGCCGGAAGCGTCGCGCACACTCAGCTGGCCGTAGTTCAGCACTGCCCGCCCGTCTGTGGAGATGAGCACGATTCCCGAGCCGGAGCGGCGTGACGTCAGCGGCCCGTCAATTCCGAGCGTCAACGTCAGCGGACCAAGCTGGGACTCTGCCGGGCGGCGGGCGAGCGTGTACCCCTGCTCGAGTCCGAAGGGACCGTTGCGATACCACTCCCGCAGCCAGCCGCGCAGATAGGACACGGAGCTCCCATCAGCGACCGGCGTTACCTCCCGCACCGCGGCGAGCCGCCCGCCGTAGCCGACAGCTATCAGCGACAGGCGCGCCACGCCCTCAGCCGTCCCAAGGCTCACACCGGCGCGTGTGAACGAGCTCGACACACCCCCGCCCGAGGCGACCAACACACCGGGCCGGCTGACCACCCGGAACCCGCGCCCGTGTGCGCCGATCGCCGGTGACGCCACTGCCGCCAAAGCGGTCGGCACCCCCGTCATCGCGCGCGCCGGACCGGCGGCGCGCGCAACACCCCGCTCGGAAAGCACAGACCCCGACACCCCCGCCCCGGGTACACCTACCCAAAGCCCCGCGAGCAGCAACAACGCCGCCCCAAGCGCGCCGAACTCCAGCCGCCGCGAACCACGCAGTGCCTTCAGCCCATGATCGGATCGCACAGCCGCTGTCCGGCCGGAACCCGCAACGGCCGCCGGAGTTGCTCCCACCACACCAATCCCCACCAACCGAACCGGGTTCACCCGCCAACCATACTCCCGAGGACCTGCCGCTGCGGGAATCGGCATCGCCGCGATCTGCCGTGCGACGCTCCTGCTCAGCCCTCGCCGGCGCGAAGCAGTGTCCCGATGGCCTCAGATCGCTTCCAGCGGGTGAGCGAAAGTGATGTCGCGTCCGGTGGTGATGTCTGCTCGTTATGCGCTGAGGTTCGGCCGAACGTGACGGGCCCGGTTTGCACGACTGGACAGGCCGTGGCGCTGCCGGCATGGGTCGAGCAGGACGCCGACGTCGTCGAGAAGTCGATCTGCGGGGAGAACAGGTCGAGGATGAGCTGGCTGTTGCTGGGGTCGAAGGCAGTCGCGTTGATGCCGTCGGTGCTCAGCGACGCACTCGGCGCCCACGGTGCGACGGTCGTCGCGAGGCCGGGGAGCGAGATCCGCTCCAGCCGCGAGGCGACCGGCGGGTAGACCCCGCTCTGGGAGTACAGAAACGCGTAGACGAAACCATTGGTCAGCGTCAGGCCGTCGAAGAATTGCGCAGCGTGGTCGATCGGGACGGTGTCGGAGACGACCTTCGCGATCAGTCGGGGCGCCGCTTTGCCGTTGTCGAGCCAAATCTCCGAGACACCCATCCTCCGGTTCGGCGCGAGCGAGGCCTCGCTGAAGGCGACCTGTGCCCCGTTTGCACTGATGTCGTCGATCGTGGCGCCGTTGGGGGTCGGTACCTTCAGTGCGCGAGCGGAGGTGCCGGTCAGCTGCGCTGTCTCGACCCGGGCGGGCTGGCTTTCGCGGGCGGTGTTGTGCTGCACGGCGAAGACGGCCACGCCGTGCTCGGCGACTCCGACGCTGGTGTCCACCGGCGCTGCGTTGATCCGGTGGGCGTGGCCGCCGCGGGTCGGCGCCCACCACAGCCGGCAGTCGTCAGTGCCTGCGCTGCTCACGTTCGCGTTAGCGAACGGCGAGTGCGGGCAGCGTGAGTAGACGACGATCGAGTGACCGCCGGAGCCGGTTCCCAGCTTGACGCCGTCGATCCAGCCCACAGCCGAGGTCGCGGTCAGCGCGTGATTGTGGCCGCCACGGCGGACGACAATCTCAAACCGGTGTTCGGGTCCAGACGCAGCCGCCCAGGCAATGACGCCGCCCACAGCCGAAACCGAGCTAGGGAACGCGGGTCTCGCCAGGTCCGCCGCCGCACCGAGCGCCCCGACCGCAGCAGCAGCAGCAGCAGCGACTGTCAAACCCACAGCCACGAGCGTCCCGGCAGCCGCCACGCGCTTGAACCCATCGCTAGTCCCGCCCTTGGTCAACCCAGCAGAGTGTAATCCACCGCTGCCCATACCTCCGCTGCGCTGCGCGCTTGTGCAAGTCGGCGATCGCAAACACCTTGAGAGAGCGACCAGACCATTCTCAGCCACATCCGCAGCCGCACCGCTGACTGACCGACCGGGGCGCTAGCGGTGCGGAATCCGGAGAGCAGGAAAATGAACCTGTTCCACATCCGCGCCGGCAAGGTGACCGCGATCCACCGGCCCGCCGTTTGGAGGGAGAGAGCACACTCGCCATGCTACGGCACGGCTCGCCCCTCCGCCGTCGCGTTGCGCCTCGGGCACGATTCGCCGTGGTCGGCCTCGTCGCTTGCGCTTTCGCATGTAAGGAGGCGTATCGGCTGAGCCTCGCGAGACGCCGCGAATGGACGAGGAGCAGGGCATTGAGCCGACCCGCGATCTCGAGCGCGAGGGCGAGATTTGAACTTCCTCGGCCTCGGCCAGGGTCCCTTGCATGGACGGCTATCCGCGTATATACTAGGGGTATGAAGGTCGTGAAGGTGCGTCGTGTCGGCAACAGCAACGTGATCTCGATCCCGCGGGAGTTCGAGGCCCGGGGCTACGCCCCGGGCTCGTCGGTGCTCGTGGAGGAGCTCCCTGGAGGCGAGCTGCGGATCATGTCCACCGAGAAGGTCCGCGAGCGCATCCGCGAGGTTGGAGAGCGGGTGGTCGCCGAACGCGGCGAGGCACTGCAGATTCTCGCCGATCACGACCCCTACGCCCCCCAGCAGTAGCGGCATGGCAGACGAGCAGCCCGGCGAGATCGAGCCCATCCATCTCACGCTTGAGGACGCCTTGGAGCTGTATGGGCTGATCATCGGTGCCACCGCCGCACAGGGGGCTGACCACCTGCGAAACCGTGACGGCCTTGGAGAGCGCGCTTGCGCGGCCCGCCACCTACGCGCACTACGAGGACGCCGACCTCGCGCTCCAAGCGACCGTCCTGGCTCACAGCATCGCCGAGGGCCATGTTCGTCGACGGCAACAAGCGCACCGCACTAGTGGCGATGCTCACCTTCCTCGAGATCAACGGCTTCCGTGTCGAAGCCACGGACCCCGAGCTGGCGGGCTGGATACTCAGCTTCAGCACCGGCGCCACGCCAGAGGATGTCGCGAAGCTCCTGCGCTCAGCGCTGCTCAGCATCGAGTGACCCGGGCCGGCTCCCCCCGGCGTGGAGCCCTTCCCTCGCCCGCACCCCCCATGCAATGCCACACACGGAACCCGCGCCCGCGTCAGGTTATTTGCCGCAATGTCCGGGCAAGTCCGTGAATCCGCCTGCGTTGACGTTACACTGCCGGTCGATGCTGAGCAACCTAAGACAACTGCGCGAGAGAGAGGGTCTCTCCCGGGCGGCTCTCGCACGGGAAGCGCGCTTGAATGAGCGCACCCTCAAGCGTATCGAGGACGGTGAGGACGGCTATTCCCCGACTCGCGTCACGATGAATAAGCTGCGCAACGCGCTGAACCGCAACCCCACCCGCAGTCGCGACTATGAGCTGGCCGACCTGTTCCCTTCAGATGGCGAGCGCGAGTAGCAACCCCCCGACCTAACCGATTCCATGCTTGTAGACAACACACTCGCCCAGCTCCCCGACGAAACTCTCATCGATCTCAGCGAGCGCATCCTGCACACGGCCCCAGAGACCGCGGAGCTGGCGCCGCTTTCACCGGCCCACCTGCACGACCTGCGCGACGCAGACGATTCCGTCGAGCGCCAGGCCGCCATGACCGCGCTGATCGCGTGGGTCACGGAGAACCGCGAGGCGATCTCCCAACTGTACCCGTACGAGGCGCCTCCATTCGACCATCTCCAGAGCTACTGGGAGAACTTCTACCGGGGACCCCGCAAAGGCGATGACCACGCAGCTGTCCTTGAACCTTCCGAGCCGCCCGCTTTCAGATTCTTGGGTTTCGAGCTCGGGATCCCGTTCGGTGTCCCCGCTTGCGCGGTGACTCCGCACTCGGGTTACGTCGACTACTTTGCCCGCAGAGGGTTCGACCTCATCACCTATAAGACAGTCCGCAACGGGCCGTGGAACCCTCACCCCTCGCCGAACCTCGCGTTTGCGGCGCAGGTGCGTACTCCGCTCGCCGAGGCAGACCTCGAGCAGCCCGTCATTCCGACGATGTATCCGGATGCACTAAACGGAACTACCGACGCGTCGTTTGTGAACTCGATCGGTGTGCCATCCCTCCCGGTCGAACAGTGGATGGCCGATGTCGCGCGCACGCGAGGCCTTTTGCGGGCTGGCCAGGTGCTCATCGTGAGTGTGATGGGCTCACCGGAGCTGCTGGACCGGCACGACGTGCAGGGCCTAATCGATCAGTTCGAGCGGGTGGCGTGCGCGGCGGACGAGGCTGGCACCGACATCATCGAGCTGAACCTCTCCTGCCCCAACACAGGTGGTCAGCTGATCTGCCTTGACCCAGAGCTGTCTGGCAGGATCACCGCGGCCGTTCGCAGAAGAGTGGGAGACACCCCGATCCTTATCAAGATCTGCCATATGCCTGAGCCTGAACTCGCTGCCCTGGTGACTGCGTGCCGGCCCAGCATGAATGGGGTCGTCGCGATCAACGCCGTGCAGGTGCATGCTCAGCGCCCTGACGGTGGCGCTTTCTTTGCGGACCGCAAGGACGACTTTGCGGGCCTGTCGGGTGTTGGAATCCGCGGGCTCGGGCTCGCGGTCACCAGGTCGCTCTCCAGGTTGCGTGGCGACGAACAGGCCTCTCCGGATGACTGGGTGATTGTCGGCATCGGCGGCGTCGCCAGCGCGGCGGACTACCAGGCCTATAAAGACGCCGGCGCCGACGCTGTGCAGAGCTGCACCGGCGCGTGGCTGAACCCGCATCTTGCGCATGAGGTGCGCGTCCACGCGCTCGGTGCTCGCCACGCCGCCGCAGGGGACACAGAGCGTCCATCAGTGGTGTCCGGTCGTGCCGAGAACGGCGCGGTTGCAGCGGGTGCGCGCACGCATCCGTGGCTACGGCTGTTCCATGCCGTCAACGACACAGTACGCACGGGTGCTTTGAACCTACGCGTGGAGGAACCTGAGCCGCGGGACGCCCGCGACCGACGCCCGCGGTGAGTCCTCCTCCCGCTGCTTTGGCCGATGCCGCACAGTATTGCAACGATCAGTAGCGAGACGGCGGCCCACTGGACGGTCTTCGGCGCGGTGCTTGCCTACCTCGTTACGTTCGTGCTGCCCGAGCTTGTCCGTCAGATGCGGCGTGAGCGCCGCTCGGGTCTCAGGTACCGTCCGACACCGCTGACGTGGATCCTTGGCGCGCTGCTGCTTGCAATCGCCGTTGCCGCCGGCGTCGGTGTTGCCCAGGTCCTGAGCCCATGCAGCAGGGGTGATGCCTGGGTGTGTGGGCTTGGGTCGATCAGCTTTGTCTCGGGGTTGCTTGGCCTTGGTAGCGAGCTAGTACCGCGACCCCCCGATTCGCCGCCGGCGGCCGTCTAACCCCGCGCCGCAGCTCGCCGGGCCAGGTGTTGCGTGGCAGAGAGGGCCGATGCAAGCCCGCGGAATCGCTCTGTGCCGTGCCTCAATTTTTGGCGCGACGCTTGATCCTTTTGGCCAGATCAGAGCTTCCAAGGTTCTTCGACGCGGTACACCGTTGACCGGACGCGCGAAAAGTGATATCAATTTGATATCATTTTACTATGCCCGCTCCACAGGGAGGGATCATGAACCAGTCCGACGAGCCATACCGCCAGCCCGAGGCGACTCCGGTCGGGCACTCCGGTATCCGCGTCGAAATCCACGAGCGCCCCGCGTGGGCGATCAGCGGCTGGGCCGGCGTGCTCGTCGTCCTCGCATGTATCGCCGCCAGCATCCTCCTCCTCGAAAGCTCAATCGCGGCGGTCGCCATCGCGCCAGCCTTGGCCGCTCTCGTTATCTCGACCTCGCTAGTGATCGTACAACCCGGCCAGACCAAGGTCGTGCGCTTCTTCGGAAGCTACGTCGGCACCGTACGTCGTAGCGGCCTGTGGTGGATCTTGCCGCTGGCGGACCGGCGAAACCTGAGCATTCGGGTCAGGAACTTCGAGACCAACCATCTGAAGGTCAACGACGCTGACGGCAATCCGGTAGAGATCGCCTCCATTGTCGTCTGGCAGGTGGCCGATACCTCACGGGCGATCTACGCCGTCGATGACTACGTCAACTTCGTTCAGGTCCAGGCCGAGTCGGCGTTGCGCCACGTCGCGACCACCCATCCTTACGACGATCCCACGGACGAGGGCACGTCGTTGCGCGGCTCGACCGACGTCGTCGCCGCAGAGCTTGCCCATGAGGTGGCCCAGCGGGTCGCCATCGCCGGAGTGGAGATTGTCGAGGTGCGCATCAGTCATTTGGCCTACGCCTCGGAGATCGCCCAGGCCATGCTGCGCCGACAGCAGGCCAACGCCGTCGTCGCGGCCCGCTCGCGCATCGTCGAGGGCGCCGTGGGGATGGTTGAGCTGGCCCTCGCGCGGCTTAATGAGCGCGGCATTGTAGAACTCGACGAGGAGCGTAAGGCGGCGATGGTGAGCAACCTGATGGTCGTGCTCTGCGGTGACCAGCCGGCATCCCCGGTCGTCAACACCGGGACACTTTATACGTGAGCAATGAACGCAAACAGGTGCTGCTGCGCATCGACCCGGCGGTCCACGATGCCCTGGCCAGGTGGGCCGCTGACGAGTTCCGCAGTCTCAACGCCCATGTCGAGATGCTGCTGCGCCGGGCGCTCGACGACGGGGGCCGGATGCCTCAACAAGCGCGGCCGATGCCCAAGCGCGGCCGCCCCCTCACCCGTCGCGGTTGACAGAGGGACGTCGCTAGTACAACCTGCGCATCGACGGCGCCGGCCAAGCAACCGTACCCGCCGTCTCACTGACGCTCCGCTTCCACTTGCGCGCGGGCGTAGCGATCCAGGCTGCCGCGTTGGAAGATACTCAGCAGTGCGGCTATCGGATGTGCCGCAAATGGATGCGTCTCGACCTACCTGAGAGACGTCGCAACCTTACCCGGGCTTAGATTCCACACGCCGTCGGTATTTCGCGAGCCGCTCAGGTGAGAGCTTAAGTCCGAGCGGATAACTGCCCGCTGTCTTCTGTTCGAGGACCTCGGCGAGGTCGTCATAGCGGTCAGCGAACTCACCGCTGGGTTTAGCCTCACCGAGCAGGTCCATGATCCGCTCGAGGTTGCGGTCCTCATGTTCGACGCCTTCCGACTGCTTCGACCGAGTGAGCAAGTATACGGCTTGATTCGCGAGCAGAGGGATGAACATTGGCAGTAGCTCGGGCATCGTCCTCTGGTAAGCCTCGATAATCGAGATGCCGATACTTCGCCGCTGGGTGCCTCCGTCGAAATATTGGAATGCCGCCATCAAATTCTGCTGGCGTCTGGCTTGCTCGCGCTCCCGCACGGCAAGGCGGCTCTGCAACAAACTGAACCCGCCAGTCAGGAGACCGCCGACGGCCAGGCCGATGATGCCGATCACAGCGTTGGACATAACCCACCTTGACGTTCGACCGTTTCGAGAGTCTCGGTCCTGCGCGAACTGGCTATCGACCCATTTGTAGCATACGAGCTACTCGGTCTTCCTTGCTCACCTCGGAGGCGCCCGCCGAGCCGGTCGATCTCCGCGAGCGGGGCTTGATCTCGACACCGGGTTACGCCAGTGGTGCAGCGTGATGATCGAACCCGGTCCAGCTCAAGCTCCCCACGTAACGAGGCCGGAGCGCTCGCGCTCCTAGGCAGGCGCGGAGCTAGTTGCCAACGGCGAGTAGAGCACGGCGTGGACACTGAGTATTAGCGCTTGAGCGCGATCGCAGCCGTCTGATGCGCGGAGCCGCCTGCCGTGTCGCGCGCGCCTGCGCTGAGGGTGATCTTGACGCGCTTGGCGTGTCGCAGCTTCGCCTTGGCCTTTGCCGTCACCTGGATTGTGACCGTGATGGTGCCTGCTCCCCCGAGGCTGCCCCTTGCCGTGCCGATGATGAGCGGTCTTGTGATCGATTTCTTGTGATGAGCGTCGCCGAGTTCGGCCAGATGGGACCGCAGGGGGGCGAGCGACAGCAGCACGCTCCACTTACACGCCAGCGAACAGGACACGCTCACGGGCAAACCCCTCGTTAACAACCTAGCCAGTCGAACCGCCTTGGCGCTCAGTGTCAGCGTTAGCGGTCGCGGGACCCTCACGCCGCCGCTCCTCGTGCTCGCGCTGCCGGCTAGATCCGTCGCACTCACTGTGCACGTCAAGACGTGGCCCTCGTCTGCTGGCGTGACGGCATACGTAGAACCTCCCGCGCCGGCGATACTGTTTCCGTCACGAGACCAGACGTAGCCGTAGACGAATGGCGCGGCACCCGACCATGCGCCTTGCGAGCAGCTCAACGTGCGTCGGACCTGTGGAGTGCCACTGATCGCTGGCGCAGCGATGTTGGTAGGTGCAGTTGGACCAAGCGGTTGCAGCGGGATTGCCACAGAAGGACTGGTCGCAGTCGCGCTCCCCGCGAGATTCGTCGCGGTCACGACACAAGTCAAGTTATGGCCCTGATCGGCCAACTGAACGATATAGGTCGAGCCATTGGCACCAATTCCGGCACCGTCGCGTTCCCAGTGATAGGCATAGCTAGTCGGGCTGTGGCTCCACGCGCCCGCGGAACAGCTGAGCGTCTGCCCAAAACCGAGCGTGCCCGAAATCGCAGGCGCAGCCGTGTTCACCGGAGGCTTTTCACTGATCGTCTGCGTGATGGCGCTGGAGGCCGATCCGAGTACGCCCGGACCGCCAAAGTACGTGGCGGCGAGGGTGTGCGTGCCCGCTTGCGCGTAGGATGTCGTACAGCTCGCGATACCTGGTGAGCTCAGTGGAACGTCTTCGCAGAGCGGTTGGGAATTGTCGTAGAAGGTGACGGTACCGCCGCGGGGCGCTCCGGTCATCGTAGCCGTAAAGGTCACCGCTTCGCCCACGGCGGCCACGCTTTCACTAGATATAACAGTAGTCGCCGTCGGACGTTCGTAGCTGAACAGGGCGCCCTTCGACCCTTCGGGCGATCTTTTGCCAACGACGCTCGCGGTGACGGCGACCTCTCCCGCTCCTGGTGGCGCTGTCGCGGCGCAGGCTGTTTCGGCCGGGCACTGCACGTTCGTTGCAGGGTTGCCTGGGCCAAAGTCGATTTCGGTGCCACCCGGCGCGGTCGAGAAACCCGTGCCGATGATCGTCACAGCCTGGCCCCCAGTCTGCCGGGCAGCATTCGGCGTCACGAGACCCACCGTCACAGCGGGTCCACCAGACAGCGACAGCGGGACCCGCGAAGTCTTCAGGGTCCCGTCAGGTGCCTGGCCGCTCACGATGAGCGTGTGTTCGCCCGACGGCAAGTATGTGGGAACTTCCGTTACGAGGATGACCGAACCGTCTTCAGCCGCTTTCACCGCGCCTACAAAGGCCTGAACGGAGCCGATAGATGCCATGACCGTCGACCCCGGCGCATAGCTCCCCGGGGCGCCGACGATGGATACCGTCGAACCACTGCTGACGGCCGCCGTCGATGTCTGACCAATGGAAATCACCCCCTCCTGGGTGGTCGTCGCGGACCGCGGTGCTTGGGGCACTCCAAAGATGCTCTGAAATGTTTGCAGGCTCCAGGAACACGGTTCATCGCTTGGCTTCGTGCTTGGGACCTCCTTGGAGAAGGGAAGATTCAAGCTGACCCCAAAGTCGATGCCGAACCCGAGCAAGAGCACCTCGCCATATTCATCGGGACCGCGCTTGTTGTGGCTAAGCATGAGCTGCCCACCTCCGACACCAAACTTCCCCGTGATACTGGACACGTTGCCAGCGACAAAGCCGTCGATGTCGGCGTTTGTAGGCTCAGCAGATGACAGCGGATTGCCAACCCAGCCGAGTCCTATCGCCGCAGACGGGCCGATTCCCAGGCCAATGTCGAACGCGAGACCTTCCTCACTCGTCCCGTCACAGGTAACTGTACCATCAAACTCGCCGCCGACGACGAAGGAGGCTCCCAAGGATAGGGTTACAAAGTCCGGTGGCCTTGCGAACCCGAGCGAGCTTGAAATCGCGGGTATCAGGGAAAGGCAGGAGGAGACATCTAGGGTAAAGGGATTACAGGCCCCACCCATGGATGCCTGTGGATTAAATACCGTGATCGACAGCGTTTCTGGGGGTCCCGTTACACCGTGCCCGCTGACGACCGTGAGTCTAACCGTCTGTTCCCCAAACGGCAATGGGATCCCCCTGAGCTGACAGCCAGTGGTTTCGTAGACACTCCCCGCGGCCGTCCACCGATACAGTGCGGCCCCAGCCGACTTACAGGCCGAGAGGTCAACCAGTGTGTGTTCTGCGTCTGGCGGCGGCGTCGGGTCACTGGTTACGCTGATCGGTCCGGCTATAGGGTAAACGGTGAACTCGGCTCCAGCGAGCTCGCAGCACATTGCGACATCACCCCACAGGCCCGCCTGATATTCGTAGCCGGGTTCGCGCGCGAATTCTTCCGAACCGCAATGTGTCGCCGTTTTCACTTCGCCTGACCTCGCTTCCGACCTCGGCTGCCATCCAACCGCTAATACGATGGGACTCAAGCCGCTAGACTCGCATGTATCTAGTGTCCTGCTGACGAGCGGACTTAGTGCGACTTGATGTCCATAGCCGAGGAACTCAAGTTTGGCTTCTGGTTTTGGATTGACGAGGGAGGTCGCCGAATCCGTTCGCCCGTGTTCGTCGGTGACCGTTAGCGACACGTACTGCGGGCCGGTCGGAAGGCGAAATTGGCTTTGACATTCTGACGTCGGTGGCAGAGGACCAGACGGAAGAACCCATTGGTAGGTGACCGCATCTACAGATTCGCATCCGTTAGCGAGCATGCGGACGGTACTGTCTCCGGTCCAGCCTTCCTGCACTTGGCCCACGCGGGGAATAGCGACGGGCACGGGTTCACTAAGAGACCCGCGCAGCCCGCCTGTGGTCGTGCGGTTTCCGTGGCTATGGTTGTCTACAAGGCCGAGGCCGTAGGCTTGGCCATCGGCGTTCCAGCCAGCGGGTAGAGTGGCGATGAGCCCCGCCGACGCTTGTGCTGCGGCCAGAAGGCTCGACGTCACGAATATCGCCGCCCCGGAGAGAAGGAGCAAAGCAGCCCGCCGAACAGCCCTTCGAGGCCGAATAGCTGTCCCTTGGAGCCTACGCTGGAGCGGCTCCATCTTTCCTCCCCGTGTCGCGTGTCCCCCGAGCAGTGATGCCGCAGGCGCCACTGCCCATGTACTGACTCCCGTGCAAGACGTTCAAGATGTCTTTCTGCTGCGCGCTATAATACGACCTTCTTCGAGCGCACTCGCTCCCATTGGATCTGATCGCTAGTGCGTGCTAGCGCAGCGACAATAGCGCCAGCCAGGCGACGAGTCAAACGCCGCTCCGCAGCTCCGTCCACACGGCTCGACAACGCTCGAGTAGCGCTGTCACGCTCCCGCTGTGCGGGGTTGCGAGCGTCCGCTGACCTTCGCTCCACGAGCTGACGACGCATGTCCAGTAGCTGGCGCGGCTCACCGTCGCTGTCGCCGAAGGAACAGTAATCGAAGACGAGGGCCGTAAGCCCTCGCGCGAGAAGCAGGCGTGTTGGTTGGCGCGCCCCGGCCGCTCTCCCTCACGACGAGATCCGCGCGTGTCCCGTGCCGTGCGGTCGGCTCGCTCGTGCTCATGGTTCGGCGTGATGTGTTGCGGTGAAGACACCCTGTGAGCCGAACTCGCTGGCTCCGTCCCAGAGGACTACCGCGTCGCTGTTGCGGTGTGCGCGGAGCTCTTCCTCGCACGAATCTCGAACGGTAAGGCCGGCGCAACCCAAGCCAGTGCTGCTAGCCACCGGACGTCACAGAGATGGTCGGCCAATCTGGTGGGCTCGACCGCGATCGCTGCCCGCCGCGACCTGGCGACAACCGAAGGTCGGCGTGCGATGATGCTGGTGTAAAGTCTCGGGTGCGTGGCTGCTGCACCCAGACCCATCACAGGCCGCTGTCTGTGCGGTGGCGTGACTTACAGCGTCGACGCCGAGCCGGTCTGGCAAGGGGCTTGCTACTGCGCGAACTGCCAGCGCCAGACCGCGACGGCGTTCTCGGTGATCGTGGGCGTACCGAGCAAGGCGCTCGCGGTTGAGGGCAGCACACTCGCCTCATTCAAGACCGCCAGCGAGGACTACCAGAGCACCACAGAGCGGCGATTCTGCTCGGCCTGTGGGTCGCCGATATTCAGCACGATCGAGTCGATGCCGGGAGTGGCCTTCCTGAAGGCAGGGACGATCGACGATGCATCTTGGATCGAACCGACGGTCGAGATCTGGACGCGCTCGGCGCAGCCGTGGGCACCGCACTTCGAGAACGCAGTGCGGTTCGCGCGTACCCCCAGTTAACTGACTGCTGCTTCCACGGCCAGCGGGCGCGCGTAGGACCCGGCCCGACGTGCCCCTTCGGACGAAAAAGCGACAGCGACCCCCTCGCCATGCTTGTCAATGCCCCAAGCGGGCCACACAGCAGTCCGTCAAGGACCTCGCATCAGCGTCCACTTCACCCACGGTGCCCGCACCGCGTGGCACACCCACCCCTTCGGACAGACCATCCATGTCACCGAGGGCCTTGGCCGCTGCCAGCGCCGCGGCGGCCCGATCGAGGTCATGGCGTTTCCATCAGTCGCCGGTGGATGGGTCAATGACGGTTGCGACCTTGGAGACGCGGTCTGCGGGGAAGCCGCCGCAGCGGGCGTGCTCGAGCAGGATGTCCTCGTCGGGGGCGACGTAGAGGCAGTAGATCTTGTCGTCTGTTACGTAGCTCGTGAGCCAACGGATCTCCGGGCCGAGCTCGCCGATCACCTTGTTGGACTTCGCTGCCATTCCCTGCAGCTCCGCCGCGCTGAGATTCCCGGCTCCGGGAAGCTCGCGCTCGATTACGTACTTGGGCATACGTCTCGTCTCCTCCTGTCGTTGACCTACGCTAGCATACTGACGGTACCAATCATGCATACTCAGAGTACGAATGTCAAGAGCAAGAAGGTGCAGCAGGGCGAGATGACCCGCCGAGCGCTCCTCGAGGCCGCACGCACGCTGTTCGGCGAGCGCGGCTATGCGGCGACGTCGCTCGACCAGGTGGTGCAGGCGGCGAAGGTGACAAAGGGAGCGCTCTACCACCATTTCGATGGCAAGCAAGAGCTGTTTGGGGCTGTCTACCAACAGGTCAAGCGGGAGGCCTCCGAGCGTGCGGCGACGGCGTTCTTGGAGCCCGACCCGTGGGTGGATCTGTGCGCTGGATGCCAGGCGATGCTCGACGCCCACCTCGACCCTCTCGTGCAGCGCATCGTGCTCCACGACGCGCAGGCGGTGCTCGACGCGGAGACGATCCGCCGCGTGGATACGCGCTACGGCGCGGTCGTATTGCGCGGCGCACTCAGGCGCGCAATCCGCGCTGGCATCATCCGACCCCTCCCCTTGAAGATCCTCGCGCTCATGCTCACCGGGGCGATACTCGAAGGGTGCATGGCGATCGCCGACAGCGACGACCCGACCCGTGCGCGAGAAGACGCCGGCAACGTCCTCACCACCCTCCTCGAAGGACTACGACCACACACACTCCCAGCAAACGCTCCTGTCCGCGCTCGATGATCGCCCATGCAATCGAGCGACGAGGCATCATCGCTGCTTGTGCACATAGACGAGCTGTCCGTCAGCGAGGCGGTAGACGGTCCCGACTGGCTGGCCATGGCCACTGACAGCGGGCGCACTCGATGCTGGTGAGGGCAGTGTTTGGGTGCTTTGGTCGGTTGGTGCGCGCTGTTGCAGCCGGTGAGTGTGCTGGTTGAGGGTGAGGCCGAGCCCGGCGATCAGGAACGCGACGGCGAGGACGATGCCGATGTCGAACAGGTTGACGAGGCCGTCGAGCGGGTCTCCCGCGTCGTCTTCGATGCGTCCGTGCCGACCGAGCCCGGTGCGGCGAGTCATGTGTCGCTCGCCGGCGGCGCGGCTCGCTCGAGGGCGGTGAGGTCTTCGGTGTACATGCGGGTGCGTGTGAGTGTCAGCGCGAACGCGACCGTGCCGACGAGCAACCCGATCGTGGTCGCGGCAAACGCGGTGCGCAGGTCCGTTGCCAACGTGCTCACTTCGCCGTGGCCGAGTGCCGCGAGTCCCGGTGCCAAGGGGATGAGGGTGCCCATCAGGCCGAGCGCGGGTCCGGCGCGGACGAGGATGCGGGTGTGGTTGAGGCGCCGCTGGACCGCGAGCTCGTAGTCGGCGAGCGCGTGCTCGATGCCCGCCTGTTCGCCGGCCAGGATCGCGCGGGCGATGTCCAGCAATGCGTCTCTCGCGAACGAGCTGGGTGCGCGGACCGAGAGTGCGGCGGCCTGCCGGGGGTCGACGATGACCTGGCGGGCGAGGTTTCCCAGGGCGCCGCGGCCGGCGCGTGCGCGAGACCACAGCTCGATCGCGAAGCGCCCGGCCTCGATCGCGCAGACGAGCAGTACGAGCAGGGCAAGGACGAGGACCGGGATACGCAGGAAGGATGCGATCCGTGCGAGCGCTTCGGCGAGGCCACCCGCGTCGGCGAGTGTGCTCATAGGATCACCTGGGGCCGTCGGCGCTCCAGTTGGGCGCCGAGGAGGAAGGACAGCAGGAGTGCGCCCGCGATACCGATTGCCGGCCACGGCGTCTGGTTGTGCCCCGCGCCGGCGCTGTGCAGACCAGGGGCCCCCGGTGTGGGCGCGGCGGCGGGGGCCCCGATCAGAATTCCTTTGACTTCCCGGCCGCTGGCCTGTGCTCCGCGGCGCGCGCCGGCGCCAGCGCCGGCCAGCTCGACTCCGGTGGCAGGGCCGCGGCTGTGGTCGCTGGCCTTTTTGGGCGGGTGGACCGTGGTGCTCGTGGGCCGGTGGCCGGTGGTCTTTTTGGGCCGCGGGGTGCGGGTGCGAGCGATGGTGGGCACGGGTGTCTTGCGTGGAGGACCCGGGTTGCGATGACGCTTGGCCGTGATCTTCTTTGCGACCTTGGCGTGCTTGCCCTCGAGTTGCCGCACGCCGCCGGGGGTGTGACCCAAGCTGCGGGGTTGGGGGCGGCTGAACAGGGGCGCGCCGTTGCCACCGCCGCCGGCGATCACCCCGCTGCCCGCCTTGGAGCCCCCACCGCTCTGGCCCGGGGAGCTCGGCGGTGCGGGTGGATTGAGGTCGCGGGCGGGCGGTGGCATGGGTAGTGGCTGGCCGGCGTACGCGGGAGCGGTGTAGGCGGTCATCCAGACGCCGTTGAGTTCTTGGCGGGCGCGGTAGCGGATGTGCCCGTCGGGCTGCTGCATCGATTCGAGGTAGTCCAGCGGTTCCCGGCCCGAGCCCGTGGTCCATGTTTCGGGGTTTTCGCCAGCCGCCCAGATGCCCTGCGTCACCCAGGCGGTGGAGCCGGAGTTGGATTCTCCTTCGCCGGTGAGCCCCGGAAAGCCACCGTCGGGCTCCTGGACTTCGTGCAGGTATTTGACGGCTTTCCGCTGGGTTTCGGTGTTGGGCATGCCGGCGGCGTTGAGCGCCTCGATCGCGGCGCCCGTCATGTCGGATTCCCCCGCGCTGCCCCTGTTCTGCCAGGACCAGCTCCCGTCGGTGTTCTGCTGATCGATCACCCATCGAGCCGCAACCTTGACCGCTTCCTGCGCGGCTCGTTCTGCGATTGGGCTGAGCGAGAGGATCGCAAAGATCGTGTCGTTGACTTCGCCATGCCCCCCGGGCACGAACGGAAACGAACCGTCGGGGAGTTTCCGGGCGAGCAGTTCGCCCACGAGGTCGATCCCACCGAAGTCATGGGGCGAGGTGCCGGAGGCGTCGACGACGAGCAGTTCCCGCTCGAACGCGGTCGTGCAGATGGTCGGCCCGCACAGTTCCGCGCGGACGGCGTGCGCGGCATGTTCGGCGAGGTAGGCGTAGACGCTGGTGCCGCCTGGCTTGGCCTGGTCTTGAGGGTTGATCGCGGCGGCCGCGAGCGCCAGCGCAACCCAGGCGCTGAACAGCTGGCTTGATGGTGTCCCGACCTGACCGCCGAAGCCGCCATCCAGGTTCTGCGCTTCCTGCAGGAAGCGCACCGTGCGGTCCAGGCGGTCTTCGTTGGTCGGGTTGCTCGGCTTCGCCCGCGCCAACTCGCACGAGCAGCCAAAGAGGCCCGCGGCCACGGATACGACGGCCAATCCGGCGATACCCATACGCATCATGCCCGGTGGGGTACGGTCAGGATCCTCGCCACGCTGTTGGCGCCGTCGAGGCCGACTCTCACCCGATAGCGGCCCGCGGCCAGCCGCGGCAGCCTGACCTCGACCTCGCCGGCCTTGCCAACCTTCACGGCGAGCGTCCTGACGGCCAACCAGCGGGGGTGGTGCCTACTGCCCTCCCGGCGGGTGATCGTCACGGTGGCTGTGCCCGCCGTGGCGAGCTTCAAAAGCAGTCGCCTGGGAGTGATGCTCTCCAGCACCAGGCGCGCAGCGGGAGCGCTTGCCTGGCGCGCGGGAGGCTGCATCGGGGTGGCCTGCAACGTGGTTCCCGAGGTGGCCGGCGAGATGGTGCCCACGCAACCTGGCTGCCCACCAGCTGCATCTCCGCAACCGGTGCCCGTTTCTGCGGGTTTTTCGTGGTGCTCTGCTTCGGGCTCTCCCGCAAGGACTGGTGGTATGCGGACGTCGTCTTCGGCTGGCGGAAGGCCGCAGCCCGACTCCCCCTGCGCGGGTACGCATACGTCGATGCGGTTCGAGCGGATCGCCGCTTCTTCGCCTGCTTCGTTCAACGGGGTCCCCGCCTTGATCCTGTGCCACCCCGCGGTGGTGAAGGTGATGCTCGCCTTCCCTTCCGAGTCCGTTGTGACTACTTCGGGGCTTTCGGCTTGGACCCGCTCGAAACCCTTGGCCGACGTCAGCACTGGGGAGACCTCGGCGCCTTGATAGGGCGTGGCATCTTTGCGGTCGGGTTCGGTCGGGGGGCTGTCTTCCCTGTGATCGCCGTAGACCTCGACCTCCAGTGCGAAGGGTTCGCCGAGCTTGGCGGTCGCCGTCAGAGGGGGCCTGGAAGCCGTGTCACCCGCGGGGAACAACGCCAGGTTCTCCCTGCCTTTGAATGCGTTGTACACCCACAGCACTTCGTCGCCTTCGCGCAACTCGTACTGGCAGCCACCGACGTTCGTGAGTGCATCGTTGACGAGGATGCCCCAGTAAGCACCATCGGCAGGGTTCTGTGCGTCCGGCCCCCAGCGGGTGATGAAGTAGTCGTTGTAACCCGGATACCAGTCGCCGTCGAAGGTTTCCCCGATCAGGCTCATCGCATCGACCGACGCGGCCGTCGGCGTCGGCCCGGGCGTCTTGTTTTCCGGGTCGAGGGTGTTGATCCCGTCACATGGGCGCTGCTGGGCATCCGAGGACGCCCGCACGTCATGGCCTTCGGTCCTGACGAGCCCCTCGAACAGCGTTTCTGCCTTCCCCTCGATCCTGACGTCGACCGTCGTCGGCGCAGCCCGCGCGACATCGGCGACAGGGATGCCGATGAGAGCTATGACGGCGAGTGTGGCGATGGCTGCGCGCATGTGCGTTGGCCCCTTTCCGTGCGCGAGAACATTTGACAGCTTTCGGGCGGCTCGACTGGTCCCGCGCATCCTTCGCGCGGGACCAGCGGGCGTCGTGCTGTTAAGTGAACCGCAGGTAGATCGTGTCGCCTAGATGAATCGCGCTCGTGAGCGTCGCTTGTTTTTCTGTGCCGCCGTCGATGCCGTAGTCCCACAGCGCTTTGGGCGTCGCGGGGAAGCCGTTGATCTGGCTGATCGCCCCGCCTTCGGATGCGTGTCCTGTCACGCATCCCGCTGGGGACGAGCTCCCTTCGGCTGCGACGAGCACCTTTTCGAGGGGCACCATTTCGGCTTCTGATGCTGTGGATGAAACGGATACCGAGCAGACCTTCAGGGCTTCGCTTTCGTTGTTGATGATGAGTGTGAGTGGGCTTTTCGTGGTTTTGCCGAAGCCGGATGCGGCAGACCATTGCGCCGGTTTCGGGCTGCCCGTGGGCACGGGGGGCGACACGGTGAACCCAGCGCCCGCGAGCGCGCGGACCGCGTCCTGGCTCGAGTATTCGTTGGCTGTCGTTTTTGCGGGCTGATACTTGAATGCGCCGCTCGGGCTCGCCAACTGCTCGGAGATCAGGAAGTCGATCGGTGTCTTTTTGGTGACCGGAGCGGTGAATTCCGTGCCCTGCGGTTCGATTTTGCAGGCGTTCAAACCCTGCACCGCCCAGGCGTTCGAGTCCGTGTTTTCGCCGAATTCATGTTCAAAGCCTCCGGTCGAGGCGATGAGTATCGACTTCAGATACGCCTCGCCATTTTTGATCACGGGTTCCGTGTTCGCCACTTTCGCGCCACATAACGCGGCCATCGCGGCTCCCGTCATGTCTGGTTCGCCGGCCGCTTTGAGCTTGGTTTCGTTGCCTTCGGCCTTTTCCCATGTCCAGCCACCGTCGGTGTGCTGGTTTTTTTCGATCACTTCGATCGTCTTTTTCAACACCGCCGCCGGGACACGCTGGACTCCCCCCGTTGTCTTTGCTTGGGTGAGCGCCAGGAGCGCGAACACGGTGCCGTTCAAGTTTCCGGGGGGACCGTAGTAGCCTGGGCTCGCGGGTTCGTAGAAGGAGGCGATCCCCGCAAACATGTTCTGTGCTTTGGAGAATCGAGCCGGGTCGATTCCGGCGGCATACCCTACGAGGGCCGCCCGCTCATATTCGGTCACGATCGCTTTTTCTGGCCATTTGGTGGCGAGTTCGTTGGACACCAGTTTTTGGTACCACGACCGTGCGTCCGTTTCGGCTCCGGCGATCTTGAGGTTTGCCGCGGCCACACCGGTCGCGGCGATCGAGTCGAGGTCCCAGTCGCTTTCGAAGCCGCCGCTCGTTTTCTGCAACCCCTCGAGGTAGGCAGCGCCTTTGGTCTTGGCGTTCACGATTTGTTCTTCTGAGGAGGTCGCCAGGGCCGTCGCTGGCACCAGCAGCCCGCAGATGCCGATCGCGACCAGGGCGAGCCGATAGGTAAAGCTACGCATAGGGTGGATCTCCTTCTTGTAGGGACGGGAGGAAATCTCCGTCCCCACCCAGAGGAGCAGCGGGAGCGATGAAGACCTAACCGTCCGTTCGCGAGAACAGGGTCCGTATGTTTGGCGCCAAGCGACGAGTATTCGGACTCAGGCCCGGCCAGTCCGCGGTGGACCGGCTGCCTATACCGTTGCGCGTCAGTCCCGGATTCTCACCGGGTTCCCTCGACCGCGTGACAGCGGGCACGATAGCGCCCCGCCCGGCGGCAGTCAAGTAGTCGGAGGTGTGCACTATGCTCTGCCGTCCAACAATCCACGGATCGGTGGACGGGGAAGCCGGTGAAAGACCGGCGCGGGCCCGCCACTGTGACCGAGCGAACAGCCCGCCGCACGCCGATGCGGCAGCCACTGGCCCCTGTAAGGCTGGGAAGGCGAGGCGGGACAGCACTCGGAAGCCAGGAGACCTCCCTCCGATCCCTTCCATCTAGCACCCTCGTGGAAAGGGGTCCCCGGATGTCCCAGTACAAGCTGGCCTGCGCTTTGCCGCCGAGGCGCAGCGCGATCCTCTCGATAATGTTCCTGACGCTCGGGCTCGCCCTGTTCGCACAGAGCGCCCGCGCGGTGAGCGACGAAACGATCGGCGACACGTTTCCCGTATCGCTCACACCGGGCGGAGAACTCGCCGACGCCGGCACCGGAGAAACCCCGTCCATCTCCGCGGATGGCCGTTATGTCGCGTTCCTGAGCGCCGCCCAAAACCTCGGCGCGGAAGGTCCCCCCGGCGTGAAGGAGGCCTACGTCAAGGACCTGCGCACCGGGGAGCTCGAGCTCGTCAGCCGTGCGAATGGGGTGGGCGGCGAACCCGCGAGCGAACCCGTCGAAGACCTCGGCATCTCCGGGGACGGGCGCTACGCGATCTTCGCCTCCACCGCCGCCCATCTCCTCGCAGGCGGGCCCGTGGAAGGACTGCACGTCTACCGGCGCGACCTGGAGACGGGGGAAACCGCTCTGGTGGATCGTGTGAGCGGGGTCGACGGCGCGATCGTCACGCGCGAAGCCTCGGCTGGCGCGATCTCCGAGGACGGTCGCTACGTCGTCTTCAGCGCGGACGTGGAAGACCTCGAAGATCCCACGGGCGCCCACGCGACCACCGGCGGATACACGCTGTACGTCCGCGATATGCAGACGGGGGCCACGACGACGGTCGGTCGCGCGAGCGGAGCGATGGGAGCGATCGCCGACGAACCGAGCATCGCGAGCTCGGTCTCCTCCGATGGTCGATACGTGGCGTTTGAAAGCGCCGCGAGGAATCTCGTCCCCGGCATGGAAGCCAACACGGTCTCGCAGATCTATCTCCGCGACCTGCAGACCGATGCAACGACCCTGGTCAGCAGGACCGCGCCGAGCGAAGCCGCGCCCGCGGGGGAACCGGGCGACAATTCCTCCGAAGTGGGGATGCTTGTCGGTACGGACGGCTGCGAGGTTGCATTCGAGTCCGACGCGAGCAACCTCTACGGCTTTGCAGGGAAACCGGTATCCACCCCGCAGGTCTATCTGACAGACCTCTGCGCGACGCCCGCGAGCACAACGCTCATCAGCCGCGCGGACGGGGAAAACGGCATGCCTGCCGGCGAAGGTATCGCGGCGACGCCGCGACTCTTCGGAGCGAGCGCCGACGGCCGCCATATCCTCTTCAGCGCTCTCTCGTCCTTGCTGGGGGAAGTCTCCGGTCACTCCACTCAGCTCTATCTTCGCGATCTCGACACGGGTCACACCATGCTCGTCGATCGTGCAAGCGGTGTGAGCGGAGAACCCGCGAACAGCAACCCCAAGGGGAGCGCGATCTCCGCCAACGGCTGCAGGGTCGCCTTTGCCACGGATGCCACCAACCTCGGCAAACTGGAAGCTCCTGGCGACCCCAACGAGACGTATGTTCACCAGCTGGCCGCGTGCAACGCAGAACCCGCGGCGACGCCCCCTGGCTCGAGCCCTCCCACC
Source organism: Solirubrobacteraceae bacterium (assembly GCA_035566955.1). Taxonomy (GTDB): domain Bacteria; phylum Actinomycetota; class Thermoleophilia; order Solirubrobacterales; family Solirubrobacteraceae; genus Palsa-744. The sequence continues at coordinate 18,940 of DATMPY010000121.1, read as the reverse complement.
CAGCCGCTCGGCACGGTCGGCGCCGGCCAACTTGTCACTGTGACCGCGGGCTCTGAAGCGCTGGGGATCCATCACGCGCAATCCAGTGGGGCAGGCGCCGCGGACTCCACCGTGACCTGCCGCCTCGCCAGGAAGCACCGCAGGGTCACCTGCTCGGCGATCTTCAAGGGCAAGCAGGTCGCGCGCAACACACACGCCAAGCTCACGAAGAACGGGCTCACGTATGCTCGCGGCTCGCTGGCAAGCATGCGCCAGGCAAGGGCGATCCGCCGCGCCACCTACACGCTGCGCCTAACGGTGGACGGTCACTCCCTGGCTTTCCGGGTGAGACTGCGGTGAGCGCCAGCCTTGACACTGCGCGTGCCCGACGCCACCATTGATCGACGACTGCCATGACCGACGCCGGAGAAGACCTAGACGGACGGCTGCGGATCGGCAGCGGGCTGGCGATCCCACTGGCGGAGGTGACTCTACGCGCAAGCCGCTCTTCGGGCCCGGGGGGACAGCACGCCAATGTCACCGCCTCCCGTGTGGAAGCGAGCTTCGACGTGCTCGCCTCCCCCTCGCTGAGCGACACCCAGCGGGAGCGCCTGCTGGCTCGCGTGGGGCCGCGAGTAGCGGCGATCGCGCAGGACGGGCGCTCGCAGGCACGCAACCGCGAGCTGGCTGTGGCCCGCTTGGGCGAGCGACTCGCGCGGGCGCTCGCAACTCCCAAGCGCCGCCGTCCCACGCGCCCCACGGCGGCCTCGCGTGAGCGACGCCTGGCGGCCAAGCGGCGGGGGACCGAACGCAAGCGCGAGCGCCGCCCGCCCGAGGACGCCTGAGCGACGGCGACGTCGTCTTCCTGGACAACCCCGGCGCCCCCGCGAGGGCAAATCCGAGGTTCCCGCCCTGAGTCTTCCACGCGTCGCCGGCCGAGGTGGCTCTCGGCCACGCGGCGAGGTAGTGTCATGCGCATGTCGATCCAAGCCGAGCGTGCGGCGGTGGCGTCGAACGGGGAGCCCAACGCGCCCCGACGGCGGGCGGCGATCGTGGCGGTGGACGACGAGCCGGCGGTGCTGGCGGCGGTGGCGCGCGATCTGCGCAGGGGCTTCGGGGAGCGCTACCGGGTGCTGCGCGCCACCTCGGGGAGCGAGGCGCTCGAGATCCTGCGTGAGCTGCGCACGCGGGGGGAGCAGGTGGCGATGCTGATCGCGGACCAGCGGATGCCGGGGATGCCGGGCACGGAGTACCTGGTGCAGGCGCGCAAGCTCGTCCCGGACGCCAAGCGGGTGCTGCTGACGGCGTACGCGGACACGGAGGCGGCGATCGCGGCGATCAACGAGGTGGCGCTGGACTACTACCTGCTGAAGCCCTGGGATCCCCCGGAGGAGCAGCTGTTCCCGATCGTGGAGGACCTGCTCACCACGTGGGAGGCGGGGGCGGCGCTGGAGTCGGGGGGTGTGCGGGTGGTGGGCCACCGCTTCTCGCGGGAGTCCCACGAGGTGCGGGACTTCCTGGTGCGCAACCGGGTGCCAACGCGATGGCTGGACGTGGAGCGCGACGGGGAGGCGCGGGAGCTGCTGCGGATCGCGGGGGTGGACGGGGAGCGCCTGCCGGTGGCGCTGCTGGAGGACGGCACGGTGCTGGAGCGCCCCACGATCCTGGAGCTGGCGGAGCGCCTGGGGGTGACGGGGGTCCCGGCACAGGACCACTACGACCTGGTGGTGGTGGGCGGGGGCCCAGCGGGCTTGGCGGCGGCGGTGTACGGGGCCTCGGAGGGCCTGCGGACGGTGATGGTCGAGCGCGAGGCCCCGGGGGGTCAGGCGGGGCAGTCGAGTCGGATCGAGAACTACCTGGGCTTCCCGGCGGGGTTGAGCGGCTCGGACCTGGCGCGGCGGGCGACCGACCAGGCGCGGCGCCTGGGAGCGGAGCTGCTCACGGTCCAGGAGGCGGTGGACCTGCGCACGGAGGGGGCGGCGCGCCTGGTGCGCTTGAGCGGGGGTGGGGTGTTGAGCGCGAGCTGCGTGCTGGTCGCCTCGGGCGTCTCCTACCGCCAGCTCGACACCCCGGGCTTCGCGGAGCTCACGGGGCGGGGCATCTACTACGGGGCGGCGATCACGGAGGCGCGGGGGTGCGCGGACCAGCACGTGGTGGTGATCGGGGGGGCGAACTCGGCGGGCCAGGCGGCGGTGTACTTCGGGGGGTACGCGGCGAGGGTGACGATGCTCGTGCGGGGCCCCTCACTGGAGCGCTCGATGTCGCACTACCTGATCGAGCAGGTGGCGGCGCGACCCAACATCGAGGTGCGCACGGGCAGCTCGGCGATCGCGGCGGAGGGCGAGGGGGGCCGCCTGCGGCGGCTGCATGTCAGCGGCCCCGAGGGCGAGGAGACGCTGGAGGCGGATGCGTGCTTCGTGTTCATCGGGGCCTCCCCGCGCACGGATTGGCTGGAGGGGGTGGTGGCGCGCGACGAGCGGGGATTCATCCTGGCGGGCCGGGACGCGCAGGCAAACGGGTGGCCGTTGCAGCGGGAGCCCTACGTGCTGGAGACCACGGTCCCGGGGGTGTTCGTCGCGGGGGACGTGCGGGCGCGGTCGATCAAGCGCGTGGCAAGCGCGGTGGGGGAGGGCTCGATGGCGGTGTCGCTGATCCACGAGTACCTGGTGGAGGCGTGACCGACCCCCCGGTCACCCCCGATGCGGTTACCGCCGGGACGGCAACAGCGGCAGTGGCCGACGCCTCGGTCATCCCCGATGCGATCACCGCCGCGGCAGTGGCGGCGGCCGGGGCGAGGAACACGGTGGCCCCGAGCGCGGCGGGCAGGAGCATGGTGGCGGGAGTGACATGACCGAGGTGCCGGTGACCCTGGAGGAGCTGCGCACGGTCGACCTGTTCGACGACCTCGACGAGGGAGAGCTGGCTCAGTGGGTGGCGGTCGCGCATCCGCGCCACGTGGAACCGGGGGAGCTGCTCGCCGAGCAGGGGGAGGAGGCGAGCCTACAGCTCCTGTTGGAGGGCGAGGCGCAGGCGCTGCTCCTCGGCCAGGGCGGCAGCGAGCCGGTCGGCCGCCAGCGCGCGCCGACGTGGATAGGCGCGGTCGCGGTGCTCACGGGCGGCTCGATGGGGGTGCGAATGCAGGCGCAGACGGCGTGCCGGCTCGCGATTGTCGCGGCGGAGGACTTCCGCCGCTTGGCGTTCGCGCACCCGTCGATCCATCGACGGGTGATGGAGCAGGTGGGCCCGGTGACGGGCCGCCTGACGGCGATCGAGGCAAACCGCGAGCGCCTGGCCTCGCTGGGCACGATGGCGGCGGGGCTGGCGCACGAGCTGAACAACCCCGCGGCCGCGGCGCGCCGGGCGGCGACCCAGCTGACGGAGGCGCTCGACGCGATCGGCTCGACGCTGGGGTCGTTCGTGGAGGCGGGGATAGAGCGGGATGATGCGGAGCGGCTGGTGGGGCTGCAGCGCCAGGCGCTGGCCCAGGCGGCCTCGGCCACGGCGCTCGATGCGCTGGATGCGGCGGACGCCGAGGAGGAGCTGCTTGGGCGCCTGGAGGAGTTGAAAGTGGAGGAGCCGTGGCGGCTGGCGGAGCCGCTGGCGGCGGCGGGGGTGGATCAGGGGTGGCTGGATCGGGTGGCGCAGCTGGCGGGCCCGGCGACGGACGCGGCGCTGCGCTGGGTGGCGGCCACGCTCACGGCGGGGCGACTGGCGGCGGAGCTGGAGGAGTCCACGGAACGGATGTCGGCGCTGGTGGGGGCGGTGAAGTCCTACGCGTACATGGACCGGGGGGGCCTGGTGGAGGTGGATCTGCACGAGGGCCTGGAGACGACGCTGACCGTGTTGGGGCACAAGCTCAAGCACACGGAGATCGCGGTGGTGCGCGACTACGACCGCACGCTGCCGCGGCTCACGGTGCGGGGGTCGGAGCTCAACCAGGTGTGGACGAACCTGCTGGACAACGCGATCGACGCGCTGGGGGAGCGGGGGACGATCACGATCGCCACGCACGCCGACGGGGGCTGCGCGGTGGTGGAGATCGCCGACGACGGCCCCGGCGTCCCAGACGACCTCAGGGGGCGGATCTTCGACCCGTTCTTCACCACCAAGGACGTTGGCCACGGGACCGGCCTGGGCCTGGCGACGGCACGCCGTATCGTGGTGGATCGCCACGATGGCTCACTGACACTGGACACGCAACCGGGCCGCACGACGTTCAGGGTGCGGCTCCCGTTCGCTCAAAAAAAGCTCTGATGGGAGGCAACGATGGCCACTTGCACGCACCTCGACCACATTCAGATCACGCAGCTGCCCGACTCGGTGGAGGGCTGTGAGGAGTGCCTGCTGACGGGCGACCCGTGGCTGCATCTGCGGATCTGTCTAGAGTGCGGCCACGTGGGCTGCTGCGATGACTCCCCCAACCGCCACGCCACGGCCCACAGCCGGTCGAGCGGTCACCCGATCATCCACTCGCTGGAGCGGGGGGAGACGTGGTCGTGGTGCTACCCCGACGAGCTGGCGATGCGCATCCCCGAGGTGCGGGGGGAGACCCGGATACCGCCCTCGCCGCTGGGGGGCTGACGGCCCCACAAGACGCTCGGGGACTGACACGTCGCGCGACGCGAGAGCTGGCGCCTCACGACGCCGGAGGCTGACCTCTCACAGGCGGAGGCCGACGCTTCGCGACGCCGGAGGCTGACGCCTCACAACGAGAAGTCCTCCTCCTCCACATCGTTGTCCTCCTCCTCATTCCCCTCCCCATTCCCATTCCCGCGCAGCCACCCGGCGAGCTGCTGGCCGGCGGAGTAGATGGACTCGCCGGCGTCGCGGAAGCCGTCGCGGAAGCGCTCGGTGTAGTAGGAGACGGCGTCCCCGCCGTCGCCGCGGGGGTCGGGGGGCTCGTCGCGGGTGGGGTAGTCGCCGCCGACGATGCGGTCGTAGTCACCGGAGCGCACCCACGCCATCAGCTCATGGGCGCGCTTGACGGGCATGGGGTGGCTGAGGCCGAGGTCGATCAGCAGACGGGTCAATCGCGCGAGCCCGAGGCCCCCCTCGGTGTACTCGATCCCCTGGCGCATGAAGGCGTCGAGGTCGAGCTGCTCGACCATGGCGCCGCCGGCGAGGGACATGAGGGTGCGGCAGACGACGAGGGGATCGCGGGTGACGATCGCGGCGGCGCGGTCGGCGCTGAGCTCGGTGGCGCGCTGCCACTCCATGAGGGCGGTGCGCACGGGGGCGAGGGCCAATGGGAGGGGGGAGGCGCGGGTCATGAGCACCATGATCAGCAGGGCGGTCTGGTAGAGCTGGTGGTCGGCGAGGATGTGGGCGGCCTCGTGGGCGAACACGGCGCGCCGCTGCTCGGAGTCGAGCAGCCCCACGAGCGATGACTGGACGACCACGATGGGGTGCCTGGCGCCGATGGCCATGGCGTTGGGGGAGGGGTACTGGGTGAGGTAGAGGTCGGGGACGTCCCCCATGTCGAGGGTGGCGTAGGCGAGGGCGTGCTCGCGCCAGACATCCCCGAGCTGCTCCTCGGAGAGCTTCACGGAGGAGCCCAGGTAGCTCTGGCGCAGGGCGCGCTCGTAGCCGAGCTCGATCAGCTTGCGGACCACCCGGTCGAGATAGGGGATCGACCCGAGGGCGGCGCTGGCGGCGCGATCGGCGGGGTGCTGGAAGGCGCGCGGGGAGATGCCGGTGAGCCGGTGGCCCTCGACGGGAAGCTCTGATCCGGTGGACGCCATTGGCATAGCCTACGGGTTGGGCCGCCACATTGGGCAGATATCGACAGGCGCCGGCGGCATCGAGCGCGCGGGACAGGCACGGGGGGTGGTGCGCGGGGCGATTGACATCGCGCCACCCCTTGAAAAAGGGGGCGGGGGGAACGCTTCTATTTTTTTGAGATCGTCCGCGCGGCGGGGTGCGACTGCGTGGGCTGGAGGGCGCGGGGCCTCCCTGCCCCGCGACTTCAGGGCCGTTTGTGAGCGGGGGCCTTGAGGGTGAGGTTGTAGGTCTTGACGACGGTCTTACCGCTGGCGTGCGTGGCAATCTTGGCCGCGATGTGGAGGGTCTTGTGGTGTGCGAGCTCCGCCATGGCACTCTTGGACAGCTTGATCTTAACGGCCTGGCTCCCGTTGGAGGAGATCGTGAACGAGCCGTGGCCGAGCACCGTGGCCTTGCCTTTGCCCGAGGTCGAGCCGGCGTGTCCGGCGGGGACGGCTGACAGTGTGACTTCACCGGTAACGGGGTAGCCGTTGGGGTTGGAGAGCTTGAGCGATACCAACCCGGAACCAACGGCGAGGACCTTGGCGGTCGGGCTGGCCGCGCTCAGCGGGTGAACCGTCTGGGTCGCGCCGGTCTGGCCTCCCGCACCGGCGCCTTTCGCTTCGCGTTCTTCTTTTTCAGAGTGTTCTTTTGCTTCTTTTTCCGCGCGCTGTTTCTGTTCCAGCGCTTCTTTTTCTTTCTGCGCTTTCGCCTGTGCTTCTTTTTCTTTCGCTTCTTTGGCTTTGACTACTTCTTCGGCTTCCTTGGCTTCTTTGGCTTTGATTGCTTCTTCGGCTTCTTTAGCTTCTTTAGCTTCTTTGGCTTCTTTGGCTTCTTTGGCTTTTTGGGCGGCTTCTTCGGCTTCTTTTTCGGCTTTCTTTTTGAGTTCTTCTTCTTCTTTTTCGACTTCCTGGTAGGAGCGGAGTTTTTTCGCGGAGAAGGCGCCTGACTGCACGCCTTCGCTGTCTTTGTAGCTGCCCGATCCCGACATCGCTGCGCCCGAGGATTCGATCGCCGCTTCGGGGGCAGTGAATTCTATGAGTCCAACGGGCGTCGCAACGGACATTGCAACCGCGGCCTGGCTGCCGGTGGCCGTTCCCGAGATCGTGCCCGGAACCGTACCTCCCAGGAGCGAGAGGTTGCCCGAGAAGACCCCGGTGGACTCTTCCATGTGGGATATCAGGAGCACGCCGGTTACGGTGCTCGAGCCGGTGGGGAACACACAGGAGCAGGTGAGTTCCACAGACCATTCGCCCCGCAATTCATATGTCGTGGAGGCACTTGCCGAGGACGCGATGCTGAGGAGCCCCACAACGGCCAGCAGTGCGCCCAGCAGCGCCCGGTGCAGGGACCCGCCGACCCCGACGCGCCGGCCCGAAGTCCGCTGTGTGACCATCCGTGTGACCATCTGAGACGCGCCTGACTGTGAGCGCCGATTGGCGCCAGTGCCAACATGCATGGTGTCGCGGACCTCCTGCCGATGTAAGGCTTCGCATTGGCAGGTGCTGTCGCCTGCCGCTCTCTTGAACAGGTGAAGAAACTGATCCCTTCGTCATCACGATACCGCGTCACGAACGAAATGACAACCCTAGAATCTTCACTTGTGAGGATCGTTTCCCAGGCGATCGCCAGATGGCTTCAGCCGAGCCCGGCGAGCTCCCGCGCGCGCCGCAGGACGGTGTCGATCATCGGCTCGGTGAGCCTGCCCGTGAAGGTGTTCTGCTGGCTGGGGTGAAAGCAGCCGAGCAGCGCGAACGGCTCCCCAGGGTGCTCGGCGCCGTGGCCGAAGCGGGGACGGGGCCGGGGCATCGACAGCGAGGCCGGGGGCAGGCGGGCGCTCCGCTCACCGCTGGCGGCCCCGCGCGCGGTGAGCGCGGCGCGCAGCCGTAGGGCGGCGTCCCACGCGAACCCCCCCAGGCAGAGCGCCACGCGGACCTCGCTCAGCAGGCGCAACTCCGCGACGCTCCACGGCAGGCAGGTGTCGCGCTCGGGGGTGGTGGGCCGGTTGGCGGGGGGCGCGCAGCGCACGGCGGCGGTGATCCACGCATGGCGCATCCGCAACCCGTCCTCCCGGTGGGTGGAGGTGGGCTGGTTGGCGAAGCCGGTGCGCCATAACGCGGCGAACAGGAAATCCCCGGAGCGATCCCCCGTGAAGATCCGCCCCGTGCGGTTGCCCCCGTGGGCGGCGGGGGCCAGCCCCAGGATCAGCACCCGCGCTGCGGGATCCCCGAAGCCCGCCACGGGGTGAGCCGCGTAGCGCTCGTGGGCGAACGCGGCCCGTCGCTCCCGCGCCACCTGCTCGCGCCAAGCCACCAGCCGCGGGCAGCGCCGACAGCCTTCGATCTCGCCCGCCAGCGCCGCGAGCTCGCCTGTCTTCCGCGTCATCGGAACAGCGCCTTTAGGGCGGTCGCTGGTCAAGCGAGACAAGGACGCACCGAGCGAAATATGCTTTGCGCATGAGCGAGGGAGGACGCAGACCGATCGGAGATCGTCCAGCGCGGGCCACGACCGCCCTAGCCCTTGATCGCGGAGGATGTCCCCAACACGGCGCCCGTGGCGCTGAGGGCCTGGACCTGCACGTAGGCTTCGGGGCCCGGGGTGGCGATCGCGGTCTCGAAGCCGGTGCGGGGACCCGTCGCGACGGTCGTGAGCTGATGCGTGGAGGGCCCTGCCAGCACCTTCCAGGAGGCGATCTGGGTCGCCCCGTTCCAGCTCGCATACACGGTGACAGGGCCCTTCCCGTTCCCGCTCGCCGCGATCGCGGGGGCGCCCGCGGGGGTGCCGGTCCAGGGGAAGCGGTAGGCGCGGTAGGACTGGTCGCCGGGGGGCATGCGGGCGTCGAAGGCCAGCTGGCCGGTAGAGCTGAATTCCGAGAACCACGGTTCCGCGCCCCAGCCGAGAAACAGGTTGCCGCCGGCAAGCTCCTGCACGTTGCCCTGGCTGCCCGCCTTCAGTGCGCTCGGGTGCTCGTACTCTGCCACCAACGTCTCCGTGCCGGTCTGTGCGTTGAGTGCCACCAGGATCCCCCGCGACTGGGGGTGCACGGTGGGGACCCCCCCGTTGTCGAACACGCTGATCAGCCCGTTCGGCTGCAGGGTGGCGTCGTGCTGGAAGGCCGTCAAGGTGCCCGAGCCCATCTTGATCGTGCTGTGCTTGCCCCCCGCTCGCGAGATCACCTGGCCGGTCTGTTCGCTCAGCTGGTACAGCGCCCAGGTGTTGCGCGCCGAGATCAGCATCTCCCCGCTGGGCTCCTGGTCGAGCGAGTTGATGTGGAAGTAGTCGAACGGCCATTCCGGCTTGCTCCCCAGCGGCGAGGAGTAGGATTCACCGAGCGCCACGTGGTCAAGGCTGGTCCATTCGCGGCGCACGAGTCGCGTGTGCAGGTCGATTTCCTGAAAGTCGCTGTCCGTGACCGCGCCGTCCTGGGGCCCCCCGATGCCGGTGAGGTTGCAGTGCAGGGGGTTGAACACCGTCATCAGCGCGGTGTCGTTGGCCGAGTCGATGCGGAAGTCGTGGAGGTCCGCCGTGTAGCCGTTGCCCGCGTGGACGGTCGTGATCTGGCGGTAGGAGCTGCTCTCGATCACCTCTTCACCCTCGCCGAACCCCTGCGGCGGGATGTAGCCCTGCCACCACGTCAGCACGGGCTGGCCTTCGAACTGCTGCACCTGCAGGTTGGTCGCGTAGGTCCCCACGGACAGCGCGTGAAACCACACGAGCTGGCCGGTGTCGTCGAAGATCATCGGGCCGTTCCCACCGGGACCGGAGTAGGGCGCGGCGAACACATACCCTGCGCTGCTCTGCCCCTTGCCGGCGGTGACTTCGATCGAGGGCGGCTGCAGCTGGGGGGCGGAGTGGAAGTGCTGCACCTGGGCGGAGCTGCCTTGCGGTTCCTTGCCCGGGGGCAGGTGCGCCAAGGGGTCGGGCACCTCGACCGCGAAGTGGAACGCGAACGGCTGGGAGCTCTTGCCGTTCAGGATCTTGCCCCGCACCGTGACCGTCTCCCCCGGCTGGAAGGGGTCGTTGGGCAGGAAGCTCGCGCCGTCCCCCTGCGAGTAGGCGACCAGGCGCCCGGCGTGCCCGCCGGTGATCGACCCGCTCACGCTCACCTGCGCGAGCTGAGCCTTGGGCACCCCCAACAGGCTGATCTGCGCGTGCGGAGAGGCGTCCAGGGAGTCGGGCAGCGGGGAGACCTCGAGCTTGGTGCCGGGCAGCACGTTGCTGCGGTCGAGCGAGGAGGGCACGCACCCCAACGCGGGCGGCCCCCGGAAGGCGGCCTCCTCGGCGATGATGCGCTGACCGCCCGCCGTCAGGGCGCCGATGCTCGTGAGCAGCACCAGCACCCCCCCCAGCACGAGCGCGAGGCGCAACCGCCTGTGATGGGTGCGCGCTCCGCGCTTGGGGCGCGCGGGAGCCTTATGGGCGGGCCCCCAGACCTGCACGGGCGTCCACGACCCCTCGGTAGGGCCCGCGGGGCGATGCCGCCTGCTCACGATGCGCCAACCTGTCGCGGGTCGGTGCGGGCCATCGATCCTCCATCCGCGCAGACGCAGGGACCGACCTGCTTATCGAAGTCGTGGATGCTCAACTCTCGCTGCCTATCAAGGTGGCAGATCCTCCTGCTCTCGCCCGTCGATCGAAGTTGCAGATCCTAGCCTCAGACAACGCCGGACCTTCCTAGTTTCGCTCTCGTCCCCGCGAAGCCTGCGCAACCGAGCCTCAGGGGAACCGCGTCTCCCGTGTTAGGCCGATGTTAAGGTCTCGCGTCCAGATGAAACGTAACGGACTCATTGCGCTGCTTGTCGCGGTCCTCGCCGGGGTGGCGCTCGCCATCGTGTTGGGCACGGGCGGGCTGGGGCCATCCGGCTCACACAGCTCGGTCTCGCCGGTGTGCCTGCCGGCCACGGTGGAGCACAGCGCCAAGCTGGCGGGGCTGCCCGTGGATGTCTCGCCGGCGCCGGAAACCGACACGGCGAACGCCCGCACGCAAATCAGTTTCCTGGGTGTGCCGTTCTCCGCGATCCACGAGGTCTCCGTCGTGGGCCAGCGCAGCGGCGATCACGCCGGGCACCTCCACGGCTACTGGCAGGGCGACGGCGGGAGCTTCGTACCCGACGCCCCATTCGACGCCGGCGAGCGCGTGACCGTGCGCGCCGTGATCGGCGTGGGCGGATCTCCGACATCCGTCAATGCCGGCAAGCCGATCGTCTTTCATTTTCAGGTCGACACCCCATACCCGACGGGCGCCGTCTCGGCGTTCCCCAACCCGCCGGCGGCGCCTGCCGACGACCAGAGCTTCGCCACCCTGCCCGGCGTCCTAGCCCCGATCCTGAGCGTCACCGTGCCCGACCGCGATCCCGCGGCGGGGGACATCCTCACGACCAACGGGCCCGGTCCCGGCCAGTACGGGCCGTTGATCTACACCCCGCAGGGCCGGCTCGTGTGGTTCGAGCAGCTGTCGGGGGGCGAAGCGGCGGAGGACCTGAGCGAGCAGACATACGCGGGCCAGCGCGACCTCACGTGGTGGCGGGGGCACGTGCTGTCGTTCGGCTTCGGCCAGGGGGAGGACATCGTCATGAACTCCCGCTACCAGACGGTGGCCACCGTTCCCGGCGGCAACGGCTTGCACGCGGACCTGCACGACTTCCAGATCGCGCCCCACGACATCGCCTACATCACGGCGTACAACCCGATCCGCTGCAACCTCTCGCCGCTGGGAGGAGCACGGGGCGGGGCGATCGTCGACACGGCGATCCAGGAGATCGACATGCGGACGGGCCTGGTGCGCTGGGAATGGCACAGCCTCGACCACGTCCGCGCCACGGAGTCCGAGACCCCGGCGGCGACCGACACCAGGCCGTGGGACTGGTTTCACCTCAACTCGATCGACCCCGAGCCCGACGGGAACCTCTTCATCTCGGCGCGCAGCACCTGGGCCGGCTATCAGCTGGAGGGCGGCACCGGCAAGGTCCTCTGGCGCCTGGGGGGCCTGAAGAGCTCGTTCAAGATGGGGCCCGGCACCGAAACCGCGTGGCAACACGACGGGCGGGTGCTCGCGGACGGCGAGGTCACCTTCTTCGACGACGGCGCCAACCCGCTGATCCACCACCAGTCGCGCGGCGTGCGGATCGCGCTCGACTTCAAGACCCGCGAAGCGCACCTCGCGTTCGCCTACACACACCCGGACCCGCCGCTGCTCGCCGCCAGCCAGGGCAACATGCAGACGTTGGCGGACGGCAGCACCGTCGTGGGCTACGGGGGGGTGCCCCAGATCAGCGAGTATGCGAAAAACGGCTCGCTGCTCCTCGACGCCCACCAGCCGTTCGACATGACCTTCTACCGGGCCTTCCGCTTCCCCTGGCGCGGGCGGCCGCTGAGCCCGCCGGCGGTGCTCGCCAGTCTCAACGACACCAGCGAAGAGACGATCGTGCACGCGAGCTGGAACGGCGCCACGGAAGTGGCCTCATGGCGTGTGCTCGCGGGCAAGCACATGGGATCGCTGGCGGTGCAGACCACGATCCCCTCCGGCGGCTTCGAAAGCTCGACGACCTTGCCCGCGAAGTACGCCTACGTGGCGATGCAGGCGCTCGACACGGCCGGCCACGTGCTCGGCACCTCGCGGGCGGTGCCGGTGATCAGCTTCGCCGCATCGCTCCCGAGCCCCGGGCGATCGGGATGAATCCGTGGCTCAGTAGCCCGGTTTGGTGGCGTGCTTGTGGACCGTGGTGGTCGGGCTGCTCGTCGTCGACTGGGTGGAGGAGCTCCCCCCTTCGCCACCGCATCCCGCCACCGCGACAGCGGCAGCCAGGGTGGCCGCGAGCGTTAGCATTGCGGTCAGTGGCGTTCTTCTCATCGGCCGGGCTCCAATCGTCGCTCGAGGGCTCGGATGCCCACCCTACCAGGCGTTTGCGGCGCTGGCCGAACCCGGATGATAGGTCGCCGTCGGGGTGGTTGCTGTGAGCGTCGAGGCACCGGCGAGAACAGGAGCGGTGGAGTCCCCTCCCCTCGAGCGCGAGCCGAACTCGCGCTTGGGGTGGCTCCTGGGGGTCTGCTGCGTGGCTCAGTTCATGGTGATCCTTGACCTCAGCATCGTCAACGTCGCGCTGCCCCACATCCAGTTGAGCCTCAACTTCACAGCACCCGAACTGCAGTGGATCGTCGACGCGTACGCGATCACGTTCGCGGGCTTCTTGATGCTCGGGGGCCGTGCCGCCGACCACTTCGGGCAGCGCCGGATGTTCGTCGCGGCGCTGCTGCTGTTCGCGCTCGCCTCGCTCGCAGGCGGCATCGCGGGGGACCGCACGACGCTCGTCGCCGCACGCGCGGCGCAGGGCGTCGGCGGCGCCCTGATGGCGGCGTGCTCGCTGGCGATCATCACCTCGTCGTTCGCTCCAGGCCCGCGGCTCAATCGCGCGATCGGCACGTGGGCGGCGATGAACGGGCTCGGCGGCGCCGCGGGGATGCTGTTTGGGGGGGTCATCACCCAGGAGCTCAGCTGGCGCTGGGTGCTGCTGATCAACCCCCCGATCGGGATCGCCGCGGCGGCGGTGGCGTACGCGGTGGTGAGCGAGCGCCGCCGAGGATCAGGATCCCACCCGCCCCGCAGCTTCGACATCGCCGGCGCGCTGACGTTGACGATCGGCCAGATGGTGCTGGTGTACGGGGTCGTGGAAGCGGGCCTCGCCGGCTGGGACACGCTCGCCGCGCTCGGCCCGATCCTCGGGGGCGTGGCCCTGCTCGCGGTGTTCGGCGTGATCGAGACACGCGTGGCCTCCGAACCGCTGATCCCCTTCAAGGAACTCACGAAGCCGCTGCGGACCGCCAACAACATCGTGCTGCTGTTCAGCGCCTCGCTGTTCCCGATGTGGTTCGTGAGCTCGCTCTACCTGCAGCAGGTGCTGGGCCTCTCGGCGCTGCACACCGGCCTGGTGTTCCTGCCGATGACGTTGATGATCATGCTGGTCGCTTCGCGCGCCGGCCGGCTCGTGAGCCGCTTCGGCGTGCGCGCGGTGCTCGGCGGTGGCCTTGTGATGTTGACGGCCGGGATGCTGCTGCTGGCGAAAATCGGGCCCAGCGGCAGCCCGATCGTGTACATCATGCTCCCTGGGTTGCTCACCGCGGCGGGAATCGCGATGTCGATTGTTCCCTCCACGATCGCCGCCACCCAGGGCGCCCAAGAGGGACAGACGGGGCTCGCGTCCGGGCTCGTCAATACCTCGCGCCAGGTGGGCGGCGGGCTCGGGCTGGCGATCCTGGTGACGCTGGCGACCCAGCGCTCCAGCCACCTGATCGGCACCGGTCAGCAGGTGCCGCAGGCGTTGACCGATGGCTTCCGGCTCGCCTACCTGATCGGCGCCGGCCTGGCCGCCGCGGCGGCGCTGGTCACGTTCACGGCGCTGCCCAAGCCCGCCGGCGCGCCGCGCGGAGCGGCGCGGCGCCTGGCGCTCGCGATTGGCCTCGTCGTCGTGGGCTTCGTGGCGATCGACCAGGCGTTCGCGGGCTCGCATGGCGCTCCGGTCGGGGCGTACACTACCCGCGGCGCCCACAGCTTCGTCACCGAGCCAACGCTGCACCCACCCGTACTCCACAGGGACGGCCCCACCCTCGCCGGCCAGCTCGCGCCCGGCTACATCTTCACCGCCAACTTCTACAACCTCAACTACCCCCCCCTGGTCGGTCAGAGCGGGCCGCTGATCCTCGACAGCAACCTGCAACCTGTGTGGTTCCAGCCGGTGCCCGAAAAGGTCGTCGCCTCCAACCTGAGCCCGCAGACCTACGAAGGCAAGCCGGCGCTCGCCTGGTGGCAGGGCGTCGTCACCAACACCGGCTCGACCGAGAGCGGCGAAGAGGTGGTCGTCAACCAGCACTACCAGACCGTCGCCCGGCTGAAAGGCGCGGACGGCTGGGTGCTCACCCTCCACGCGCTCACAATCGACGGCGACGACGCCTGGGTGACCGCCAACAAGAACGTCGCCAAGAACATCTCCAGCTACGGCGGCGCCTACAACGGCGCGCTGATCGACTCGGCGGTCCAGGAGTACAACCTCAAGACCGGCAAGCTGCTGCGCACCTGGGACGCGCTCAGGCACATCCCGCTGGGGGACTCATACGCCAGCGTGCCCACCAACGGGTTCCCCTGGGACGCCTACCACGTCAACGCGCTCGAACTGAGCGGCCACGGAACCTTCCTCGTCTCGATGCGTAACACGTGGGGCGCCTACCTGGTCGACATCGCCACCGGCAAGATCCAGTGGACCCTCGGGGGCAAGCGCTCGAACTTCAAGCTCGGCCCGGGCGCCGCCTTCCAGTGGCAGCACGACGTGGCGTTCGCGGGCAGCTCGAAGGTCAGCATGTTCGACGACCACTGCTGCCAGCTCACCGGTGGCGGCACCTCCGTCCCCGCGACCGGGCCATCCCGCGGGCTCGTGCTCGAGCTCGACCAGGCGACCCGCACGGCGACGCTCGCGGCCCAGTACACGGGCGGGGATGAATTCGAAACCGAATACATGGGCAACACCGAGCCGCTGGCGAGGGGCAACGTGTTCGTCGGCTGGGGCTCGGAGCCCTACTTCTCGGAGTACAGCCACTCCGGTCGGCGACTGCTGGAGGGGCACTTCCCCGGCTCTGACCTGAGCTACCGCGAGACGCTCGATCCGTGGGTGGGCCTGCCGCTCACCGCGCCCGTGGGCGGCGCCCGCCAAAGGGGTGGCAAGACCACGGTGTACGCGAGCTGGAACGGCGCCACGAGGGTCGTCTCCTGGCGGGTACTTGCCGCACCCGGGGGCGGTAGTCTGGCCGCCGTGAGAACCATCCCCAGGTCGGGCTTCGAGACCGCGATCCCCGTGCCCCAGGGCTACAGCAGCTTCAGGGTGCAGGCGCTGGATGCCGCCGGTCGGGTGATCGGAGCCTCCCCGGCATTCACGTCGCGGGCGGCTCGATGAGCGTGTTGGGGCCCATCCCGGCAGGCTCGGCCACCCCAGGCCAACGCTCCTACTGGGCTAGGCCCTCGATCGCCGCCGCCGCTCACGCGGAGCACAGGCGTTGAGGCTCGCCCTCCCCCTGCTCGTCGCCGCCTCGCTCGCGGCGGCGCTCTCCTCCTGTGGGGGGGACGGCCCGGTGGCCTCGGTGACGTTCGGCAACCGCGCCGACGTGGCCGCCGCGGCGGCCAACGCGGTCACGGTCTCCCCGCTGCCCGGAACCCCCGACGCCTCCCCCGCTATGCAGATCAGCTTCCTCGGCGGAGCGGGCACGCAGGTCGCGGATGTGCGCGTGGTCGGGTCGCGCAGCGGCGTGCACAGCGGGCGCCTCGAGGCCTACTCCACGGGAACCGGGGAGAGCTTCCTGCCCGCCAAGCCCTTCGTGCCCGGGGAGCGAGTGAGCGTCCACGCGCTGGCGGGCACGGGCGGGGGAGCTCCGATGCAGGCGGTCGCCTCAACCTTCACGGTCGCCCACCAGGCCGCGGTCAGCGAGGAAGAGTTCCCCGTCAACCCCGGCGACCCCCACGCGGTGCAGCACTATCTCTCGGCCCCCACCCTCACCCCCTCCACGGTGACGCTCACCACGCCCGCCAAGCCCGGCGCCGCGGGCGGCTACCTGTTTCTCGCCCCCTACCAGGGCAAGGGCTCAGCGGGCCCCATGATCGCCGAACAGAACGGCGCCCTGGTGTGGTTTCACCCCCTCCCCCCGGGGGAGTCCGCCACCAACTTCCAGGTGCAGACCTACGCAGGTCAGCCCGTGCTCACGTGGTGGCAGGGCCGCATCCTGCGGGTCGGGTTCGGCCAGGGCGAAGACGTGATCTACGACAGCTCCTACCACCAGATCGCCACGATCCGCGCCGGCAACGGCTACCGCGCGGACCTGCACGAGATCCTCCTCACCCCCCAGGGCACCGCGTGGATCGATAGCTTCGACCCGATTCACATGAATCTCGCCTCCGTGCACGGCTCCTCCCACGGCATCCTCAGCGACTCCGTGATCGAGGAGATCGACATCAAGACGGGTCTCGTGATGTGGGAGTGGCACGCACTCGGGCACATCCCCCTGCGGGACTCTCTCAACCACGTCTCCGGGGGGGAATACCCCTGGGACTACGTGCACATCAACTCGATCTCTCCGGGCAGCGGCGGGGACGTGCTCCTGTCGGCGCGCAACACGTGGACGCTGTATGACGTGAACATGCACACCGGCGCCTACAACTGGCTGTTCGGCGACGGCGGCCATTCGAGCCTGAAAGTCGGTCCCGGGGTGCGCTTCTACTGGCAGCACGACGCCGTATTCCAACCGGGTGGGCTGATCTCGGTGTTCGACAATGCCTCCGACCCCCCTAAGGAAAAGCAGTCGAGCGGCCTGCTGCTGCGAGCGGACATCGGCGCCCACACCGTCACCCTCCTCAAGCGCTTCGTCAACCCCACGAAAACGCTGCTCGCCTCCAGCCAGGGCAACACCCTGGGCCTCCTCGGGGGGGACTGGCTGCTCGGCTACGGGGGCCTGCCCAACTTCACCGAGTTCGACGCCTCCGGGCACGTGCTGCTCGACGGCACGCTCGGCAAGAATGTGCAGGACTTCCGCACCTACCTCTCGCCGTGGAGCGCCCAGCCCACCACCGCGCCCGCGATCGCCGTGCAGGCGGTGCCGAGTCCACCAGCCACCCCCACCGGCGCCACTGTGGAGGCGAGCTGGAACGGGGCCACCGCGGTCGCCTCCTGGCAGGTGCTCGCCGGCGGGGCGGGCGGGCCATCAGAAAAAAGCCTGAGCCCCGTGCTCACCGTGCCCCGCAGCGGATTTCAGACCACCATCCACGTGAGCACCACCGCGCCCGACATCGCCGTGCGCGCGCTCTCAGCCTCCGGGCAGACGCTGGGGAGCTCCCCTGCGCAACCCATCCCTTGAGCGATGCCGCGATGAGCCATTCAGTGGGCGCTGGCCGAACGGGCTCAGCGGCCCCGTTTCGCCTTCCAGCCGGCGCAGACGCGCCGCGGTGGCGCCGCGCGCAGCTTTCTTGGCCGTCAGGAAGTAATTCTCGAAACCCAGCCCATGCGCTTCGCGCAGGTGGCGCGGCAGCGGCGCGCGCAGCTCCTCATGCAGCGCCTGCTTCATCATCCTGTGCAGCGAGCGCTCCGTCCCGCCGGCGGCCGATCTGAGTTCGGCTGCCCCGTTGTCCAGCTCCATCCTCCCCGCCCGCGTGCGGTAGTCGTAGAGCTCCCGTTCCTGTCCCGCGCGCTGGGGCGTGGTCCCTTCCGGGCCCCAGTTGGAGTAGGTCGCGTACTTCGCGTTCGCCGTGCGCAACGCCACCACGTGCAACGGCGCGTTCGCCGCGTACGCTTCCACCGCGAACTCCGTGACGATCTCGTCCGTCGTGTGCAGCACATACCCGCGCCCCCGCGCCCGCGGGTTCGCGAGGATGCTCGCCAGGTCCGCCCGCTGCGCCAGGTGCGCGTAGCGCCGCTTTTCCCGCCACTCGTCCGAGCCGGTGGCGATCGTGAGCAGCAGCGGGGCAACGTCCACGCTCGATGTCAACTGCATCCGCGGGCGTCGCGTCGCCGCCGACAGCGCCCCGCGCGGATCCTTCACGATCAACGGCACCCTGATCGCCTCCTCGTAGGCCCCCCCGCCCTTGCCCCGCAGACCGTGCGACGCTCCGTACTCGCCGTGGTCGGAGGTGAACACCACCACCGTGTTCGCCGCCACCTCCGGGCGGCTCTCGAGGATGCGCAGGATCCTGCCCACGTGCCCGTCCACCGCGCGCTGCAGCTTCACGTACAGGTCCAGGAACGGCGTCCACGCCGCGGTCGCTTCGGGGCCCGCGAGCGGCACCGGCCCGAACGACGCCGCCGCGGTCTGCTGGAGTGAGAGCTGCAGCAGCGGCTTGTTGCGGGCTTCCAGCATTTCCGGGGTCTCGAAGTTCGGCGGCAGCCCCCGCGCCAGCGCTGGCGCGCGCACCTCCGCCGGGACCCGTTCGGTCCACTTGTGCCACCACGCGATGTCGTGCGGGTTCACGAACGACACCGTCGTGCACCACGGCTCGGGGGCCGCCCCGTCCTGCACGAACCATTCCTCGAACTGGTCGGCGATCTGCGGGTCCATCCGCCAGCCCTGGCCCGGGCCCCCGTCTGGAGAGGGGTAGGTGCCCCCCGAGAACCCGTAGCGCTCCAGCGACCCCGCGTCCCCGAGCACCGTCCAGTGGTTGTCCCCGTGGGTGAGGTGC
>DATMPY010000120.1:0-62115 GCA_035566955.1 Solirubrobacteraceae bacterium | reverse complement strand
CGTCGTTGAAGCTGATCGTCGCGGTGTTCGACGCGCGCTGGCCGAGCTTGTCCTCCTTCTTGTCGACCACCACGCCCCAGTCGCGCTCGACGACGAACGCCGAGATTCCACGGTGGCCGGCGTCCTTGTCAGTCTTCGCGTAGACCGTGTAGTAGTCGGCGTGGCTGCCGTTGGTGATGAAGCACTTCGAGCCGTTGATGACGTACTTGTCGCCCTGGCGCACCGCGCTCGTGCGCATCCCCGACACATCCGAGCCCGCGTCCGGCTCCGTCAGGCAGAACGACGCCAGCTTCAGCTCCTCCGTGATCGCCCCCAGGTACCTCTTCTTGACCTCCTCCGAGCCCCCCAGCACGATCGGCGCCGTCGCCAGGCCGTTGCAGCCCAGCGACGTCTGGATGCCCGAGCAGCCCCACGAGAGCTCCTCCTCGATCAGGCACCCGTCGAGGTAGCCCAGGCCCGGCCCCCCGTACTCCTCCGGGATGTGCGTGTTCATTAGGCCCACCTCCCATGCCTTCTGGAGGATCTCCTGTGGCCACGTGCCCTCTTTGTCGTACTCCCAGGCGACAGGGCGAATCTCTTTCTCCGCGAAGTCGTGCGCCAGCTCGCGCAGGTTCTTCTGCTCGTCTGTGAGCGTGAAATCGACCATGTTGGGGCTCTCCCGATCTGCGGTAGATTGACTGGTCAGTCAACGATTGACTGGCTGAGAGGGTAGCGCAGGCGGCCGAAAGGCCGCCAAGTTGGGCCCCTCTTTTCCAGACAGGGGTAACGAAGCCAGCCTGAGGCAGCCCAAACTGGGCCCCTCTTTTCCAGACGGGGTAGCGAAGCATCGCGTCGTGCGCCACAATCCGTCGATGCGCGCTGTCTTCCCGTTTGTGCTGTTCGGCTCGATCGGGCTGTTTGTCCTCCTCGGCGTGATCGCGGCCTTCACCCACCGCAACCTTCACGACCAGATCGGCCAGGAAGGCCTGCTGCTTGGCGACGATCCCTTCGGCGGCGGATCGAGCGGGTACGACGGGGCGAACGGGCACGCTGGGCTGGGCGGCCACGGTGGAGTGGGCGCAGCGGACTCCATGCGCGAGGTCGAGATCCGCCAGATGCTCACCGCCCGTAGCCAGCGCCTCGTGAGCCAGGGCCACGCCCCGCTCGACATCGACACCGAGCTCGCCAGACTCCAGCCGCAGGGCGCCGGCGGATCGCACGACTCCGCTCTCGCCGCCGAAGTGCGCGGGCTGGTCCTTGCCCGCAACGAACGCCGCCAGCGCCGCGGGCTCGAAGCGCTCGACGTCGAGGCCGAGGTCCAGCGCACCCTTGCCGAACTGGACCCCTGATTCGGGCTCTGCTTGCCCTGTGGAGCTCCCGCTCTGCTTGCCCTGTGAAGCTCGACCCTCAACCTCGGCTCGACCCTTGGTCATGCTCGACCTTCCCATGCTCGACCTTCGATATGCAAAATAAAAGTTCTGTATAACGATGGTTAGACAAAGGTTTTAAAAAACATGTCAACCTCCGGGGCAGAGCCTCACCGGGCTTCACCTTCGACATGAAAAATTTGAGCGTCGTGTAACTATGGTCGGACACTGTCTTGAAAAAGGGATTCACATCGACGCTGCCTGCCTAGCACCAGAACTTGCGCGCTCCGGGGTAGCCGCCGCGTAGCATCCCCTCGGTGCGCTCGAACACGTTCGACGTCCTCGCCCGTCTTTTGCTGGGCGGGCTCGTCCTCGCAGTGACCGGGCTCGTCCTCGCGGTGACCGCCGTCCCGGCCACGGCCGCCCCCGCTCGAAGAGCAGCTCGCGGCCCAACCGTGTACGGCGCCCTGCAGAGCTTGCAGAGCAGCGGCGCGCTCCAGGGCGAAGCGGGGGGGCAGTTCGCGACCACGTACACCGAAGCGCTGCGCGCCGTGAAGCGGCTGAGCGGCACCCGCCGCGCGGAGTTGAGCAGCGTGATCGCCAACGTGCAGCAGCTCGCCGCCGCGCGCGAGTTCACACCCTCGCGGCTGCCCGCCCTGTTCCTCACGCTCGAACGCAACGTCCAGTGGTGGACGAGCGAACCGCTGCTCGCCGCCGATCAGCGCGTGAGCTTTCCCGGCAGCCGCCTGGTGTGGGAGTACTACCCCGGCCAGGGCATCGAGATCCAGTGGCTGGCCACCTTCGGCGAGGCCAACGGCTACTACCTGGAGGGGCACGAGAACACCCAGCTGCGCGAAGTGCTCGACGAAGCGATCCCACTCGCCACCCAGCGCGCCGGGGGGATCGCCTGGGAGTACATGTTCCACTTCGACGGCGGCTCCCCGCCGTGGACCAGCGGGCTCTCCCAGGGGACCGCGTTGCAGGCGCTTGCCCGCGCCTACTCGCGCCTGAAGGAACCCGCGTTCTTGGAAGACGCCAAGCAGGCGCTCGGCGTCTTCGAGGCCCCGCCCCCCGCCGGCGTGCGCATCGCGACCCCCGCCGGCGCCCACTACCTGGAGTACACCTACGCCCCCGGCGAGCGCATCATCAACGGCTTCATCCAGTCGCTCAACGGGCTCTACGACTACGCCAAGCTGACCGGCGACCCCCTCGGCCTGCAGCTCTTCGAAGCCGGCGACGCCGAGGCCCGCGTCGAGGTCCCCCACTACGACACCGGCGCCTGGTCGCTGTACGACCAGCAGTCCGAATCGAACCTCAACTACCACGAGCTGCTCGCCGAATTCCTGCAGAACCTCTGCCAGCGCACCCAGCTCGGCAAGCCGCTCGCCGTAACGCCACCTGCCACGCCAATCCCCGGCGACCAGATTTACTGCACCACGGCCCAGAGCTTTACGGCAGACCTGCACACGCCGCCTGCAATCGCGCTGCTGACACGCAAGCTGCCCCCGAAGGTCCGTGGCGGCGTGCAGCTGTCGCTCTCGAAGATCGCCACGGTCAGCATGACGATCAGCCGGGGTGGAAAGGCGGTGTGGAGCAACAGCGCCCTGGTGGAAGGTGGCAAGCCCCGGCTGCTGTGGGTCACGCCGAGCAAGGCCGGCGCTTATCAAGTCGCCATCCGTGCGGTGGACCTTGCGGGCAACGTCACCACAACAAGCGGCACGATTACCATCAGCGCGCCCGCACGGGCGCCGGCGCGGGCGCGCACCCACCACTGAACCGGCTGCGGCCCGGCGTCGCGGGCGAGGATCGAATGGCCCGTGGAGGGCTCCGTACAATCGGGGTGTGCCGAGCGAAGCCCGCATCCACGGCGGCGCCGATCCAGAGGGCCGCTCCGCGGGCTCGGCGCTGGTGCACGCCTGGGGCGCGCTGGACCGCGACCGGCGCCTGGCGGCGGTCGCGGCGGTGGCGCTGTTCGCGACGATGTTCCTGCCGTGGTACCAGCAGAACGCGGTCGTCAGCGCGGCGAAGGCGGCGCCGCTGGTGAGCCGCAACCTGAACGCGTTCGCGGTCTTCTCGTTCATCGAGGCGGCGGTGCTGCTGGTGGCGCTGGCGGTGCTCTTCCTGTTGTTCGAGCGCGCGCAGGGACGGGACTTCCGCCTCCCGGGGGGCGACGGGACGATGGTGCTGGCGGCCGGGCTGTGGACCGCGCTGCTACTTGTGCTGCGGCTGTTCGACAAGCCGGGGGTCACCCAGCACGGGGTGGCCGCGAACGTGGGCGTACAGTGGGGGATCTTCTTCGCGCTGGCCGCGGCCGGCCTGCTCGCCTACGCCGGCTCGCGGATGCGCGTCGCCCAGCGGCCCGAGCCCCCGTTGATGCGCCGCACCCCGCCCCCGCGCCGGCCGGCGGAACGGCCCGCGGCGGAGGAGGACGCCACCGCTGTGCTCGCCCGCCGAGCCCAGCGGCAGAGCGCCGCCCCGGTCCCCGCGAGCGAGCGGCCCGCGGGAGCGGCTCCCGCCCGCGAACCCTTCCCTCCGGCGCCGCCATCCGCGGCGACGGCGGCAGGCCGCGCGCCCCGCCGCCCACCGGCGCCTGAGGCGGAGCAGCTCTCCTTCGAGGACCCCCCGGAGCAGCGGGGCGCGTAGGCCCCAAGGCCGGCGCGCGATCCGGCCCCTACCGATCCGGCCCCTACCATTGCGATGAAGATGACGCCCGCTGACATCAAGGACGCGCCCGCGAGCATCGCCGAGGTGGCGGAGGGCCTGCGCCGAGTGGGCTACCTGCCGGGCGAGTCGACCGCGCTAGTGGCGTTCCTGGCGGCGCGGCTGGGCAAGCCGGTGCTGGTGGAGGGCCCGGCGGGGGTGGGCAAGACCGAGCTGGCGAAGGCGCTGGCGCGCTACCTGGGCCGGGATCTGGTGCGGCTGCAGTGCTACGAGGGCCTGGACGAGGCGAAGGCGCTGTACGAGTGGAATTACCGCAAGCAGCTGCTGCGCATCCAGGCGCAGGGCGGGGACGCGGGCTGGGAGGAGGTGCAGGAGGACATCTTCGGCGAGGAGTTCCTGCTGGCGCGCCCGCTGATGAGCGCGATCGCCTCGGAGGAGCCGGTGGTGCTGTTGATCGACGAGATCGACAAGACCGACCAGGAGTTCGAGGCGATGCTCCTGGAGGTGCTCTCGGACTTCCAGATCTCGATCCCCGAGCTGGGGCGCGTGGAGTCGCGCACGCACCCGGTGGTGCTGCTCACTTCGAACAACTCGCGCGAGCTGACCGAGGCGCTCAAGCGCCGCTGCCTGTACCTGTGGCTGGACTACCCCGCGCTCGAGCACGAGCTCGAGATCGTGCGCCTGCACACGCCGGAGCTGCCGGAGACGGTGGCGCGGCGCCTGGTCGAGGTGGTGGGGATGGTGCGCGAGCTCGACCTCAAGAAGCCGCCCTCGATCGCGGAGTCGATCGACTGGGCGCGGGCGCTCTTGCTGCTGGGGGCGCGGGACATCGACTCAGACACGTTCATGGAGACGATGTCGGTGATCGTCAAGCACCGCAGCGACATGGACGTGGTGGCCGAGCGCGTCGGGCTGAAGCTCGGGGCGACCGCCGATGCCGTCTGAGGGTCTGGCCGCCCGCCTCTTGGAGCTCGGCGAGGAGCTGCGCCAGGAAGGCGTGGCGGTGGGCACCTCGGAGCTGCTGGACGCGTTCGCGGTGCTGCGCGAGATCCCGTGGACCGCGCAGCAGGACTTCCGCGAGGCGCTGGCGGCGACGCTGGCCAAGAGCCAGGAGGACAGGCGGATCTTCGAGCTGGTGTTCGAGCGCTTCTTCTTCCGCGCCGTCGAGCTGGCGGCGGCGCGCGAGGGCGTGCGCGAGGGGCGCGACGGGGGCCGCGAGGGCGCGGACTCCGAGGGGACGATCGACCTGGAAGAGCTCTCCGAGGCAGACCTCGACGCGCTGCGCCGCCAGATCGCCGCGGCCCTCCAGGAGGGGGCGGAGGGCGCGATGCGCGACCTCGCGCGGATGGCGGTCGCGGCGCTCGGCCGCCGCGACGGAGGCTCGGGGGTGATCGGGGTGGACGTGCAGCGGATCCGCCGCGCGCTCGGCCTGCGCGCGGAGCCCCAGCCCGAGCTGCCCGAGGACGACCCCCGCCGCGCGGGCCTCCCCCGCGACGCGCTGCGCCGCTTCGAGGCGCTGCTGCGCCGGGAGCTGGAGCGCGCGCAGGTGCAGCGCACGGGCACCCTGCCCCCGGCGCGCCCGCTGGGCGAGCTCGACCGCGCCCTACCGTCCGGCCCGCTGGCGGACCTGGCGGCGGTGCACCGCGTGGTCGCGCAGCTGCGCCGGCGCCTGGCCACCCAGGGCCATCAGACGCGCGGCCACCGCCACCACGCGCACGTCGACGTGCGCCGCACGATGCGCGCCTCGCTGCAGACCGGCGGGGTGCCGGTGGTGCTCAAGTACCGCCCACGCCGCCCCAAACGCCCGGAGGTGTACGTGCTGTGCGACGTCTCCACGAGCGTGACCTCGGCGTCGGTGTTCTTCCTCTCGGTGCTCCACGCGCTGCACGACTCGTTCCGCAAGATGCGGTCGTTCGTGTTCATCGAGCGGATCAGCGAGGTCACCGACATCTTCGAACGCGAGCGCGACTTCAAAGCGGTCAACGAGCGGATCGCCTCCGACGCGGGGGTGGCCGACATCTCCGGCTACACCGACTACGGCCGCGTGTGGTCGGAGCTGCTCAAGCAGATCGGCGACGACCTGCACCCCCGCGCGACGGTGATCGTCCTCGGCGACGCCCGCACCAACGGCCGCGACCCCCGCGCGGACGTGTTCGCCACGCTCGCCGCCCGCGCGGGCCGCACCTTCTGGCTGAACCCCGAGCCGCGCCTGTACTGGAACTACGGCGACTCCGTGATCGCCGCCTACGAGCAGTACTGCACCGCGTTCGAGTGCTGGACCACCGCGCAGCTGGAGGACTTCGTGCGCGCGCTGGCGCGGCCGGGGCTCGCTACAGGGGCGGGGCGGTAGACGCCTGCCGTGACCAAGAGGTTGCGCTGACCGGGACGCGGATCGCCGAACGGGTGGGCGGGGCCTTAATTTTTTTGGATTTGGATGGTTCGCGCCACATCGTCCCCGCTCGTGGTGAGGGCCCACGCGTTGGCCTCCCCCTTGGCGTGGTCGCCCCCGCTGTTCTCGATCAGGCCAAGCGCGTGCAGCCGCGCGAGCAGCTTGGAGATCTGCCCCTGATCCGATATCCCCGCGGCGGTGGCCACTTGGCGGTTGCTTGGATTGGATCCCCGCCCACCCAGCTCGGCGATCGCCAAGAGGACGCGCACGGTGCGGTAGGTGAGACGCATGTCGAGCTCACGCAACGGGTTCCCCCGCGAGCGGACCGGGGCGCGCGGCTTCGCAGCGGGACGGCGCAACTCGCGCTCGGCCGCCGCGGCGCCGAGATAGGGGAGCACGACCATCCCCATCAGCGGGTTCAATAGCCCCAGCAGCGGCTTCGCCGCGCGCCCCTCGCCGCGGCCCGATCCCGAAACCATCCGCGCGTGGATCACCGACAGCACCGCGCCCACGACACCCTCCGCGACCAGGCGATTCGGCTGACGCGCGGCCCTGCATTCCCCGCAGCCCTCGTGCACGACCGCGACGAGCGCCTGCGCCACCCGGGTACGGCGCTCAAGCGCCCGCCCGCCGGCACCGAGCGCACCGACAACACAGAGGTACCCAAGCTCCGGCTCGTAATCCAGGAACACGAGCAGCGCCTCCAACCCGCCCCGGACCCGCTCGCGCCAGCGCCCCGCGGCCCGGTAGGCGGGCAGCACGCTCTCACCGGCCCGGGCGACCGCGAGGTCGAACGCCGCGAGGAAGCAGTCCTCGCGGTCCGCGAACAGCTCGTAGAACGTGCGGCGCGAGACCCCCGAGCGCGCGACGACATGCGCGACGGTCACCTCGCCCGCGCCGCGCTCGCGTACCACTTCGCCCATCGCCGTCAGGATCCGCGCGCGCTGGATCTCTCCGACGCGCCCGCGAAGCGGGCCATCGCCCGCCACGCGCGGATCGTCCGACGAAGCCGCTCGGCCAGTGGCTGCATGAATCTCCAAGGTCGCCACCCCATCGACCCCTGCGGAAACGGGGTTCCTAGAGGGGCCGGCGAGTCGGCTGCGAGCACGCGAAGCCATGGCAACCGCGTCCCCTACCTCTTCGACCCGCCCCCCGCCCCAGGGGCGGGCCTGCTCGCCTTCCTGCCCCTCGCCCGCTTGCGCTTGTGGGCAACCTTCTTGGCCTTCGGGCAGCCGGTGACGGTGATCTTGGTGCTCTGGTGCAGTTCCGCGCCGTTCTGCGCGATGAATTCCGTCGGCATCACCAAGCTGCTCCTGCACAGGTTCCCGTTCGCCGCGAGCGCCGAGAACGGGCCCTCCGGGAGCTTCAGCTCGAAGCTCGTGATCGGCACATCCGGCACGCTGCGGAACGTGCTGCTCGTGATCCCCGCTTTGCTGATGAACGTTTCCCCGTGCAACTGCACCGTCGTGCCGTACCCCGAGAGCACGATCACCAGTTCTGGGAACTTCGCGCCGCCACGCGAGACGAAATACACCGGGCCCGACAAGCCGACCGGCAGCACCGGGGTGCTCGCGCTCGCTTCCCCGATCCTCGACGCCGCCGGACACGCCGCCGGGTTCGCGTCGAACGTCGGCCCCGGGCACGCTTTCTGGAGCGTCGATAGACGCGACGGGAGCTGCTTGGGGAGTTCGACCTTGACCAGTTTGATGTTCGACTGGCTGCTCGCCTGGTTATCCGGCAGCGCCCCCGACGGATACACGATCCTCGCGTCGAGGCTCGCCCCATCCAACCGCGAGGTCTTGCCCTGCGTGGAGACTTTGAAGTCCGGCTGGAACTTCAAGCTCTGACACGACCCCACCTGGAAATGACTCGCTATCCCAGCCGACGCGCCTTCGGTGCTGAACGCGGTCCCAGCGAAGGACATCGGCGCGCAGCTCGTCGGGTTGAACATGAACCCAGGCCGGTCGATCACCGCGTTGATCGACCGCAGGTCCGCCGGGACCCCGTCGATGATCGTCGGGAACGGGTCCGTCGTGACCGTCAACTGCGCTGTGAATGGGTCCACTTCGATCTTCCCCCGTACCACCTGTGTTTGCAGGGTGAACGGGCCGACGACCAACGGCACCACGATCGACAGGCCGTACGGCGCGCCCCGATACCCGCCGGTCAGGTAGATCGGCGCCGGCGGCTGACCAGGCTGCGGCACAACCAGTGGGTAAGGTCCCGGACCGGCCTCCACGACCGTGTGGCCGATCTGCGAGTCCGCTGGGCATTCGCCCTTGGAGGCCTGCGGTTCGCCGCACAGCGGGACCTTTGAAATCATCCCCAGCAGGCCCTCCGGGACCTTGAACTGCAGGCTCGCGATCCGCTGCTGCCCGTCCGCTCGCTGCAAGAGCAGCGAGAAGTGCGTAAACCCGCCCGCCTGGTCGGTCGTCGCGCCCGCGATCAATTCCGGGCTGAACGGCAACGGCGATGCGCACCCACTGCCCCCGGGGCCCGATTCGATCGCGAAGCTGCTCGCCGTCAACGCTTCGCGCTCCCCGCTCCACGGCGCGAACAGGCCGGTCGTGGTGTACGTGCCGCACCCCGTCGGGGTCGCCAGCGCCGCCTGCGCGCCACCGCTGAAGGAGAGGCGCAGGTTGTTGAACGGCAACTTCGGGGTCTGTTCGAACGTCGTGACCAACTGCCCAGTCGTTGGGCTCAGATGCACCGTCCCGACGAACTTCACGTACAGGCCGTCGGTCGGGTCTTCCGGGGCAACCAGCAGCTTGACTTCCGGCGGGTTCGACGCCAGCACGTAGACCGGGCCTTTGAGTGTCCGTGGGAGCAGCGGTGTTTCCACTTCCACTTCCCCGACCTTCGAGTTCGACGGGCACGACGGGGGGCCTTCGACCCCGATGCCGTCCTGGGAGAACGGGCAAGCCGCCAGTCCCGCCGCCTGACCGGGATTGATCACGACACCCGCAGGCAGCGTCGCCGTCGTGTTCTCGATATCCGCGCTCGAGAGACCTTCTGCGTTGACGAGCCCTTCCTGGGGCATTTTCACGTCGAACGTGAACCCGGCGGGGGTGTCCGCGCGACTGGTGTCGGGCGCCGCCGTGATATACGGCCCGAATTCCAGCAGGTCGCAACCCGTGACCGGGCCGAAGCTCGTCGGCGCGGTCACCTGCCTTTCCGGTTCCTGCCACGAAGCGGCGAAGAACGTGCCCGCCGCCGGTGCGCCCGTGCACTGTGTCATATCCGTGAAGTACGGGACTGGAGGGGAGGTCGAGGGCTCATTCTTGATGAACCCCGTCTCCCCGTCGGAGCGTTCACAACGGCCACCGAAGAAGTCCTCGCAAGCCAGACCGCGCATCGCGTCGTGACTCGCTTCGGAGGGCACGCCCCACACCGTCAGCGAGACGCCCTCCAAGAGGTTCGTCCGAATGTTGTGGAACGTCGTGCGCCCTCCGTAATCGCCCGGTCGCACGGTGGTCGTACCCTCAACACCGAACTCACCGGTGTAAAAGCCGAACCGCGCGATTTCGCCGGGATTCGTGGTCAGGTTGTAGACGGGCTCCACCACGCGCAGCAATTCCCCGACGGTGAAGCCGAAGATGCCACCTGGGTTTATCACCAACGTAACCGTGCCGATCTGCGTGCCCGGAGCGCATGTTTGGTTATATGCCTGTTCCTGCTTGGAGAAGTCGCTGATCGAGCACTTGGGAGCGTCGGCTATGTCGATGACGAACCCCGGCGGCAGATCGAGACCCGTTTCCCTCGGGGCACCCGAGAGCAGCCCGCTGCTGTCGGTGGTGAGCGCCAGGCTCGACGTCAGATCCGGGTGAGCGCCGGCCTGTGCGCTGGACAGCGCCGTGCCCGTCGATCCCGCGGCGATACCGAACGGCGCAGACGCAGAACTGATCGTGGTTGGCGTTTCCCGGATCGCTTCGAGCGCTCCCCCACCCGTGACGCTCACGACGTTCGTCACACTCGACGGTGCGCCTTTGGCGACCTCCATATGGACTTTCACGACCATCGCGCCATCCGGTACCACCACTCCCGAATAGCCGCACTTCAAGCCCGTGCAACTCATCGCCACCGAAGTCTCCGGTGATCCTTCCGCCCCCTCGATGTATTCACCCGCGGCGCTGGACGCCGCCGTCAACCCGCTCGGCAGGGCGTCTGTCACGACGATTTCACTGCCGTCCGTCGGCGCGTCGCCAGTGTTCCTTACTTCCACGATATATTCGCCACTGCCTTCCGGGGGCAGATACGTCGGGTTGGAGACCGCGGTCACAGTCCACTGCGGACGCTGCGTCACCGCCAACGCCGACCCCGGGGCGAACACCGCGATGAGCACCAGCGCCAGAGCCGACAGTGGCGGCAGACAGACTGGTCTCACGCGGGCCACGCACGTGCCCGCGATACCACGGATCGAGCTCTCGAGCGCGGACATCACTTCCCCCTCCGGTTTGACTTTTCAGCGTTGCCCTTGGACCCTGCGCGGGATCGCTTTCGCGCCGCCGCTTCACAACTCTTGCGCTTTGACTTCGGCCTTGATCTACACGCCTTCAGCGCCTTGGCGAGCCCTTTGGCGCCGATCTGCGCGGCTGGCCGCTTCTTCGGCGTCACCGTCTTCGCAGCCGCTGAGGGTTCGAAATTGCCGACGCCTGCGAACGTCACGCTCGCCGGGGTCGCAAAGATCGGCGGCGCCCCCGGCACACCCTGACAGCCAGTACCCGTGCACTGCGGTGGCGTGACCCCGACGAAACCGCCACCGATACGCGCGTCATACACATCGCCGTTGACATCCGTGTCCCGCGGCACAAGCTGCGCGTGCGTACCGAAGAACACGTTGCCGCCATCAGCGCTCGACCCCAGGAAGAAGGCATTGCCCGGGTCGTCCGGTGAGCTGATCAGCGAGATCTTCCCATCGTGCCACTCATACACGTGCAGGTTCTTATCAGTGGTACCCGACACAAGCGCATTGCGCGATTCGAAGAACACATAACTGCCGTCTTCAGAGATCGGCCGGCTCGTGCCGGCGTCAGGAGTATCCAAAGCGCTTTCAGTAAACGTGGCGCTGGCGACCGGCGGACCGCCAGCACACGATACGCACACGATGCTGTTTTCAGCTGCACTGTATCTGAAGAGCTCCCCATAGCCGTTCGATCCTGAATAGCCCGTGAGAGGCAGAGCGCTGCGGAAAAGCAGATACTGGCCATTGCCCGTCACATACCAATTCGCAAATGCAAAGAGCGCCGGTTCGTAGTTCCCGCGAGAGGTGAAGGGCGAGAGTTCCGTGTCGTACCAATTGCGCGTGTATTCGCCTGCATGACCTGGGTAGTCGCCCGCGTTGACTGCCGTGATATATGCCGTCCGCTTGGTCTCCGTGTCATAGCGATAGAGGTTGATATCGCTGCCGATCGAGCTCGACGCTCCCTGCGCCAGCGCTCCGTACGCGGCAAAGTAGACAGCCGAGCCATCGCTCGAGATCCCGCCGACCCATGCGACATCGCCCGCGGCGATACCCGATTCCCCGCTCGAGACACGCACCAGCCTTGCGCCTGCTGGAGCTTCGGTATTGTACTCGTAGAGTTCAGGCGCTTCCGTTTTAGCTTCCACAGCGTCTTTGGTCAACTCGCTGCGGCTCAGGAAGAACACCCTCGAGCCATCCGCGGACGCTCCGACATAGAATGCCGCATGTGGCCCGTTGGCATCGCTCACGCCGGCGTTTGGTGCCGAGACCTCGGCGGTGCTGGAGCCGTTCAGGCGCATGTACAGCTGCGGAGCGTTGGCCGGTTCCCTGCCACTGTCCCAACAGCCAGGGGCGCCTTCCGCGAACGGTTCGGGAGCCGTGAAGAAGACCTTCGAGCCATCGCTCGACACCGCGTTGTGGCTGCCGCCCGCGTAGGTTGCCCCCTGGCCGAGAACCGCCCCGCACTGGCTGATCAGCGACCCATCCGTTTCGACGTTCACCAGCTTCAGATGACCGCCGAACGATTCATAGAGCACAGCGGTGCCATTGTCCTGACCTTCGTCGCCCGGCGCCAGGGAGCGACTGTAGCTCCGTAAGAGGACGTGGCTCGCATCGGCAGAAGCTCCTACCAGCGACGTGACAGCGCCTATGTCCGCAAGTTGGTTCAAGCCTTCTGCATATTCTGCATATGACAGCGTGTCGACAGGGCTATACGGGCCGCCGGTAGAGCCGGCAAAATCCACCATGACCCGTTCTTCGGGCCCACCTGGAACATGGTTGCGCTCCAGATCTTCGAAACCGACCGTGGACAGATCGGCAGGATTGAAGACCTTGGCCTCCACATTGTGCACCCCCGGGCCTGGCGAGAGCGATGTCGTCGTCCAGCCATCGGCGCCACGCGAAAGGACATAGCTGCTCATATACGCATCGCCCCCTTCAAAAGAAGCTTCACCCTGGAGCAGAAAGTGATTGCCGTCTTCGGCGACATAGCCACGGTCGTTGACGATGAAGCCGAGAACAGTTTCTCCGAGGTTCGGGAACAGGTCCGGAGAATCGCCCTTGTCGACGGGCGTGACCTGCTCGTAGGCGCGGCAGTCCGGCAGCGCGCCCGAGGGGCCCTGACGCGCCGCGGCGTTGGGGCACAGTTCTTCGGCGAGCGCCGCGGGCGCCGCCAGCAGCGTGCTTACTGTGAACGAGAACAGCGACACCACGGCCGCCAGGATCAGCCTACGAGCATTCATGAAACCCATCCCCTCCTAGAAGAGCGATCCACACGGGACCCGCGGGACCGCGGGCAAGACAGAGTTGCCGCGGGAGAACGGCCCGCGGCGGCAGAAACGCGAAACGCCGAGCGTGTGCTCAGCGTGCGGGTGTCGGCTTGCCGGTCAACCCAACCGGTGAGCCGCGGCGTGCCCCGCCCCCCCGCGGGGGATGCCGGACGGCCCTCGCGGGCCGGCCGGTGGGGGACCTCAGCGGCTAGGCCGCCAGCACAAGAGAGAGAGAGAGAGAGAGAGATGCGTCAGGCTGCTGACGCATCTAGGTACGCCACCCTCACGGGTGCCAGGAACTCCTGTCACGTCAATCTCTCTCGAGCTCACGCGGAAACTCAACTCCCTCATCGATCCTGAGACCCGGCCCTCTCCCAGAGCAAAAATCCTGCCAGTGCTGTGTTGGAAGGTCGACCACAGGCGGCCAGACCCTAACCAGACCCATTATGTGCAAAGCACCTCGTCAACCCATTTGGGGAGCAAGGTAAGACTACTATAACCACCGCGCGAGGCACTTGTCAAGTCCAAGTCGCAGAGCGCCCCATCGTTTTCGCAAACGCGCTCGGACGCAGGCCGTCGGAGTCTGGGCGTGCGCCGCGCTCTTGACTGAACGTCGATGAACCCGACCGCCACGCCCAGCGCCCGGTAGGTCCCGAGCGCGCGCCGGTCGGCGCTCAGGACCTCGGCGCCGTGCTCGGCGGCGCGACGCTCAGCGGCTCCATCGGCCGCTCGGCCACGATCACGGGGAAGCCCTCCCGCTCCTCCACGCGCGCGGGCACATCGGCAACCCGGGCGGCAAACATGGTCGCCGGGGCAAACATGGTCGCCGGGGAGTCGATTCCGCTTCCTCCGCTAGCATTCCGAGCAAAGACAAAAACACCAGGGGGGCTGGCGGGAAGGCCGGCTGAGATGGCGCCCCGGAGGGACTCCCCGGCGCCGACCCTTCGAACCTGTGGGGTAATGCCCGCGGAGGGAGTGGCGTGAGTGTCGCAGGTACTCAGAGCTGGACCGCAACCGTCTGAGACGGCCGCGGGGCGCGGGCAGATCGCCCCGGACACGCCGGTGGGAGCCGTGAGCTTGAGCGGGGTGAGCCGCACCTATGCGCAGGAGAGGGCGACGGGCCAGACCAGGACAAGACGCGGGACCGGGACGACGGGCAACCCGGAGCGCGCAGTGCGCGCGCTCGCGGACGTCTCCCTGCACGCGGACCGGGGCGAGGTGCTGGCCGTGGTCGGCCCGAGCGGCTGCGGCAAGACCACGCTGCTGGAGCTGATCTGCGGGCTGCAGAGCCCGGACGCGGGCACCGTGCGCAGCGAGCCCGCGGCGCTGATGCCCCAGCGCGATCTGCTGCTGCCGTGGCTGAGCGCCGTGGACAACGCCGCGCTCGCGCTGCGCATCGCCAAGCGGCCGCGTGCGCAGGCGCGGGAGCGGGCCTCGGCGCTGTTCGCGGAGCTGGGGCTCGCGGGCTTCGAGGAGGCCCACCCACACAAGCTCTCCGGCGGGATGCGCCAGCGGGTGGCGTTCGTGCGCACCCTGCTCTCCGGCAAGCCCGTGCTGTGCCTGGACGAGCCATTCGGCGCGCTTGACGCCATCACCCGCGCGGAGATGCAGGGCTGGCTCGCGCGTGCCCTCGCGCGGGAGCCCCGCACCGTCGTGCTGGTGACCCACGACGTGGAGGAGGCCGTGCTGCTCGCCGACCGCGTGGCCGTGCTGTGCGCCCGCCCGGGGCGCGTGGTGGCGGAGCTCGAGATCGCGCTGCCGCGCCCGCGGGCGCGCACCGACCCGGCGGTGGTCGCGCTGCGCGAGCGGGCGCTGATCGCGCTCGGGCTGGGAGGCGACTCGTGAGACGCAGGGCCCTGAAGGCGCCGACCGCACCGGCCTCACCCCGCCGATCGCGGTCGGGAGGCCACTCGTGAGACGCGGGGTCCTGAAGGCCCTGCCCGCCGTGCTGCTGGCGGCGGTGGCGCTGGGCGCGTGGGAGCTGTACGTGGACCTGGGCGGCGTGGACCCCGCGCTGCTGCCCCCTCCCCACGCGGTGGCCGCGGCGCTGTGGGACAACGCGGACCTCCTGTGGCACAACTTCACGATCACCGCCGAGGAGGTCATGCTCGGCCTGGGGCTGGCCCTGATCGGGGGCTTCGCGCTCGGGGTGGCGATCCACTTCTCACCGTTGCTGCGCCGCGCCGCGTACCCCCACGCGGTCGGTTCGCAGGCCGTGCCGATCGCGGTGATCGCGGCGCCGCTGGTGTTCTGGTGGGGCTTCGGGATCTTCCCCAAGCTGTTCGTGATCGCGCTCATCTGCTTCTTCCCCGTGGTGGTCACCACCGTCGACGGGCTCGCCGCCGTGGACCCCGACCAGCTCAAGCTGCTGCGCACCCTGGACGCCTCGCGCTGGCAGGCGTTCCGCTTCGCCGAGCTGCCCGCCGCCCTGCCCGCGGCGCTGAGCGGCGCGCGGATCGCGCTGGCGGTGGGGGTGATCGGCGCGTTCATCGCCGAGACCTCCACGGCAACCACCGGACCGTACGCGGGCCTCGGCCACGAGATCATGGCCGACCTCAACAGCCTCCAAGCCCCGCGCGAGTACGCCGCGACGGCAGTGCTGTTCCTGTTCGCGATCGCCTGCTTCTACACCCTCACCGTGGCCGAGCGCAGGCTGGCCCCGTGGACAACCCGACCAGGAGGAGACTCACGTTGACCAAGCCGCCACCGCGCCGCCTCGCCGCCGTCCTGCTCGCCCTCGTGGGCGCAGTCGCCCTGACCGCCTGCGGGACCGTGCAGGACACGCTCGCCCCGGCAGGGCTGAAGCGCTTCACGGTGATGCTCGATTGGTTCCCCAACGCCGACCACGCCCCGCTGTACTCCGCCATCGCCCGCGGTGAATTCCACGCGGTCGGCCTGGACGTGCAGCCGGTCACCCCCTCCGAATCGGCGGAACCACTGAAGCTGCTCGCCGCTGGCAGGGTGGACATGGCGATCTCCTACGAGCCCCAGCTGCTGCTCGCCCGCGACGAGGGCCTGAAGCTGGTCTCGATCGGGGCCCTCGTGCAGCGCCCCCTGACCTCGATCATCGCGCTGCCCGGCCAGCACGTGCGCAAGATCGCCGACCTCGCCGGCAGGCGGGTGGGCACCGCCGGCATCCCCTACCAGGCCGCCGAGCTGCGCACCGCCCTGCAGAGCGCCAAGGTGAACCCCGCCAAGGTGCAGGAAGTCAACGTGGGCTTCAACCTCGTGCCCGCGATGCTCTCCGGCAAGGTGGCCGCCACGGTGGGGGGCTTCTGGAACTACGAGGCGATCCAGCTGCAGCTGCTGCACAAGCACCCCACCGTGATCCCCATCAACGAAGCCGGGGTGCCCAACTACGACGAACTCGTGCTCGTGGTGCGCGCCCAGGAGGCCCGCATGGACGGCCAGGACTTGCGCGCGTTCATGCAGGCGCTGACCCGCGGCGAGCGCGCCGTGCGCGCCGACCCCGCCGCCGCCGCCAAGCTGATCATGGCCGCCAACCCCAGCCTCGAAGCGAAGCTCCAGCGGGAATCGATCGCCCGCACCCTGCCCGCCGCCCAGCCCGCGGAATCGAACAGGCCGTACGGCTACCAGGACCCCGCCCAGTGGGAGGCATTCGGGCGCTGGATGTACACGCGGGGCCTGCTCAAGAGCAACCCCAACGCCACCGGCCTGCCGCCGTTCACCAACGAGTTCCTGCCCGGAGAAGGGATCTAATTTTTTTGGATTTGGATGGTTCGCGCCACGTCGTCCCCGCGCTGCGTGAGGGTCCAGGCGTTGGCCTCCCCTTTGGCGTGGTCGCCGCCTGTGTTCTCGATCAGGCCGAGCGCATGCAGCCGCGCGAGCAGCTTGGAGATCTGGCCCTGATCTGAGATTCCCGCGGCGGTGGCGACCTGACGGTTGCTGGAGGCAGGCGCGGAGGCGATCGCGAGCAGGACCCGCACCGTGCGATAGGTGAGGCGCATGTCGAGCTCGCGCAACGGGTCCCCCTGCGAGCGGACCGGCGCCCGCGGCGTGGGCGCCGGACGGCGCTGCTCGAGCTCGGCCGCCCGCGCCCCGAGGTACGGCAGGACAATCATCCCCATCAGCGGGTTCAGCAGCGCCAGCAGCGGCTTCGACGCATCCCCACGGGAGCGCGTGCGCACGGGGCCGCACTCGACCATCCGCGCGTGCACGACCGCGAGGACCGCGCCCACCACGCCCTCCGCGACCAGCCGCTCCGGACGCCGCTGGGCCCTGCTCTCGAGGCGCCCCTCGTGCACCGCATCGACCAATCGCCCCACGACAAGCGTGCGACGCTCGAGCGCCCGCGTCCCGCCACCGAGCGCGCCGACGACGCACAGGTAGCCAAGCTCCGGCTCCGCGTCCAGGAACGCCAGCGTCGCCTCCAGCGCGTCCCTGACTCGCTCGCGCCACCGCTCCCGCGCCCGATAGGCGGTGAGCACGCTTTCGCCGGCCCGGGCGACCGCCGTGTCGAACGCCACGAGGAAGCAATCCTCGCGATCCTCGAACAGCTCGTAGAACGTGCGCCGCGACACCCCCGAGCGGGTGACCACGTGCGCAACCGCTACCCCCGCCGCCCCCCGCTCCCGCACGAGCTCGCCCATCGCCGCCACGATCCGCGCGCGCTGGATCTCCCCCACCCCCACACGCGCGGGGGCCCGCGGAGAGGACACCGCCATCACCCCTACCCCTTCCTCCTCCCACTTCGCGCCCCGCCGCCAGTCGAGGGGCGCTGACCCCTCCCGTGCCCGCTCGCCTTCCTGCCCCTCCCCCTGCCCCGTTTCCCGGCGTTGCCCTTCTTCTTATGCGTGGTCTTCTTGGTCTTCGCGCAACCGGTCACCGCGATCTTCGTGCTCTGCTGCAGCACCACCCCGTTCTGCCCCACGAATTCCGTCGGCATCGCCAAACTGCTCCGGCACAAGTTCACGTTCGCCGCCAACGCCGAGAACGGGCCCTGCGGCAACGTCAATTCGAACGTCCCCACCGGAACATCCGGGATCGTCTTGAACGTGCTGCTCGTGACCCCCGCTTTGCTGATGAACGTCGAACCCACCAGATCCACCCGCGCGCCGTAACCCTGCAACACGATCACCAGGCTCGGGAACGCTTCCCCGCCATGTGAGACGAAGTACGCCGGGCCCGTCAACGGGATCGGGATCACCGGCGTACTCGCGGTCGCATGCCCGATGATCGACGCCGCCGGGCAATCAGCGGGGTTCGCTTCGAACGTTGCCGCCGTGCACGCTTTCTGCAGCGTCGGCAGCCGCGAAGGCAGCGCCTTCGGCAATTCGACTTTGACGCGGGCGATGTTCGCGTCATACGGCCCCGCCGGATAACCCAGCTTCACCGTCAGGCTTGCCCCATCCAACCGCGACGCCTTCCCACTGGTCGACGCCGTCAACTTCGGCTTGAACGCCAACACCGCGCAGTTGGTGATCTGAAACGGCACCGACAACGCCGAGGAGGACCCTTCACTGCTGCCCAAGCTCCCCGTGATCGCCAATGGGCTGCAGTTCGTCGGGTTGAACGTGAAGTCCGGCCGGTCGATCGACACGTTGATGTGCTTGATCTCCAACGGAATCCCATCCAGTATGTGCGGGACCGCATACGGCCCCGAGGGGTCCGTCGTGATCGTCAGTTGTGCAGTGGTCGGGTCCACTTCGATCTTCGCGCGGACGATCACCTTCCCCAGGTCGAACGGGCCGGCCTTCGCCGGGTTCACGATCGACAAGCCATACGGAGCGCCCCTATACGGCCCCGTGATGAACACTTCCCCGCCCGTCACGCTGTACGGGTTCCCGCCCAGGCCGACGCTGACGATCGTATGTCCGATCAAGCTTTCCGGGCCACACGTCCCCGCATCCGCCTGCGGTTCCCCGCACAGCTTCACCGTGGAGAGCGTGCCCAGCAGCCCGGGGGGCATCTTCAGCTGGATCGACTGCAGGTTCTGCTGTCCGTCTTCGCGGCTCATCGTCAGCGTGAAGGGGCTGAACCCACCAGCCTGAATGCTCGTCGTACCCCCCGTCAACGCCGGCGCGAACGGCAATGGGCTCGAGCACGGCGCACCATTAGGCCCACTGGCGATCTGGAATCCCGAGGAGGAGTCGACCGGCTCGGTGCCCGACCACGGCTCGATCGAGGCGGTCGTCGTATAACCCCCGCACAGCGCGGGAGTGCCGAGCGGCGCGCGGGAGCCGCCGAAGAAGTGCAGGCTCAAATCTTCGAACGGTAACTGCGGCGTTTCCTTGAACGTCGAAACGAGCTGACCCGTCACCGGATCCGGTTTGACTTCGCCCGCGAGCTTCACGAGAACCCCCGCCTTCGCGTCTTCCGCGACGAGATACAACGCGACAAGGCTCCCGAATGGGTTCGCGTCCTGCGCCGCCAAATAGGCCGCGCCGGTCAGCGGGTCGGGTAGTAGCGGCGTATGGATTTCCACGGTGCCGACCTTCGACGCTTCCGGGCACGTGATCGGCCCAGCGCTTTCGAGCCCCACCTGCCCCATCGAACACGATTGCAGGCCATCCGCCGCGGCGGGGTTGAGCGAAACGCCCGCGGGCAGCGCAACCGTCGTGTTCTTCACCGTCGCCTGCGCGTCCCCCGTTGGGTTCAATCCCGCGGTCTGCGGCACGTGGATCCCAACCGTCAACCCCGTCGGGGTGCTCCCCGCCTGGCCATCGGGCGCCACGAGGATCGACGGTTCGAACGTCAACCTGTTGCAGCCGCTCAATCCAAGCGGGTGCCCGTACTGGTCGTGCAGGCTGTACCCGCGGGTCTCCTGCACCGCGGGTTCAGCCCACGAGTCCGCCGCGATCGTCGGTGCCCACGGCGTCGTGCACGACGTCGGGAGCGTCAAGAACGGCTGGTGGCTGGATTCGCTCAATGGTTCGCACGGACCTTTCCCAAAGAAGCCGCCCGCAAGGCAGTTCCAGCCCCGCGCATCGTTATGACGCGGATCTCCCGGCGAACCCCAGAACGTCACCTGGTCGGCGATGAAATCCGCGGACTGTGAAATATTGTGGACGGTCACGACGACACCGTAGTCTCCGCCCGTCCGCACCGAGGTATCCAGAATCACCGGCACCGTAAATGCCATGAACCCGAAGCGCGCCGGCTCACCCGTCTGCGGCACCAGGTTGAACAGCGGCACCGGAACCGTCACCGCCTGCGGCAACAGGCCGGGGATCAGCACCGTCGTGTCCGCGACCCCGAGAGCCGTGTCCCCTGGACACGCTTCCCTGGAGAATTCGCCGGTCGTGCACTGCGGGACCGCGTTCGGATTGCCGACCAGACCGGCCGGTAGATAGAACCGCAGATCCTTCGCCAGCGCCGGCGTCTGCGCCGACCCCTCTTCAAGGTGCTGGTTGAGATCGAGCGTCGTCGTCAACTGAAACGGATGCGAGCCCGCCTGCGTATCGGGCACACCACCAACACCTTCCGGTGCCTCTTCGAACAATTCCACACCGAACAGCGTCGCCGCTTCGCCGACCGCGACCGGCTGCCTGAACGCAGCATGCGTCGCGCCGCCGCCTTCCACGACCGCTTCGTTGACCGCACCCGACTGCGCGCCTGCGGCAACCCGCACCGTCAATTCCAACTCAACCCCCTCATACGGCGCGATGCCCTGCCCAAACGTACAACTCACCGCTTCAAGCGAGCATTCACCATGACCAGAGAACCCGAGCGGCCCCGCCTGGCTCGCAATCCCGATCGCCACGATCCCCGGCGGCAGCCTGTCGGAGACCGTGATCGGCACGCCCGCACCGTTCGCTTCACCATCCCCAAGGTTCGTCGCCGCGACCATGATCTTCGCGGTGCCCCCCGGCGGAAGCTCCGTCGGAGCGACGGTCGCGACCACATGCCACCACGGCGCTTCGCCTTCCGCGAACGCCGGCGCCACACCAACCACAACGACCACCACCCACGCCAACGCGAACCCAACAGCCAATTTGAGTACAGCGAGCTTGCCTCTCATCGTTCCTATCCCTCCCTTATCGCCTGGTCCTGGCGGACAAGCTCTTGCGGGCCCGCGAGCTCTTATGACTCCCACCCCTGTGCTTACGCTTGGTCTTCGCCTTGCGCTTGCCATGAGCAGGCTTCCGCTTCGCGACCTGCGGCGTACTCGCGCCGCCCAACGACGAGGACGGCGCGACATTGCCCGCCCCCGAGAACGTCGCGCTCGACGGCGCCCCGAAGATCGCCGGCTGCGACGCCGGCGCCGCCTTACACGAATCCCCACTCGAACACGGCGGCAGCGAGACCGGCGCGCTCCCACACGGCGCAGCCGTCGAGCACACATGCGCGTCATACACATCCAACGACGTATCGACATCCTCCGCGGTCAGCCTCGCCGCCGTCAAGAAGAACACATCCCCACCGGTTTCGCTCGCATCCAGGAACTCCGATTCCTCAGCCGACGTCCCCGAGGAGATCAGCGACACGCAGCCACCCGCGCGCGCGCAGCCACCGACCCCCTGCGGCTCGTACTCATACACATCCTCCCTGCCGTTCGTATCCTGCGCGACCAGCGCATCGGCGCTATCGAAGAACAACCGCCCCGCATCGGAGAGAACACGCGACTGATAAGCAATTTCCAAAGCCCCATGATTCCCAGTTTGGTTGACCAGACCCGTCCACTCGGGGATACTCGCTGCCAGCCAGCGCCCCCCCCAGGCACCCGGATAATCGACAAGCGGTAAAAGAGATCCGACGTCAAGAAGGCCATCGGGTCGCGCTCCTGTCGGGTTGCACGAGACGCACCGCAGTTCGCTGGTGGCCTCGTCATAGAGGAACAGCTCCTCATCCGGCTGCCCGCTGTTCGCGTCGCGATTGTCATAACCCGTCAGGCTCCGCTCCGACATGAACGTCAGATACCGCCCATTCGGCGAAACCCTGGACGTGAGATACCCGGGACCTCCTCCTCTCGCTTTGGCGCCCCAGTCGTTGCCGTCTCCTTCGGCGAGGACAGCTACGAGCCGCGGTGACGACCACGACGAGCCCGTCTCGGACTCCATATACAGGTTGTCCTTCCCAGGTTCCGCTCCGCTCGCCAGTACACCCTTGGCCACGAAATAGACGATGGACCCGTCTTCGCTTGCGCCCACGACCTCGTTCTGCACGTTCACCGCTTCGCCCGCGTTCTGGTCCACCGACAGATCCGCCAACGAGCCCGTAACCGTGTCATATACATACAGTTCGCTGTTGCCCGGCGCAGCTTTCGAATCGAGCGTCAACGGCTCTTCATCCAAGAAGAACACCTTAGAACCATCGGCGCTCGAGATCTGAAACTGCGCCCCGTTACGAGGTGGCTGCGGTACTCCCGGCGCCGGCGCATCCACCCGAACCGTCTGACCCGCGACCATATCACGCATGTAGAGCGCTGCTTTTTCTCCTTCGTGCGCTGCCGCCTTGAAGAAGACCCGCGAGCCGTCATTCGACAACCTATGCCGCCAAAAGAATTCACTTAATTCACTTCCATTCTGTCCCCCGATACCTCTGCTCACCGTGCCCCCCGGAAGTTCGTTCACGAGCTGCAGCCGTCCTCCAGACCACTCGTAAAGATTATCCCCGAATTCCCCTTCGAGCTTGATCGCGTTATTGGTCAGTGCATCTGGAGAGAGGAAAAGCACATGTGAAAGATCCGGCGTAGCAGCAAGAGCCGCCGAGTCTTCTTGGGATTCAGACGAACTAAATTTAGTTCCAGGTGGCACGTTGCTCGCTGTCACCAGCGGCACATAATCTCCGCTGCTGTTTTCCCGCACGTACGGCGTGTTTTCCGTCGCTTCGGGCGAAAGAGGCAAGTTACCGCGCAAGTCGACTAGCGCCCGCGAAAGATCGGTCGAGAAGAAGTTGTATCCGGGGTCCGCATTTTCGGCCGCTGCCCTCTGCGGCGCGGAAATGTCTTCCGAGGACCAGCCGCCAACCCCACGCCTGGAAAGCACCTGTACCGGCCCGAACGGGGTAGGATTACTGATGATGCCGGCCCCCAGCGGAGCGTCTGCCACATAGCTTATTGCGCTACCGTCTCCCGATGACTCGATCAATCCTCCCTGCCCAGCTTGGGTTCCTCCTATCGGCTCGATGCCCGCGCCGCCCTTGATCGGCGGCGTGACCATTTCCCATTCCCTGCCGTCCGGCAGCACGAAAGCGCCGCCACCCGCCTGCGTCGTGAACGTCTCATCGGGCCCATACACCGCTCCGAGCACGTTGGTCGCCACGACGCGCACGTGGTACGTCGTTTCCCCCCGCAGATCCTCGGGGCGGACAGACACCGACTCGCTGCTCGTCCCCGCCCCCAGATCCCCCGCCGGGACAGGTAGGCTCTCACCATAGGACACGCTCGGCCCATATTCGAAATCGTAAGTCGTGTCCGCGCCCCCCGGATCGACCTGCACGCTGAACAGCGCGCTGGCCGAGGAGACATCCGACACGCCCTCTTCGGAGAGCGCGACCGGCTCCGGCGTCACGAACGTACGATCGCGCCCCTGGTTGGACCCGTTCGCGTTGGAGGCGCTCAGCCGGTAGTGATACATGGTGAGCCGTTGCAGGCCTTTCAACTGCGCAGTGACCGTGATCGGGCCGCTACCCGACCCAGGACTAGGTGAGCATTCCACGCTCTGACCGTAGGATTCGCTGGTGCCATATTCAAACACGCACGAAATGACCGGCAGACCGTCGGGATTGACGACGCCGCCAACCGTCACGGACGTTTCCGCGAAGCTCGACGCCAAGCCAGTCGTTACATCCGGTACGACAAACGCCGTGAACACGTCGATTGCCTGGCTGCTCGTATCCGCAGTGTACACCGACCCAGTCGCAGAGTTCACCGCGATACCTTCGCTCGCCTGCATCTGAGCAGCCCCGAACCGCTCAAGCGGCGAACCCGCGAGGCCGTACGCCGCGACGCTCGTTCCGTGATCGACATACACGTCGTCGCTGGACAGGTCGACAGCGAGACCGGTGGTTTCTTCCCCATCCAACTGCCCCGCAAGGACTTCCGCGGTCTTGGAGAACTTCGTAGGAACCGTTAATTTTTGGCTTAATTCAGGTTTGAGCCCAATGTAGAAACTGTCTTCCGAGTCTAGCGCAAAACCTATCAGGGCTACATTGTCGGTAAATCTAAAACCTTCAAACCGAGGGACCACCTTAATCTGCGACATGTATTCATTGGTCAAAGCGTCATTGAAGATTTCCATATACGGCTCTCCGGTGACGGCGCCAATCTGTGCCCAGAGCTCACCATTGGAATCGACCGCAATCTCGGTCAGATGAAGAAAGCCTAGGGAGAGGAACGGCGACGAGGGCGAGCGGCCAGTCACCTGCCCGATGTATGCGCCGCTCGAGCTGAACTTATCGATCAGATTATGGCCATCGTCCACGACATACACGTCGCCTTTGGACGGGTCCAAAGGATTCGTCGAGTTGTCGACCGCGATCGAACTTTCAGGTTTTCCCGCGAACGAGAACGGGCCGGTCGGCGCCGCGCTGCCATTGAACTGAGACACATAAGCCCCCGTCGCGCTGAAGATCTCCACGCGGCCGTTGC
Source organism: Solirubrobacteraceae bacterium (assembly GCA_035566955.1). Lineage (GTDB taxonomy): Bacteria > Actinomycetota > Thermoleophilia > Solirubrobacterales > Solirubrobacteraceae > Palsa-744. The sequence continues at coordinate 37,439 of DATMPY010000120.1, read as the reverse complement.
CCCGGTCGATCACATACACATCCCCGGTTTCGTCGTTCACCGCCAACGCGCCGGGCCGCGAGAGCTGCCCGTCGCCCGCGCCTTCGCTCCCAAACGCTTTGCTGAACACGTGCTCGCGCTGCGCCAGCGCAGGCGCGCTCCACACGAACAGCAGCCCGCCGACCACGACACACAGCGAAACCAGCTCTCTCCACAGCGACCGGCGAGCAATCATCTGACCATCCCCTCCCAGAAGGAATCCACACGAGAGCCACCCGCATACGGGCAGCACGAAACGGCCACCCGAGCATCAACCCGAGGTGCCAAGGCAAAACGTTGAAAGCGCGCCCTACGCGCGCGAGAAGTCAAAGCCTCCAAAGAGGCTTCTCCGCCCCGGAGCCAAAGCGCTCCGCGGCGAGATTCTGGACCTACCCCCCTAGGGCAAGAGAGAGAGAGAGAGAGAGAGATGCGGCAGGCTGCTGCCGCATCTAGGTACGCCACCCTTGCGGGTGCCAAGCGCTCCTGTCACGTTCATCCCTCTCGAGCTCACGCGGAAAACAACTCCCTCATCGATCCTGAGCCGGTCCCTCTCCAGAGCAACCCCTGTCAGTGCTGAAAGGTCGACCACAGCAGGCCCGACCCCAAACCAGACCCTTTATGTAAATTGCGCCCCGTCGGCCCTCTCGGGCGACGAGGTAAGACTACTATAACCACGGCGCGAGGCTCTTGTCAAGTCCATGGGTCTCCTCCGTTCGGGCACGGCGCATCGCCGCGGGGCAGGACGCCCCGCGCCCACCGACCCCGGTGGGCTCAACCTCGCTGCGCGGATGCGACCCAAAGCGGCACAGCTGGCCCGCCTGCCTCGGTATAGATCCGCCGGACGCCCTGTCCCGCCCTGATCGAGCCAAAGCTCTAGCATTTCCCCACGTCCCTCGACACCAAGACTCCGCTGGACCTACGCGAGCTTCGCTACTTCGTGGTGCTCGCCGAGGAGCGGCACTTCGCCCGGGCCGCCGAGCGGCTGTTCATCGCTCCCTCCGGGCTCTCCAAGGCGATCAGCCGCGCCGAGGAGCAGCTTGGCGTCGAGCTCTTCACCCGCGCCCACCGGCGCGTCGAGCTCACCCCCGCCGGCGCCGCGCTGCTGGAGCGCGTCCACGACGTGCTGCGCGCCTTCGATGACGTCCGCGCCACCGCCGACGCCGCCCGCGCCGGGATGGTCGGCACGCTCACCCTCGCCACCTCCCCCGTCGCCCGCTACCACGTCGCCCCGCCCATCCTCGAGCGCCTCGCCGCGGCCTGCCCCGACGTGCGCCTCGTCCGCCGCGAGCAGCTCGCCGGGGCGATCGTCGACGATCTCCTCGCCGGCGCCCTCGACGCCGCCATCGCCTTCTGCGCGCCCCCCCGCGACGAGCTGCTCTACGAGCCCCTCCAGGACATGGAGCTGCGCGTGCTGCTCGCCACCGCCCACCCCCTGGCCGCGCGCGAGTGCATCCCCCTCGCTGAGCTGCGCCACGAGCGCTTCCTGATGCCCGCCGACATGCTCGCCCGCGGCTCCCCCGCCCGCCTGCGGCCGTTCTTCGCCGCGGCCGGCTTCGAGCCCCGCTATGTGACCGACAACCTCGCCTACGACGAGGACCTCCACGGCGTCCGCCGCCGCGAGGGGGTCGTGCTCAGCGCCCGCACCTTCCTCGGCCAGCCTCCCCCCGGGATCGCCCAGCTCGGGCTCGACCCCCCCGCCTTCCTGCCCCTCGAACTGGTGCGCCGCCGCGAGGATCGGGAGGAAGAGCCCTCCGCGATCGTGGGGCGCCTCGTCGAACTCGCCCACCTCGTCGCCGCCGAGCAGGGCTGGCGCGTCACACCGGGGTAGCCCCCACCTCCCGCACCGCCTCCACGAAGCGCGCCAGCTCCGGCGACGGGCGCTCCGCGCGGCGCACCAGCTCGAAGTCCACCCGCGCCGGCGGGTCCAGCTCCAGCAGCGCCGTTCCCACCGGCGGGGACTCCAGCAGGAAGCGCGACACCAGCACCACCCCCCACCCCTCCCGCACCGCCAGCATCTCCTCGTCGTGGTCGATCGCCCGCGGGGAGTACCGCGGCTCGAACCCCGCCGCCGCGAACAGCCCCGCGAAGCGCGCCCGCACCCCCGGCGCCGCCGCCTCGCTCGGCAGCAGGAACTGCTCCTCGCGCAGCTCCCCCAGGCTCACCGCCGCCCGCCGCGCCTGTGCATGCCCCGCCGCTCGCTCCTCCAGCGTATGGCCCTCCCCGCGGCCCACCCGCGGAGACCCCGCCGCCCGCCGCGCCAGTGGATGCTCCGCGCTGAGCAGCACCACCAGCTCCGCGTCCCGGATCGGCTCGTACTCGAGGTCCTCCTTCCGCGGTGGGCAGAACGCCAGCGCCGCATCGATCCGCCGCTCGCGCAGCTCCTCCACCAGCGGGCCGCTCAACTCCTCCCGGTGGGCCACCCGCACCGCCGGGCATACCACCGCGAAACGCTCGAAGATCGCCGGCGCCACCCCGTGGCGCAGCAGCGGGCTCACGCCCACGCTGAGCGCCCCCTCCAGCGTCCGCCGCCCCGCCTCGAGCGCACACGCCAGCGCCTCCTCCAGGCTCGCCAGCGCGTCCCGCGTGCGCCCCACCAGCGCCTCGCCCGCCTCCGTCAGCCGCACCCCGTGCCCGTCCCGCACGAACAGCTCTACCCCCAGGTCCGCCTCCACCCGGCGCACCGCCCTGCTCAGCGCCGGCTGCGCGATCGACAGGCGCTCCGCCGCGTGGCCGAAGTGCAACTCTTCCGCCACCGCGAGGAAGTAGCGCAGCTCGCGTGCCTCCATCCTCCAACCCATCCGTGGAGCGCCCAACCATCGGGGCCCACTCCCTCGAAAGCTCTAATGGGAAACCGATCGATGACTCGAACTCAGCGCGATTGATGACTCGAACTCATCGCCAGTTGCCCAACGGACACTTCCCATTTTAGCCCCTCTTGGATATACCCAGATAGCGAATCCCGTATGCCCGCACACGGCGACCAGCGCCCCATCCCCACGGTGGCGACCAAGCTGCGCATCCCTCCCACCCCGCGGCACCTGGTCCTACGCAAGCGGCTGCTCGACGCGCTTGACAGCGGGATCGGCGAGCGGCTCGTATTGCTCTCCGCACCCGCCGGCGCCGGCAAGACCGTGCTGCTCGCCTCCTGGATCCAGACCCGGCGGCTGCCCGGCCCCGCCTGCTGGCTCGCCCTCGACGGCGACCACAACGACGCCTCCCGGCTGCTCGAGGATCTGCTCGGCGCGCTGCGCCGCAGCGGACTGATCGAGCGCGGCAGCCCCCTGGGCCGGCTCACCCCCCCGCTCGGCGCCCGCACCGAGCGCTTCCTCGCGCTGCTCCTCAACGGGCTCGCCGAGCTGCCCTCCCCCGTGGTGCTCGTGCTCGACGACGTCCACGAGCTGACCAGCCCCCAGGCCACCGCCGCCATCGACTTCCTCGTGCGCCACGCCCCCCCGCAGTGCCGGCTCGTGCTCGCCGGCCGCGCCGACCCGCCGCTGCCGATCGAGCGGCTGCGCGTCTGCGAGGAGCTCGCCGAGCTGCGCATCGCCGATCTCGCCTTCGACCGCGCCGAGACCGCCGAGCTCTGCCACCGGCTCGATCTCGCCCTCGCCCCAGCCGACATCGACGCCCTCTGGACCCGCACCGAGGGCTGGGCCGCCGCCCTGCGGCTCGCCGCCCTCTCCCTCCACGACCACCCCGAGCCCGCCCGCTTCGTCGCCGAGCTCACCGGCACCGACCACGCCGTCGCCGACTACCTCATCTCCGAGGTGCTCGCCCACCTGCCCTCCGAGCGGCGCGAGCTGATGCTGCGCACCAGCATCGTCGCCGGCGTCACCCCCGAGCTCGCCGACGCCCTCACCGGCCTGCAGGGCGGCGCCGTCGCGCTCGCCGCGCTCGAGCACTCCGGGGCGCCCGTGCTCCTCGCCGACGTCGACGGTGAGCGCTGCTACCGCTACCACCCCCTGTTCCGCGAGCTCCTGCGGGCCCACCTGCGCCACACCCACTCCGACGAGGTTCCCCTCCTGCACCGCCGCGCCGCCCGCTGGTACGCCCAGCGCGGCGAGACCATGCCCGCCATCCACCACGCCCTCCTCGGCGAGGAGTGGGAGCACGCCGGCCAGCTGATCGCCGAGAACTGGCTCGCGCTGTTCCTCGACGGCGCCACCGCCGCCATGCGCGGGCCGATGTCCCAGCTGCCCCCCGACATCATCGCCGCCGACCCCCGCCTCGCCGCCGCCTGCGCTGGTAGCCGCCTCCAGGACGGCGACCTGCTTGGCGCCGAGCACCACCTCACAAGCGCCCGCCACGCTCGCGCCCAGGTGGGCGGGTCCGGATCCAGGGCCCGCGAGCAGCTCGACGCCACCCTCACCGCCGTGGCCCTCCACCACGCCCGCCTGCGCGTACGGCTCGACGACGCCGAGCGCCTCGCCCGGCGGCTCACCGGCCTCGCCCGCGCCCGCGAGCACCACGGCTGGAACGCCCTGCGCAGCTTCGCCCTCGCCAACCTCGGCGCCACCCGCCTGTGGGCCGGCGACCCCCACGCCGGCGACCCCTCACAGGAGGCACCCGCAGCCGGCGACCCCCACGCCGGCGACCCCTCACAGGAGGCATCCGCAGCCGGCGACCCCCACGCGGCCCCCTCGCGGGAGGCGCTCACCGCCGCCGTCCCCCTCCAGGAGGCGCTCGCGCTCGCCACCGAGGACGGCCACCAGCAGATCGCCCTCGACTGCCTCGCCCAGCTCGCCATCGTGCACCTGCGCCGCGGGGAGCTGCACCGCGCCGCCGAGCTCAGCGCCCGCGCCGTGGCGCTCGCCGAGCAGCGCGGCTGGGAGGACGGGCCCGCCGCCGCCTGCGCCCACCTTGCCGCTGGCGCCGTCGCCTACCACCAGGGCGAGCTCGAGCGCGCCGAGGGGCTGCTCGCCCAGGCCGCCGCCGCCGCCGACACCGCCGAGGCGCCCCTGCGCCACGCCGCCGCGCTCTTGGAGGCGCTCGTGCTCGCCGGCGCCGGCCCCCGCTCCGCCGCCCGCGGCGCGTTGAAGCTGCATGCCATCCGCGCCGCCGCCGCCGCCGGCGAGCCCGTGCCCCACTTCCTCGCCACCGCCCTCGATGCCGCCGAACCGCGCGTGCTCGCCGCCGCCGGCGAGGTTGAGCAGGCCCACGCCGCGCTAGCTTGCGGCCTCGCGCAGTCGCCCGACTGCCCCGAGCTGCACGTGCTCGATGCCGCCTTCGCCCTGCACGACGGCGAGCTCGCGCGCGCCGCCGACGTGCTCGCGCCCGTGCTCGACGAGCCCAGGGGGGCGGGACTCCTGACCCCCGCGATCCATCCCGCCACCCTGATCGAGGCCTGGCTCACCCGCGCGCTCGTCGAGCGTGCCGTCGGCGACGAGCGGGCCGCCGCGCTGGCGCTCGACAACGCGCTCGACCGCGCCGAGCGCGAGCCCTACCGCGACGCCTTCCTGCTCGGCGGGGCACCCGTGCGCGAGCTGCTCGAGCTCCAGGCTCGCACCGGCACCGCCCACCCCGCGCTGCTTGAGGTGCTGCTCGACGGCGCCGGCGGGGGCGCAGCGGGCGTGGGTGGGATCGATTCAGGGGCCGGCCCCGCCGAGCCGCTCACCGAGCGCGAGCAGCGGATCCTCCGCTACCTCCCCACCATGCTCTCCAACGCCGAGATCGGCGCCGAGATGTTCGTCTCGCTGAACACCGTCAAGACCCACCTGCGCAGCATCTACCGCAAGCTCGAAGCCAGCGGCCGTGCCGATGCCGTCGAGCGCGCCCGCCGCCTCGGTCTACTCCCCTCCGGGATCAAGCGGCCGCGGGTCGTGCAACGGGTGTGAGTCCTCCGGCAACCTGCGCACCTCGACCAGCTCCAGTCCAAGCGCCTGGATGCGATCGAGCAGGCCGTGCAGCGCCGCCTGATCGCGCACCGGGCCGCGCAGCACCGTCTCCACGGATTGGACCGTCGCCTCCATGCCCTCGAAGACCGTGAGCAGCTGCTCGCTCACCCGTCCCCTGATGTGGATCTCATAGCCCGTGGAGCTCACCACGCACACCGACGCTAGGTCGCTGAGCCCTCCTTCTCCGCCTCGCGCAGTTCCTTCTCGAACGCCTCGCTGTCGGCCTTCAGTTCCTTCTCCAGCGTCCGTTCCGCGCGGGTGACGAGCTTTTCGGCCTGCTCCAGCACCCGCGAGCGGCCGACCACGATCAGCGCCGCCTCACCCGCGTCGAGCGCCTCGCCCAGCTCGCGCACGTCCCCCCGCGACATCCCCCGCCACAGGTGGCCCGTCAGGCCACCCAAGCCGGCGCCCACCACGCCCGCGCCGATGATCGAGGGCGGGAACAGGATGCCGACCACAGCTCCCACCGCCGCGCCCGTCCACGCACCGTGCTGCGTGGGCTTCTCGTGCTTGCGCACATGGACCTTGCCGTCGGCGTCCTTATAGACGACCGCCGCGTCGTAGGTTCCCACCAGGCCAGCGCCGTGCGCCTCGCGCAGGACCTCGTAGTCTGCCTGAGCGTCGTCCTCGCTGGGGTACGTGCCGACGAACACGAATAGGGGCTGGTCAGCCATCGATGACCTCCGCGGTTGGGTTGGATGGATTGCGACCGACGTTCGCCATCATTCCCCCACACGGGGTGAGCGCTCCTCATCCGCGGCGAGCGAACCTGCGATAGCGGCGCGCTTTCACCCCGGAAGAGTGAGGAAAACTCACCAGCGGCAGCCGTACCGTGCTTGCAGCGACTCACTACCTCGGGAGGACCGACATGAGCACACCAACCCAGTACCAGCCGCAGCGCGACTACCAGCAGTCATCGCCCGGATGGGCCGTCTTCGTGGCCGCGTACCTCGGGATCGCCGGCATCCTCAACGTGATTTGGGGGATCGCCGCGCTCGACAACAAGGCCTACTTCACCAGCGGTGGGCTGCTGTGGTCGAGCTTGAACACGTGGGGATGGATCGCGATCGTCGTCGGTGCCATCCAGATCCTCGGCGCCATCCTCGTCGCCGCCCGCCGGGCCGGGGGCGCCATCATCGCCGGCTCCCTGGCCTTCATCGGCATCATGCTCAACTTCCTCTCGATCGGCGCCTACCCCGTCTGGTCGGTGATCGGGCTGGTGATCGACTCGCTCATCATCTGGGCCGTCACCGTCCACTCCGATGCGTTCCTCGACGAATAGCCTGCCGAGTTGCGGGCGGGGGAAAGCTTGGGAAGGCGGAGAAGTTATATATAAAAATTCGAGTTGCGTCTAACCATGGTCATACAGCTGTTTGGTATAGCGATTGTAAGACGCAGCTGTTTTGTATAACGACCGTAAGACGCAACTCTAAAAAAAGATATTCAACTCAAAGCCTGCTCGGCCTCGGCGGCGGCGAGCAGGCCGACCTCCACGAGATCGCGGGGATGCACCCAGGTGTCGATGACGGGGAAGCCACCGGCGGCGATGATCGCCTCGCGCAGCGGGATCGCCCAGCGGTGCTCGAGCAGCGCGATCGCCACGGCGGTGTCGTTGGGGATCTCCTCGAGCACGTCGAGGACGTCCGCCTCGCTGAGCCCCGCCTGCTCGCCCGACCACAGCGCGGCGGCGCCCTCGGGGTCACCCCCGGCGATCTCGCCGAGGCCGATCAGCGCCTTGACGACGGCGCCGAGATCCTGCGCCTCCGCCTCGGAGAGGTCGCTGATCTGGCTCGTGGTGAGCTCGCCCTCCGCGTCCCGGTAGGCGACCAGGATGTCGATCACCCGCACCACATCCTGTTCCCTCAGGCGCTTCAGGTGGGCGAGCACCTCCCCCTTGAAGTCGGGCTGATCGAAGCCCACGACCATCAGCTGCACCGGACCGATCATCTGCGCTCACCTCGCTTTCCGACGTGGCTCGATTGAGGCGCAAAGACCGACCCCGCCCAGGATGCGCCGATCGACGTTCGCTCGGCGCGGGAGGGATCGGCCCTCAGCCATTGAGGATCTTCTGCTTCTCGCGCTCGAACTCCTCAGCTGTGAGAACGCCGCTGTCGCGCAGTTCGCCGAGCTGCTTGAGCTGCTCGATCTTCCCGCCTGTGGAGTCGCCGGCCGGGGGGCCGGGCGGAGGCGGCGGCGGCGGGGGTGGGGGCGCCGCCGCCTGCTGGCTTTCCACTTCGGCGAGCCGCTGCTCCTGGGACTGCTCCTGCGCGGCGCGATTGGCGCCGGCCTTGCCGGCCATGTAGCCAACACCGCCGACCATCGCGCCCCGCATCAGTGGCCTACGTCTGCGCATCATCGCAATCGCCTCCTCAGGCGGATCGTCGCGATGGCCTCCGTGCCGGCCATCGCCGTGTCATCCCGGCGGGTTATCGAAGTGGCGCACCCGCGGGTTATCGCGGTGGCATCCCCGCGGGTTATCGCGGTGGCATCCCCGCGGGTTATCGCAGTGGCCGCCCAGCGGATCATCGGAGGCCCGGTTCCCAGCGGACGCAGAGCTGGTAGAGGATTACGATGTCCAGGGCGATGATCATCATCGCCCAGAGCGGGAAGAGGGTGAAGGTGCCGAACTGGACGAGGATGTTGAGCGACACGAAGAAGATGCCGACGAAGCGCGCCCAGCTCTGCCCGGCGAGCAGGCCGAGGCCGGTCAGCGCGACCAGCGACCCGAGGATCAGATGCCCCCAGCCCCAGGCGGTGATGTCCCAGACGACCACCCCGTGGCCGCCCACGGTGATCACTTCGTTGTTGATGATGGCCGCGAGGCCCCACATCGCGTCGAGGAAGCCCGCGATCAGCATGATCACGCCAGCGAAGACGATCCAACCGTTGACCCCTTCCTGGGGCTGGTAGCGATCGCCGGTGGCGCCTGGCTCGGGAATGGTGCTGGACATTGCGGTCCTCCTCGCAGCGATGGTTTGGTCCGCCCCGCTCGGGCGGCATGACTGAAAAGGTTGGTCGGGCGCTCAGACCCGCCGTCACGGCAAGCATGGCCGGCGCACGGGTGAGGCTTCATCACCCCCTCGGGATGACCCGTCAGGCCAGCCCGACGATGCCTTTGATCGTCAGGTAGAGCCCGAGCGCGCCGAGCACGGTGCTGATCAGGGCGCGGGCATGTGTGCGCATCCAGGCGTCGAGCCGGGTGAGCACGGCTTTGGTCTCCTCGGGGCGGAAGGAGAGGAACGCGAGCGGGACGATCGCGGGCGAGAGCATCAGCAGGTTGAAGATCAGGATCGCGAGGATCTGTTCGTGCTCGGAGACGTTGGCGGCGACGATTTCCTTCATCGCCGCGATGTACCTGACGCTCGGAAAGTTGAGCACGACGCCGGCGAAGAACGCAAGCGGGGCAGGCCCTGAGAGCAGCCGCTCGGAGAGCGGGGGTTTCGGCGGCTTGCCATCCTTGGCGGCCTCCGCCTGCGCCACCGCAGCCTTGCGCGCTTTGCGCTGTTCGGCCCGCCCAGTGGCGTACCAGACAGCCCCCGCCAGCAGCAGCACGCCGAACGCGAGATCGGCGCCGGGCCGCGAGGGTGAGGAGCTGGAGCCGAGGACATCCGCGCTGGTGGCGACGGCGACCACGCCGATGCCGAGGCCCACGCTCCACGTGAAGGCGCCGGCGGTGTAGGCGCCGAGCATCCGTTTGGGGTGCTCGGAGGCGAGCGTGAGCAGCACCACGGCGAGCAGCACCGGGTTCAGCGCGCAGCTGAGCCCAAGCAGGGCGACGTTCTCGATCACAGGCTCCCCATCCCTGTCGCCCGTCCTCGCTCAGGCGCCGATCGCGGTCATTGCGGTGCCTCCGCGCTCGGCGCCACGGACCCCGCGCTCGACGGCTGACGCGAGCCGGCCGCTGGACTCTCGATGCGGGGTGGGGCTCGCTCGACGCTGGCGAGCTCGCCCTCGATCACCTGGTTCTGGGGGTCGCCGAGGCGGGAGCTGATCCAGTCGATCAGCACCTTCAGGCGGTGGCCGGGGCCGCCGCCGCTGAGGTAGTACATGTGCACGGTGAGGTAGGTGAAGAACGCGGGCCGCCCGGAGAGCTCGTGGCCACGGATTTCGCAGACGGCCTTGCCGCGGCCGACGACGGCCAGGGCGCCCTTGTCGAAGTAGCGAAACGGGGTGGTGGCGCCGGGCGCCCCGCGGTGGATCGCCTTGGCGACGTGGCGGGCCTGCTGGATCGCGACCGTGGCGAGGCCCGGCAGCGGCCTGCCGCCGTCGGGCGCGAGCAGGGTGGCGTCGCCGAGCGCCGAGATCTCGGGGTGGCCGGGCACGCTCAGGTCGGGTTCGATCTGCACCCGCCCGGCGCGGTCGGTGCTCGCGCCGGTGGCCCGCGCGAGCGTCGCGGCGAAGCCGGCGGCCTGCACGCCGGCGGCCCAGATCACGGTCCGCGAGGCGATCCGCTCCTCCCGCCCCGCGACCTGAACGGTCACGCCGCGGGCGTCGATCGCGGTCACGCGGGCGCCCTCGCGCACGGTCACACCGAGCGCGGCCAGCTCCTGGGCGACCTTGCCGGAGAGTTTCTCGCTGAACGCCGAGACCACGCGCTCGCCGGCGTCGAGCAGGATCACCCGCGCGTCGAGCGGGTTGATCCGCGCGAAATCGCGGCGCATCCCGTGCTTGGCGATGATCGCGAGCTCCCCCGCGAGCTCCACGCCGGTGGGGCCGCCGCCGATCACGACGAACGTCATCCATTCCTCCCGCTCAGCCGCGGCGGCAGCGGGCTCGACGGTGGGGGCGGATCGCTCCGCGGCAGCAGAGGGCTCGACGGAGGGGGCGGATCGCTCCGCGGCAGCAGAGGGCTCAGCGGAAGGGGCGGATCGCTCCGCGGCGGCGGAAGGCACGGCGGTGAGCGCTGGGTGCGAGTCGCCCCCCGCGCTGCGCTCGGCCTCCTCGAACGCGCCGTAGATCCGGTTGCGCAGGTCGAGGGCGTCGGCGAGCGTCTTCAGTCCGCAGGAGACCTCACGCCACTCGTCTTTGCCGAAGTAGGAGGTCTGGGCGCCGCAGGCGACGATCAGACTGTCGTAGTCGAGCCGCTCGCCGCTGTCGAGCAAGAGCTGGCGGCGCTCGGCGTCGAGGTCGGTGGCCTCGGCCATCAGGACCGTGGTGTTGGGGGCGTGCCGCAGCACGGCGCGGATCGGCGTGGCGCACTCGCCCGCGGAGAGGCCGCCGCACGCGAGCTGGTAGAGCAGCGGCTGGAAGAGGTGGTGGTGCATCCGGTCCAGCAGCGTCACCTCGACGTCGGCGCGTCGCAGCTCCTTGGCGGCGGTCAGGCCGCCGAACCCGCCGCCGACGATCACGACCCGGCGGCGGCGCCTGCGGCCGATCTCGTCTCGGTTGACGTCAGCCGGCATCGACGCCCGGGGTGAGCTGGGTCCGCAACATTGCCTGGGAAGCTTCTAATCGCCCCTCAGGTGAGCCTACGTCACCCCCGCGGGATGATTGACTATGGCGATGGACGCCGCCACCGCCCCCAGCACGACGCCGCTGCGCTTGCGCCCGGCGTGGGCGGCGCTCAGCGCCCACCACGAGGCGATCCGCGACGTGCACATGCGGGAGCTGTTCGCGCGGGACCCCGGGCGAGGCGAGCGCCTGGCGGCGGAGGGAGCGGGCCTGTACCTGGACTACTCGAAGAACAGGGTTACGGAGGAGACGCTCGGCCTGCTGGTGGCGCTGGCGGAGCAGTCGGATCTCGCGGGGCGGATCGGGGCGATGTTCGCGGGAGAGCGGATCAACGTGTCGGAGAACCGCGCGGTGCTGCACGTGGCGCTGCGGATGCCCAGGGGCGCGTCGCTGATCGTGGACGGGGTGGACGTGGTGGCGGAGGTCCACGCGGTGCTGGAGCGGATGGAGGAGTTCGCGGAGCGGGTGCGATCGGGGCAATGGCTGGGCCACACGGGTAGGCCGATCCGCAACGTGGTCAACATCGGCATCGGGGGCTCGGACCTGGGCCCGGTGATGGCGTATGAGGCGCTACGCCACTACTCCCAGCGGGAGCTGACGTTCCGCTTCGTGTCGAACGTGGACGCGACGGACTTCGTGGAGGCGACGCGCGACCTGGCGCCGGAGGAGACGCTGTTCATCGTCTCCTCGAAGACGTTCACGACGCTCGAGACGATGACGAACGCGCGCTCGGCGCGGGAGTGGTCGCTGGCGGCGCTGGGCGAGGAGGCGGCGATCGCCAAGCACTTCGTGGCGGTCTCGACGAACGCGCGGGAGGTCGCGGAGTTCGGGATCGACACGGCCAACATGTTCGGCTTCTGGGACTGGGTTGGGGGGCGCTACTCGATGGACTCGGCGATCGGCCTCTCCACGATGCTGGCGGTCGGCCCGGAGCGCTTCGGAGAGCTGCTCGCCGGCTTTCACGCGCTGGACGAGCACTTCCGCGAGACGCCCCTCAAGCGCAACCTGCCGGTGCTGATGGGTCTGCTGGCGGTGTGGTACGGGGACTTCTTCGACGCGCAGACGGCGGGGGTGATGCCCTACGAGCAGTACCTGAAGCGCTTCCCGGCGTACCTGCAGCAGCTGACGATGGAGTCGGGCGGCAAGCACGTGACGCTGGCGGGCGAGGAGGTGGACTACCAGACTGGGGCGGTCTACTGGGGCGAGCCGGGGACCAACGGCCAGCACAGCTTCTACCAGCTGATCCACCAGGGCACGAAGCTGATCCCGGTCGACCTGATCGGCTTCGGCCAACCGCTCAACCCCCTGGGGGAGCACCACGACATTCTGATGTCGAACGTGTTCGCTCAAGGCGAGGCGCTGGCGTTCGGGCGCACGGCGGAGCAGGTGCGCGCGGAGGGCACCCCGGAGGCGATCGTGCCCCACCGGGTGATGGCGGGCAACCGCCCGACGAACACGATCCTCGCGGAGCGCCTGACCCCGCACGCGCTGGGGGCGCTGGTGGCGCTGTACGAGCACAGCGTGTTCACGCAGGGGGCAATCTGGGGGATCGACTGCTTCGACCAGTGGGGGGTGGAGCTGGGCAAGGCGCTCGCCAAGCAGATCATCCCCGAGCTCAAAAGCGAGGCCGAGCCACAGCTCGCGCACGACAGTTCGACCAACGCGTTGATCCGCCGTTACCGAGCGCTGCGCTGAGAATCGCGGTTGTCCTTTGGGATCGTCCGCGCGGGGAGGTGCGGGCGACCCGGGTCGTGGGCGCGGGGCTTCCGTGCCCCGCGTCAACGCTCTACGCGCTGGCTCACGCGCCGGATCACGGCCGGTTCACACGCCGCCCAGTACGTAACGCTCGACGGCGGCGGCGAAGCCGTCCTCGTCATTCGAAGCGGTGACGCGCCGCGCCGCCCGCTGCACCTCGCGGCCGGCGTTGCCCATCGCGATGCTGAGGCCGGAGTGGGCGAACATCAGCACGTCGTTGGGCATGTCCCCGATCGTGGCGATCGCCGCGGTGGGGATCTCGTACCTGTCGGCGAGGTAGCGCACGACGCTGCCCTTGTTCGCCTCGGGGTGGGTCACGTCCAGGTAGTAGGGCTGCGAGCGGGAGGCGGAGACATGATCGCCGAACCGCTCACCGGCGGCCGTGGCCGCGCGGGCGACGGCGTCGTGGTCGTCGCCGACGCCGACGATCTTGGCGACGTCCGCGACGATGCCGTCGAAGCTCTCCACGAGCGTCGGGGGGAACTGCACGGTGAACCGCTCGCGCTCCACGTGGGGGCCGTCGAGATCCCGCACATACCAGTCCGCGCCGCGGTAGACCCAGACGCTGAGCGCGAACGACTCCAGCAGCGCGAGCGCGGGCGCAACCAACTCGCTCGGAATCGCGCGCTCCGCGATCACCGACATGTCGGGCTGCACCAGCAGGCCGCCGTTGAACGCGGCCACGGGCGTGCTCAGCCCGAGCGGCTGCACCAGCATCTCCATCCCACGGGGCGGGCGGCCGCTCGTCACCGCGAACAGGACCCCCGCGTCGTGCAGCCTGTGGACGGCCTCGATCGAGCGCGCGGTGAGGACCTTCTCCGAGGTGACCAGCGTGCCATCGACGTCGGAGAGCAGCAGGCGAATGGGGGGCGAGGACACGCGGGGACCCTTCCGTAGGTGTCGATATTAAAAATTCGGGCCGCGTATAACCAATGTTGTACGCAACTGAAAAAAAGAATATATGTACCTCAGCCCCCCCGTGCTGGACGCCGGGATCGGGACGGCCGGAGTCGGGGAGCGGGTCGCCCCAACTCAGCATCAGGCCGCCCCAACTCAGGAATCGGGTCGCCCCGACGGCAGTCGATTCCGGGGTTGAGCGATACTGACGCAAACACACCCCGAGGAAGGGAGCCGTCGCCGTGGCTACTGAGCACCCGATGCAGCTGGGCATGGTGGGATTGGGCCGGATGGGGGCGAACATCGTCCGCCGGCTGATGCGCGACGGCCACAGCTGCGTCGGCTTCGACGTCAGCCCGGACGCGGTGCGGGCCCTCGCAGCGGATGGGGCAGTGGGCGCCTCCTCGATCGCGGACTTCGTCGCCAAGCTCCAGCAGCCGCGCACCGCGTGGGTGATGGTCCCGGCGGGGGCGATTACCGACAGCACGATCGCCGAGCTCGCGGCGGCGATGGAGCCCGGGGACACGATCATCGACGGCGGCAACACCCACTACCACGACGACATCCGCCACGCCGAGGAGTTGAAGGCGAAAGGCATCCACCACGTGGACTGCGGGACCAGCGGCGGCGTGTGGGGCCTGGAGCGCGGCTACTGCCTGATGATCGGCGGCGAGCGGGAGGTCGTGCAGCGCCTGGACCCGCTGTTCGCCTCGATCGCCCCGGGCGTCGACTCCGCCCCGCGCACCCCAGGCCGCGGCGGCGCGCCCGACACGGCCGAGAACGGCTACCTGCACTGCGGGCCCAACGGCGCCGGGCACTTCGTCAAGATGGTCCACAACGGCATCGAGTACGGCCTGATGGCCGCCTACGCCGAGGGCCTCAGCATCCTCCACAGCGCCGACGCCGGCCTGCACCAGCGCGAGCAGGACGCGGAGACCAGCCCGCTGGAGAACCCCGAGTACTACAAGTACACGATCGACATCCCCGCGGTGGCGGAGGTGTGGCGCCGCGGCAGCGTCGTCGGCTCGTGGCTGCTCGACCTGACCGCCGAGGCGCTGCGCGCCTCACCGCAGCTCGAGGAGTACGGGGGCCGAGTCTCGGACTCCGGCGAGGGCCGCTGGACCTCGATCGCGGCGATCGAGGAGGGCGTCCCCACCCCAGTGCTCACGACAGCGCTCTACTCCCGCTTCGCCTCGCGCGGCCTCGACGACTACGCCGGCAAGGTGCAGTCCGCGATGCGCAAGGGCTTCGGGGGCCATGACGAGAAGCCGGCCGCATAAGTCGCGGGGCATGGAGGCCCCGCGCCCACTACGCCTGTTTACGGCACCAGCCCGCGCGGACGATCACAAAATAAGAGCCCAAAAGAACCTAGCACTAGTCCGCTTAAAGTGCTATGTTCTAGCGGTAGAGTGCCAGCTTCTCCACGGCTGTCCCAGTGCAAACCTTCCGCACCCTAGAGCGCCAGATCGGCCTCGTTCCCGCCCCGCTGGCGAGGACGCTCGGCGGTATCGACCGCGCGCAGGGGGCCGAGTCCGCGTTTCGCGGTGAGCACCCCGAGGCGCTGCGGACGCTCACCGAGATCGCGCGCATCCAGAGCGTGGAGTCCTCCAACGCGATCGAGAACATCACCGCGCCCCCCGAGCGCGTGCAGAAGCTGCTGGCACACAGGGCAACCCCGGCCAACCGCAGCGAGGAGGAGATCGCGGGATACAGGGCGGTGCTGGACACGATCAACGCCGACGCCGCGCACATCCCCTTCACCCCGACCGTCGTCGAGCAGCTGCACCGCGACCTGTACCAGTTCACCAACACCCCCGCGGGACGGTGGAAGCGCGTCGAGAACTCGATCCAGGAAGTGCTCCCCGACGGCGTGCGGGTCGTGCGCTTTCAGACCGTCTCCGCGATCGCGACCCCCGCGGCGATGCAGGAGTTGCACGAGCGCTTCGCCGCCGCGCGGGACTCCCACGAGCACCATCCGCTGCTGCTCGTGGGCTGCTACGTGTTCGACTTCCTCGCGATCCACCCCTTCCGGGACGGCAACGGCCGCATCAGCCGGCTGCTGACCCAGCTCGCGCTCTACCACGCGGGATATGAGATCGGCCACTTCATCAGCCTCGAGCGCCTCGTGGACGACAGCCGGGAGACCTACTACGACGCCCTGCGCGCCGCGGGGCACGGCTGGCACGAGGGCCAGCACGATATCGGCCCGTGGCTGCGCTACTTCCTCGGCATCCTCACCGCCGCCCACCACGAGCTGACAAGCCAGGTCGATACGGTCGCCGGCCGCGGCTCCAAGCGTGCGGCGATCCGCCAGTTCATTCACCGCTCGATCCCCGACGAGTTCACCGTCACCGACGTCCGCCGCGCCGTTCCCGCCGCCAGCCAGTCCTACATCAACAAGACCCTCACCCGCCTACGCGGGGAGGGTGTGATCGAGCCCGTCGGCGCCGGCCGCGGCGCCCGCTGGCGCCGGCTCGCGTAGTCGCGGGGCACAAACGCCACGACGAGCGGCCGGCTCGCGTAGTCGCGGGGCATGGAAGCCCCGCGCCCACGACGCCGGTTGACGGAGCCGGCCCGCGCGGACGATCCCAAAAGAAGACTCGGATCCTCACTCGGCCTGGGCCGGAGGCGCCTGCACGCGGGCGCGGAACACGTAGAAGGACCAGCCCTGGTAGGCCAGCACCAGCGGGAGGAAGAGCACCACCACGATCGACATCACCACCAGCGCGTAGTGGCCCGACGCGGAGTTGTTCACGCTCAGGTTGAACGCGGTGCTGGTGCTCGACACCATCACGTTCGGGTAGAGATCGATGAAGATCGACCCGATCGTGGCCGCGATCGCCGTGGCCGAGGCGGTGAACGCCAACCCCTCGTGGTGCTCCGAGCGCGCCAGGCGGGCGGCGAAGACGACCGCGATCAGCGCCAGCACTTCGACGGGACCGGGCACCTGGGTGTGGCCAACGACCACGCGCGTCCAGATCACGAAGCCCAGCACCAGCGCGACCGCCGCCCAGCCCAAAGCGGGTGCGAGACCGCGCGCCCGCTCGCGCACCGCGTCGGTCGTCTTGAGCATCAGGAACGTCGCGCCGTGCAGCAGGCACAGCCCGAGGATCGTCACGCCGGTCCACAGGCCGTAGGGCGTCAGCAGGTCGAAGAAGTCGCCCGTGTACTCGTGGCTGGCGTCGATCGGCAGGCCGTTCAGCAGATCGCCGAGCCCGACGCCCAGCAGCAGCGGGACGAACAGGCTGCCCAGGGTCGTGCACCACGTCCACGTGTTGCGCCAGCGGGAGTTTTCGCTCTTGCCCCTGAACTCGAACGCCACACCACGCGCCATCAGCGCCGCCAGCACCAGCAGCAGCGCGAGGTACAGGGCAGAGAACATCGTCGCGTACCAGCCCGGGAAGGCCGCGAACGTGCCCGCGCCCGCCACCACCAGCCACACCTCGTTGCCGTCCCAGAACGGCCCGATCGTGTTCAGCGCCACCCGCCGCTCGATTTCGCCGCGGCCCACGATCGTGTGCAGCACCCCCACCCCGAAGTCGAACCCCTCCAGCACGAAGAAGCCGATCCACACGACCGCGAGGATGATGAACCACAGTGTGTGCAGTTGCATGGGCCTCGGTGTCCTAACGGTGAATGCCCTTGTTGCCGGGCTGGTCGTGATTGTCCATGGTTCGCTCGATCAGTACGTCAGCGCCGGGATCGCCCCGGCCCCTCCCGTGGCCGGCATCGACCCGTCCGCCTCCCGCTCGTCTTCGTGGTCCAGCCCTTTGCGCGCGTAGCGCAGCATCAAGATCACATCGGCCGCCCCCAGCGCCGCGTAGATCGCCACGAACACCACCAGGCTGATCCAGATGTCAGTCGAGCTGACCGACGGCGAGGAGGCGTTCACGGTCTTCATCAGGCCCTGCACGATCCACGGCTGGCGCCCGTTCTCGGTCAGCATCCAGCCCGCCGTGTTCATCAAGAAGGGGCTCACCACTGCCCAGATCGAGCAGCGCAGGAACCACTTGGAGCGCGCGAGCGTGCCCCGGTGCAGCAGCCACGCGCCCCACAGCGCGAGCAGCAGCACGAGCGAGGCCAGGTAGGCCATGATGCGCATCGACCAGTACTGGATGAACACGTCCGGTACGTAGTTGCCCGGTCCGTATCTCTTTTCGTATTCGGCCTGCAGCTGGGTCAATCCGACCACTTTGCCGTTCCACGAGTTCGTCGCCAGCAGCGAGAGCAGATGCGGGACTTCGATGATCTGCGAGGGCGTCATGTCGTTTTTGCCGCCCCCGATCTGAAACAGCGAGAACGAGCACGGCTGGCAGTTGCTCCACTGCGCCTCCGCGGCGGCGATCTTCATCGGCTGGTACTTCGTCTCCACCACCCCCAGCTCGCTGCCCACGAACAGCGCCAGCACGATCGACGGGATCAGCACCGCCAGCGATAGCGACGCCGTGCGCTGGAACGCCTCGACTTCACGCTGCTTGCGCAGGTACCACGCCGAGACCGCCAGCATCACCAGCGACCCCGTGACCATCGCCGCCAGCAGCACGTGCACATAGCCCCACAGGAACGTCGGGTTGGTGAACAGCGCCCCGACGTTGTTCAACTGGGGCCGACCCTGGTGGTTGAGCGTGTAGCCCACCGGGTGCTGCATCCACGAGTTCGCCGCCATGATGAACAGCGCAGAGAGCATCGCCCCGATCGCGACCATCCAGATGCACGCCAGGTGAATGCGCTTGGGCAGCCGGTCCCACCCGAACAGCCACAGCCCCAGGAACGTGGACTCCAGGAAGAACGCCGCCAGCCCCTCCATCGCCAGCGGCCCCCCGAACACGTCCCCCACGAAGCGCGAGTACACCGACCAGTTCATCCCGAACTCGAACTCCTGCACGAGACCGGTGACGACCCCCACCGCCACGTTGATCAGCAGCAGCGTGCCGAAGAAGCGCGTCAGCTGCCGGTACTCCGGGCGCCCGTTGCGGTGCCACGCCGTCTGCAGGATCGCCACCAGGAACGCCAGCCCAATCGTCACCGGGACGAACAGGAAGTGGTAGATGCTCGTCGTCGCGAACTGCCAGCGCGCGAGATCGTTGGTCATGCGCGGATGATCCTCCGGGCCTCGGCTGGAAGGGACGCCCTATCCTCACGCCGCGGCGGGTGAGGGACCTTCACCCCTCACGAGCGATCTCCCGTGTCGGCCTCCCCCGAGGAGGCCCCGCGTTGCAGCCTGCGGGGCCTGTGCGCGTGTCAGGGCCAGTCGATTTTCCCGGCCAGCTCAGCTGGACCAAAATCGATCACGCCGCTGCGCTCGATCGCGCGATACTCGCCGCCGGCGAGCCCGAGCCAGTGAACCGCGCGCTCGGAGGGATCGAGGACCAGCACCTCGTCCACCCCGTGGGCGGCGTAGAACGGGAGCTTCTTCCAGGTCTCGTCCTCGGGCGAGACGATCTCCACGACAAGCGCTGCCGTGTGCACCCACACACCAGAGGTGCCGGGATGCAGCAGGCCACCATCTGGGACGCGGTAGTCGTGGTCGGAGTCGCCGAGGTTGAACTCGCCCATCGCCGGAATCAGCCCTGCGGCGCGGGCGGGACTGTCGAGCGCCACCGCCAGCTGCTGGCTGATCCGGGCGTGTTCAGAGCTTGGCGCGGGAACCATGTGCAGAACACCCTCCCACACCTCATCGAGACGGTCCAGGCCGGAGACGCGCCGACGCTCCTTCAGAGCGTCCAGCTCGAAGGCGTAGGGGTCGAGCACCAAGGTTGCCACAGCGAGAGGATAGCCCCTAGCGAACCTCTTCGCGCCCCACACCGTGGCCCGGCTCAGCCCGCGCCCACCCCCGGCTCGCGCCACACCGTGGTCAGGTTCAGGCCCGCGCCACACCGTGATCGAGGGTGAGCACCGCGTCCATCTCCGCCAGGTCCGTGCGCCGGTGGGTGATCAGCAGGATCGCCCGCTCGCGGGTGAGCGCCAGCACGTCGGCGAGGATCGCGTCGGCAGTCTCCGTGTCGAGGTGCTCGCCCGGCTCGTCGAGGATCAGGATCGGGAAGTCCGCCAACAGCGCGCGGGCGATCGCCAGGCGCTGGCGCTGGCCGCCGGACATGCGCGCGCCGCGCTCGCCCACCGCGGTGCCGAGGCCCTCGGGCAGCTGTTGTACCCAGTCGAGCAACCGGACCTTGGCGAGGACCTCCCGCAGCTCCTCCGCCGTGGCCTCGCGCTGCGCCAGGCGCAGGTTCTCCTCGATCGTGTTGTCGAAGATGTGCGCGTCCTGGGCCACCAGCCCCACCACGCGCCGGCACTCCTCGCCATCGAGCTCCGCGATCTCCACCCCGTCGAGCGTCGCCGACCCGCTCTCGTAGGGGAGGAACCTCAACAGCACCCCCGCCAGCGTCGACTTGCCCGCGCCGCTGGGGCCGACCACGGCGATGCGCCTACCAGGTGCGAGGTCGAGGTCGATCCCGTCGAGCGCCCAGCGGGTTGCCCCGGGGTAGCGGCTGCGCAGGCCGCGCACACGCAGGACATGCCCCTGGGAGGCCGGCAGGACATGCCCCCGCGTGGTGCCCACGGCATCGGCCTCGACGGCCGTCTGGCCGTTCAACTGCGAGGCCGGCGCAGCAGCGGGCTGGGTGCCCGTTGCAAGCGTCGGCGAGAGTGGGAGCGCCACCGGGTGCGCGGGCTCCACCACCGGTGGCGGAGCGTCGATCACCTCAAACACCCGCGCCGCCGAGCGACGCACTCGTTGAAGGGTCTGGATCGCGGTGGGCAGGCCGGAGACCAGCTCGAACGCGACGAGCGGGATCAGCGCGATCCCCGCGAGCAGCACCCCGTTCAGAGTCCCCGCGCGCACCGCCGCCACGCCCACGAGCAGCGCGCCCCACATCGCCAGGCCCGCGCAGAGGGTGCTCAACCCCTGGCCGACGCCGGCGGTGCGGGCGGTGGCGCTGGCGATCTTCGTGACCTCGGCGTCAGCCGCCAGCGCGCGGCTCAGCTGCGCCGCCGTGGCCCCGTTGACGAGCAGCTCGGGGGCGCCCTCGATCAGGTCGACGACCGACGCCGTCAGCTCCCCCCGCGCCGCCGCCTGCCGCGCCTCCGCGCGCGCCGCGAGCGTCCCCGTCAGCCACGGCACCAGCACGCCCGCGAGCAGCAGCGCGACGAGCAGGATCGCGCCGGCCGCGGGGAGCATCCACCACACGAGGCCCACCGTCGCCGCCCCCACGAATAGCGCGATCGCAAACGGCGGCACCACCCGCAGCAGCAGATCCTGCAGCGAGTCCACGTCGTGGACCAGACGCGCGAGCAGCTCCCCGCTGCGGAACGCGGGCAGGCCGAGCGGGGCGAGGCGCTCCAGGCGCTCATAGATCCGCACGCGCAGGTCCGCCAGCACCCGGAACGCCGCGTCGTGGCCGATCAGCCGCTCGCCGTAGCGGCACAGGCCCCGGGAGAGCGCGAAGAATTGCACCCCCACGATTGCGATCGCCACCGCCGACTCCTGCGGGTGCTGTGAGGAGCGGGAGATCAGCCACGCCGAGGTCGCAATCAGGCCGATCGCCGCGGCCACCGCCCCCGCGCCCAGCAGCGTCGCGAGCGTCAGCCGCCCCGCCACCGGGCGGGCGAGCGCGAGCGTACGTCGCAGGGGGGCCTGCGGCCCGCGGTCATCCGCGGGAGACGCGACTGAGCCCGCGGAGCCGGTAGCCACCGGGACCGTGGGCCGCCGGGATGTGGCGCTCGCGGCCGGGACGGCTGGGTCCGCGAAGCCGGAGGGGTTCACGCCGCCACCCCCACCGAGCCGAGCGAGAGCACCCGGTCGGCCATCGCCAGCAGCGCGGGGCGGTGCGCGACGAGCACCACGGTGCGCCCGCGGGAGAGACGCCGGACGGCCTCCAGCACCTCGCGCTCGGTCTGGCCGTCGAGGTTCGCGGTCGGCTCGTCGAGCAGCAGCAGCGGGGCGTCGCGCAGGAACGCGCGGGCGAGCGCGACCCGCTGGCGCTCGCCGGCGGAGAGCCCCGCGCCGCGCTCGCCGAGCACGGTCTCCAGGCCGTCGGGCAGGTTGGCGATCACCCCGTCGAGCCCCGCGGCGGAGACCGCGGCGCCGACCTCCGTGGCCGACGCGCCGGGGCGGCCGAGGCGCACGTTCGCGGCGATCGAGGCCGCGAACAGGTGCGGGCGCTGGGGCACCCACGCCAGCTGCGCGCGCCACGCGGCGGGGTCGAGCTCGGCGAGATCGACCCCGCCGACCCGGACCGATCCGCGCGCGGGCGCCACCAGCCCGAGCAGCACCCCCAGCAGGGTGGACTTTCCGCACCCGCTTGGCCCCGCGAGCGCGAGCACCTCACCCGCCCGCACCGTCAGCGAGACGCCGTCGAGCGCCGGCCCGCTGCGGTCGGGGTAGGCGACCCGCAGCTCCTCCACGACAATGTCCGCGACGGCGGGGTCGGGCACGTCGGTGCGCGCGCCGCCGTGCGCGGGCCGCGACTCAGGCAGGTCGGCGCCCGGGGTGGCCGGGTGCCTCACGTCGCCATCCGCACCGCCCACCGCGACCGGGCGCTCCAGCACCGCGAAGACCTGCTCCGCCGCCGCCATCCCCTCGGCGCTCACGTGGTAGTTCGCGCCCAGCTGGCGCAGCGGCAGGTAGGCCTCGGGCGCGAGCACCAGCACGAACAGCGCCATGCGCAGGTCCATCTGCCCCGCCATCAACCGCAGGCCGATCGCGACCGCCACGAGCGCAACCGAGATCGTGGCCACGAGCTCCAGGATCAGCGCGGAGAGGAACGTCACCCGCAGCGTCGCGAGCGCGGTGAGCCGGTAACGTTCGGTGACCTCGCGGATCGCGCCCGCCTGGGCCTTCGCGCGCCCGAAGACCTTCAGCGTGGGCAGCCCCGCGACCACGTCCAGGAAGTGCCCGCCGAGCCGCTGCAGCGTCCGCAGCTGGCGGTCCATGCGCTCGCGCGTTGTGGCCCCCACGAGCGCCATGAACAGCGGGATCAGCGGGATCGTGGCGGCGATGATCGCCGCGGAGATCCAGTCTTCGAACAGCACCACCGCAAGCACCACGAGCGGCACGATCGCCGCGAGGAACAGCTGCGGCAGGTACAGCGAGAACCAACCGTCGAGCGCGTCGATCCCCCGCGTGGCGAGGATCGCCAGCCCCCCCGTGCGCTCCGCGCGCGAGCCGTCGAGCCCAAGCTCCACGACGCGGCCCAGCAGCGCCGCCCGCAGCTGGGACTTCGCGCGCGCCGAGGCGCGGCTCGCCGCAAGCTCCGCCCCCCACGCGACCGCCGCCCGCGCGATCACCACGCACAGCAGCGCAACCAGCGGGGTCTCCAGCTGCGCGAGGCCCTGCCCGTTGCGAAACGCGCCCGCGACCACGTCCGCCAGCAGCCACGCCTGCGAGACGATCAGCAGCGCGCTGAGGACCCCCAGCGCGACTGAGGCGAACAGGAATGTCCGGGTCGCGCGCGCGTAACGGAGCAGCCTCGGGTCGAGCGCCCTCACCGGGCAATCATGCCCGAGTGGGGCGCCGTGCGAGTGGTTCTACCGCCTCCTGCCCGCGCCCCTGCCGTTCGCGGCCTGCTTGGCGTGCTTGTGCCTGCCGGCCTTCCTGGCCTTCTTCTTTCTGGCTGCCTTCTTCGCCTTCGGGCAGCCCGTGACCGCGACCTTCGTGCTCTCGTGGATCGCGGCGCCGTTCTGCGCGAGGAATTCCGTCGGCATCGTCAACGTCCCCTTGCACGGGTTCCCCAGCGCCGCCAGCGCCGAGAACGGCCCCTGGGGCAACGTCAATTCGAAGCTGCCAATCGGATCGTCGGGGACCGTCTTGAACGTGCTGCTCGTGATCCCCTGTTTTGAGATGAACGTTTCCCCATGCAGGTCAAGGGTCACGCCGTACCCCTGGAGCACGATGATCAGTTCCGGGAACTTCGCGCCGCCGTAGGAGACGAAGTACGCCGGGCCCGTGAGGGGCACCGGCAGGATCGGCGTGATCGCGGTCGCGTGCCCGATCACCGACGCCGCGGGGCACAGCGCCGGGTTGGCCACGAACGTCTTTTCCGGACACGCTTTCTGCAACGTCGGCAACCGCGACGGCAGCTGCCTGGGCAGCTCCACTTTGACGAGCTTGATGTTCGTCTGCGTGCCCTGCGGCGCGTTCGGGTAGGAGAGCTTCACGCTCAGGCTCTCCCCGTCCGCCCTGGAGGGTCTGCCCGAGGTCGAAACCTTGAAGGTGGGTTTGAACGCGAGGCTCGAGCAGTCCGCGACCTCGAACGGCGTGCCGACGCCCACCGGGACCTGATCCGCGGGGTTCGTGAAGTCCGCGCCCGCGCCGTCGATCGTGTCGCTGATCGAGAACGGATTGCAGTTGGTGGGGTTGATGATGAACTTTTCGCGGTCCATGTATACGCGGACGTCGCGGACGTGCACGACGATCCCCTTGATGATGTGCGGGATCGGATCGGAGCCGTTCGCGCTCACTTCGACCTGCGCGGTGACCGGGTTGATGTTCAGCGCGAAGCGGATCACGACCGTCCCCAGGTCGAACGGACCGACCTTCGCGCTCGTGATCGAGACGATCGACAGCGGAGCGCCGTGGTAGGGGCCGGCGAGGTAGATCTTGCCCGGGTTCTGCGCGAGGACGGGCCCGACACCGGCACCCACGAGCGAATGCCCGATTTCGCTCGCGGCCGGACACGACGGTTCCGCCTCCTCCTGCGCCCCCGTTGCGCCCTTGGCCGCTTCGATGTCCGCTTCGGGGCAGAACGGAATCCCTGTCAGGTTGCCAGTCAAGCCGGGCGGGAGGGTGGTGGAGAAGCGCGTGATCTCCTGTTCGCCGTCTTCGCGGAGGATCCGCAAGTAGAACGGGCTGTAGGAGCCCCCGGCGTCGTTCTGCGTACCGGAGATCACCTGCGGCTTGAACGGCGGGATACCCCCAGCCGGGCAGGGGCCTTCGCGTACCCCCTGCGTCGTTTCAAAGGAGCTCTGCACCAGCCGCGGTTCGAACGGCTCAGACCATGGCGTCAGTTCAGCCAGGGTCGTATTGGAGCCACATGCAGGCGGGCTGACGAGCGGCGCGGTCGCGCCGGGGCGGAACTTCAGCGTGAACCTGTTGAACGGCTGCTGCGGGTTGTTCAGGAACGTCGTGACGAGCTGTCCCGTGATTGGGTTCGGTTCGATCTTGCCCGCGACTTTGACGATGATTCCCCGCACGGGATCCTTCGCGACGATATACAGCGCGAGCAGCGACCCGCCGGGATGACCAGGCTCCGGGAACGGGTTGTCATATGGCGTGGCGATATAGATCGCGCCGGGGATCTTTTCCGCCAACAGCGGCGTTTCGATTTCGATCGAACCGATCTTCGATTCCGCCGGGCAGCCCGCGCCGGGCGGGGATGCCGCCGTTTCCGCTTCGTACTGCGCCGGCGTGCACGCACCGAGGCCCGAGGCCAAGGATGGGTTGGCAGTCACCCCTTCGGGTAACGTCACCTTCGTGTCCTTGAGGTTCGACGTCGCAATCGAGAAAGGGTTTTCCCACGTCTGCGGGACGATGAGCGAGACGTCGAGACCGGTTGGGGATTCCGCCGAGCGTGTCGTCGGCTGCACTGCTATCGACGGAGAAAACGGCACGCGTTCGCATGCGGTCGTTGCGGGGATTTCCGTTTTTTCCTCCGATGGCCGCTCTGGTTCCTCCCACGAGTAGGCTTCGATAGTCGCCGTGGTCGGGGTGCAGCTGGTGGAGACCGAGAGAAAGGGCTTGGGGGCGATGTTAACCGTTTTCCCGCCTCCCGTGCAGTCGGTCGCCACGGTGCTTGTGATGAAGTTTTCGGGAATGCAGTCCATGCCGCGCTGGGCGTCGTGTTCGTGCGAGGCGGGCACGCCCCAGATCGTGACGGCGATGTGATGGGGTTCGGCGAGGTTCACGGTGTCGGGGGCGGTGACCGTGAGACCATAGTCACTCGGGCGCAGGGAGATGTTGAGGAGCTGGACGAAGACGAAGGCGTTGAAACCGAGCTGGGTGGTGACGCCAAAGCTGGTGACTTCCATGTTGTAGATGGGAAAGATGTTGTCCGCCACCGGATGAGCGCCGAAGGGGTAGGTGAGATCGAGGCTGATCGTGCCGACCTGACTGTCGGCTGGACAGTCGCTCTTGCCTGCCACGGAGCCGATCAGCTGCGCGGCCGAGCAGGTGGGCACGGCGGTGTTGTTGCCGATGTAGCCAGGGGGCAGATTGACGACGGTCATCTTGAGGTCGTTGAAGGTCCTGCCCCCGGCATTGTGGGCGAGATCGTAGGAGGTGGTGAGGTTCTCGTGCGCGCCGGCCTGGAGCGTCGAGGGGGCGACGTGGAAGCTACCGGGTTCGACTGCGAATGGTGTGCTGCTGGGCTGCGCAACAGCGACCTGGATCGTAACGATCATCATCGATAACCACACGCATGCGCTCGCCATGACGGAAAGCGGCCGGAGCGCCTTCGGCAATGCAGACAGAAACCTCATCGCTTGCTCCTCCCAGAGTGCTTCTCGGCTCGCCGAGACCTCTTTTTCGTCTTCTTCCTGGCCTTGGCCTTATGCTTCGTGGGCTTCCTCGGCTGAGACTTGGCCAAGGACGGTTCAACTACGTTGCCCGCGCCCGAGAACGTCAATGACGCCGGCGTTGTGTCGATCGGCGCGGCGAGCGGCGTCGAGCAAGCGTCGCCTTCACATTCAACGGGGGGCGGGGGTGGCGGCGCGAAGCCGCCGCCGATGCGAGCGTCGTAGATGTCGCCGGCCTTGTCTTTATCGGACGGGAGGAGCGCTTCGTGGGTGCTGAAGAAGACGTCGCGCCCGGAGGGGTCGGTACCCAGCAGTTCGTTCTTGTAGCCACCGGTGCCACCAGAGATGAGCGCTAGGCAGCCCTGAACGTGGACGCAGCCGTCGACGCCGTTGCGGCGCCACTCGTAGGTATCGCTGGAGAGTGACCGGGCGTTTGCTACTTCCCCAAAACCTTCTTCGCTGGGTGCGATTTCGCCGTCGATGTCGGACGGGAGGAGGGCGGCCGGCGTTTCGAAGAAGACGTAATCGCCGTTGGCGGAGGAGACCATCTCATTGGGCAACTCATCACCCTGCGTGCTTTCGTGAGACGCGAGAAACGACGAGACCAACTTGGGTTCAGGGTCAAAGGGCGAGGCGCAGGACATACACTGGATAACGTCTTCGGTGTTGTCATAACGGTAGACCTGGTTGTTCCCAACCGAGACTCCGCCGACCTGCCGACCGCCGAAATAGAAGTAGCGCCCGTCGGGGCTGGTTGAGATGCCACCGGTATTGGTATGTCCATCGCTGAACTCAACCTGATCGACAAAGCGAAGGGTTTCGGTGAGGATGTCGTAGCGGTAGAGATTGACGCCAAAACTGGCCGGCAACGCTTCCGGGGTGAGCGCCGCGGTGCTGAAGAGATAGAAGGCGTTGAAGTCTTCGGAGACGATGGCGGCACCGTCGTTCGCTGCGGCCCCTCCCCCTACCGGAGCCGAGAGAATGTGCTTGGCGATCCCGGTTTCGGTGTCGCAGAGGAAGACTTCGAACCCTTTCTGACCTCCGGTGGGCTTTTCCAGAAGGACCTTGGTTCCCTGGGCGTTTGCGCCGAGGAAGTGGTAGGCGCCGAGATCGAGGGTCTCAGAACCATCGATCCGTACGTAGAGGTGAATATGAGGCCCGTAACCCCGTCGCAGGTCGTATGGTTCGGGACATTCGCCGCCGAACCCGGCGTAGAAGAAGACGTGAGAGCCATCGGCGGAGACGGCGTGGGCGCTCGTGTAATCGAAGGAGGCTGCAAGTCCGGTTTCCTGGTAGCCTTCCAAGCCGACGACGGGATGGGCGCCACAGGCGCCGATGGTGCTACCGGGAGCGGAACCGGTGACGTTTGCCTGATGCAGCGCGCCCGTGGAGAATTCATAGAGGTCTTCGTATTCGCCGGAGGCGGTGCCGGTCGGGTGGCCGAGCAGGCTGTGATCCTTGGTTGCGAGGAGCAGCTTGCTGCCGTCGGCGGACCCGCCAATCCATACGCTTTCGGAGCTATTGCGGGGCTGGGTGAGGGCGGTCGTGTAGGGGCCGCCGGGGGGACCGACCTCGAACTCTTCATCGAGTGAGCCGGTGAAGCTGGTAGGTTCGGACTTGACGAGGACCGCGATCTGGTTGAGGTCGGGGCTGAGGACCTGCGGAAGGTAGCTGTTGGCCCCCGCCTCGGGCTGGGGGGTGGCGGAGGTCATACCCCAACCGGCGGGTGTCCGAGAGAAGAAGTAGGAGGTAGCCTTGGAGTCGGGACCAGTGCCCCAGTTGGTGCCCGGCGCGGTGAGCATCAGGTGTTCGCCGTCTTCGCCGACATAGTGCCTATTGGTAATGAGTCCGTAGGTGCTGATATCCATCGTTCCGCCCTTTTCGACCGGAGTGAGTTGCTCATAGGCGCGGCAGTCGGGAAGATTCGCGGAAAGACCGGTGCGGAAAGCCTGGTTGGGGCACGGAGCTTCGGGCCCGGCCAGGGCGGGCGTGGGGACCACGAGGGTCTGTTCGGCGCTGCGGACGACGGGGTTGCCGGGTACGGTGCTGGTGGCGAAGAGGCGATAGCGGTAGCTTTCGCCGGCCTTGAGGGAGGGGAGGTCAGCGCCGATGACGCCACTGCCTTCAACTTCGGGGGTGCTCTCGGTTCCCGCACCGAAGCTTTGGCCATCTTCGGTGAACTTTTCCTCGGCTATGTATTCGAAATGGTCGTGGGTGTCATATCCTTCACCGCCTTGCTGAGTCGTGGCGACGGTGACAACACCGGGGGGGGTCAGGCCCGATGCGTCGGCCGTGAGCGGGGGTTGGTCCTTGCCGGCGAGTTCTTTACCGCCGAAATAGATCGTGTAAGGGCCGCCCGCGGGGCCGGCAACTTCCACGCCATTGCCGAGTGTGGAGAGCTTGCCGAGCGCGCTCCCAACACCGGCGGCGGGCGCGTCGAAGGCGATCGGTTCTGTGGCCTGGCCCTTGAAGGCGAGAGTGAAGGTCCCGCCGGTGGGAGCGCCTTCGATCGTAGTCGTCTGTTCCTCTGAGGTGGGAGCGCCATCGTGTTCGGAATTGACGTACCCGAGGAGCCGCAGAGATTCGCCATCGAAGGAGTGAATGGCGAAGGCCGTGGCCGTGGGCGGGCCGCCGGATGTCGTGAAGCTTTGGAGTCCAGAGGTTGCTTGCTTGGATTCCTTGTGGCCTTCGAATTCCGGTTCTGATTCGGCGAGGATTCGGACGTAATAGGGGGTGGCGGATTGCAGGCCGGAGAGACGGGCGCCGACATGGGGGTAAGGGCCCCCCTTCGGAGCGACTTCAGCTTCGGCCTGGTCGATCGTCCCTTCGGCGCCGGGAGCGGTCGTCCACGGGCCTTCTTCGGAGGTGGCGTACTGAATCCGCCAATGGGTTCTAAAGCCTCTGGGAAAGACTTCGCCACTGAAGTAGGCGGAGGTGGCGGTGATGTTGCGGGGTGGCGGTAGAAAGACCTGCGCACGCAGGGGTTCGGCTTCGCAGCGAATTTCTTCGGAGCTGGTCCCTTCGGCGCTGGTTGCAGTGATGAGAACGTAGTCGGCGACTTCGGGCGTGAGGCCGGTGAGTTCGGCTTCGCGCGTAACACCGAATTGAGTCGCGTCGGCTTCGGCCTGAGTGATCAAACCGCTGCCGCCAGGGACGGGGGCCCAGGGACCGCCCTGGGTAGCAGAGGATTCGAAGCTCCAGTGAGTTTCGTGACCTTCGGCCTCGATGTGTGCTTGCAGTCCGATGGAGGTGTGATCGCGGGCACCACAGCTGGGGCTATTGGGTCCGAGCACGGGCGGGCGGGCGAGGGCCGGGGCAGCGGCGGTAAGAACGAATACGGTGGTGAGCGCCGCGAGGGAGAGGGGGCGAGCAGGGCGAGTCACGTGCGTGCCTTTCTCGTCGGTGGGGTGCATATGGTTGTCAGGTATGTGATTTTCAGGCGAGCGCCGGCCTCCCCGGGGGCGGATGGCCACCCCGGGATGTATGGCGTCGATAGATTCTGCTATTCGGCGGTCACCGCCCAGGTGCCGTTGACAATCAGCGATCCGTCTTCTTTGATACGGGCGAGCAAGCCGAACCCGAACTTGTCCGCAGTACTTCCAGAAAGCACGCATTCAGGGAGAGCGGGGCTCGACAAGGCACAGATCTTGACAGCATTGTCGTTGATTTCCTGGGCCGCGAAAACGCAGAGGAAGCCTTTTTCGGCAGCGGGTTCCTGGGCATTACCAGTACAGCCCGAGCCCGCCGGGGGTTCTTCCCCCGCCTTGATGTAGACAGCTACAGGAGCTTCGTGGAGGGGGATTCCGAAGCTGACAGAACTCAATACGGCGCCAGATTCTTTTCCGGCTGGATCGACCAAGGTCCACACGCCCTTGAGGGTCTTGCCGGAGGGAAGGGTTTCGGTGAAGCCAGTTGTGCCGTTCGTCCCGTTGGTGCCGTTTGTTCCATCTTTACCCGGTGCACCGGGAGCGCCGGCTTCGCCCTTTGCCCCGGCAGGACCCTGCGGGCCCGGCGGTCCCGCGACGCCCTGCGCGCCATTCGCTCCCGCCGCACCCGCCCTACCCTGCAAGGACTTGAGCACTTTCGGGCTGATCTGCTTTGTCGAGGTGATCACATACCGGCTCGCGGCAAGCGCGCCGCCGCTCATCGCGAACACCAGGGCGAGCGTCAGCGCGACGTTCGCGTAGGTGAGGCGCTTACGTATCCTTGAGAACATCGCTCATCTCACTTTCCGGGCCGGCCGCGAATCAGCCCGCCACTCGATCGATTGAAGGGATCGGGCCAGCATCGGCGCCGCGCTTCCCGCTGTGTATGGCACTGCTGCCGGTCCTTGGCGTTGCTTTAAGGCAAGCTCGCTTCGCATCACGCCACCTGCCGGTCACGGTTGCTTGCCGCCAAGCGCTGTGCGACCTCACGGCCCAACTGTGTAAGCGTCCACGCGTTGGGCTCACCGCGGTGGTGGCCCTCCCCCGTGTTCACGACAAGACCGAGGCGCTCCAGGCGCGCGAGCAGCTTCGAAATCTGACCCTGGTCGGAGACCCCAGCGCTGTCGGCGACACCGCGGTTGCTGACCCCCGGCTGCACAGCGACGCACTCCAACACCCGCGCCGTGCGGTAAGTGAGACGCATCGGCACTTCCTGCAACGGATCGCCGTGAGCGGGCGCCAGCGCCGATGGCGTGTGCTCTGATGCGAGGCCCTTGGTGCTCATGGGCCGGGTCTGCTCACGACGCGCCGCGGCCGGACCCAGATAGGGCAGCACGATCATGCCCATCAAATCCCCAAGGAGATCGCTGAGCGGCATGCGCTCCCCGCGAGCCAGTCGCGCATACACAATCCCAAACGCCGCTCCGACCAGGCCCTCGCCGGTGAGCGGGGTGCAGTCCGCGGCGCGGGCACTCTCACCACGGCCCTCATCGAGCACGCCGGCCAGACGGGCGAGGATCTCCTCGCGGCGCGTGAGCACCCCGGGGCCACCACGCAACGCCTGAACCACACACACGCGCGCGAGCGCCGGCTCACGATCGCAGAACCCGAGGATCACCGCCAGTCCGCCACGCACCCGCTCCCGCCACGACAGACCATCGAGGCCGGCGCGCGCGAGTTCGTCTCGTAGCATCGCAACGACGTCCTCGATCAGCGCGAGCAGGCACGCCTCGCGGTTCTCGAAGAGCTCGTAGAACGTGCGCCGCGAAACACGCGCACGCGAGGTGATATGGGCAACTGTGGCCTGCGCGTAACCAAACTCGTCGATCGCGCCGACGGCGCCCGCGAGCAGCCGCGAGCGCTGGATCTCGACCAGTTGCCCCGCCGGCAGACCATCCCGCGGGACGGCGATCTGCGCGGACGGGCGCTGCCCACGGGGCCGCCGCCGCTCGCGCACCAGGGGGGGACGCGCGACCGCGCTCGTGCCCACCGCGCCGGAACGCTCCCGCCGCGCCATCACACCGTCCCCCGGCACGACGCCGGCCGGGACAGGCCATCCCCCGCCCCCGCGAACGGGAACCCGGGGCGGCGCGCAAGCGCCAGACGACGAGAGCGGGCGGCTAGCCCCCTAGCGCAAGAGAGAGAGAGAGAGAGAGAGATGCGTCAGGCTGCTGACGCATCTAGGTACGCGCCCCGAATGGGTCGCGCACATCCCCGCTACGTATCTCCCTCTAGAAACCACGCTGAACAAGCTCCCTCATCGAAGTGACCCGATTCCTCTCCCATACCCGCTACCTGCGAGCGCCCTGAACTGTTCAACTACAGGGCGGGATGACCCGACCAGACCCTATGTTTTCGCCAAGGCAACCACACCGGTTGACCATGACACCGTCATCATAGCCACACTCGTCACGAGTTGTCAAGACCCAAGTTGAGGATACGGCCGCCGCGCGGTTCTCTTTTGGGCAACACGATCCAGAAAATGCGACCTCATGCCCACGGCGCGATCCACTGCTCCACGCCGGCGATGCCACCAGGGTGGGCGCGCATCACGGCCTCGATCGCGTCCGCGAGCGCGCCAGTCGCCTCCCGGCTGCGGCTCCGTCGGGCGGGCAAGAGGATCAGGCCGGCGTGACCGCGGCCGTCCGCGAGGCGCTCGGCGGCGAGCGGACGGAAGTCCTTGATGTTGTTGCTCACCACCGCGCGCTCCTCGCGCGTCGCGGTGTCGAGCACCTCCGCGTCGGAGGCCTGCAATAGGTCGGAACGCTCCACCACGGCCTCCACGTCCAGGCCGCGCTCGCGCAGCAGCCGGGCGATCTGCCCGGAGAGCTGCTCGTCGAGCAGCGCCCTCACCCGCTGAGCGCCCTCTGCCCCGCCTCCCACGCAGCGTAGCCCCGCTCCCACTCCGCCTCGTTGGCCGCGATCTGCGCGTCGATCTCCTCCCGGTAGGCGCCGTAATATGCGACCGCGGCCTGCACCAGCCCCATGGGGACCGCGAGCAGCGCGGCGGTCGTATCGAGGTCGTTGCCGTTCTCCCTGACCGCCGCGATCACCTCCCACACGTCCAGGCCGCTGCCCACCAGCGCCGCGCGCCGCCCGCTCGGGCCGTCCGCGAAGCGCACCAGCGGGTGCTCGTCCCCGCGCAGGCCCTCGTCCACATAGCGCTGCGCCAGCGTCCGTGGCGCATGGCCCACGCGCCGGGCCTGCGCCCGTAGCCGCTCGCCCACCCCGGGACGGAAGCGAAGGGTGAAGTGATCGGTCATCCAACCACTCACTGTAGCACTGCGTGGCACCTTGTGGCACCCAGTGGGCACCGGCCCCTCCGCAGCCGCGGCCGAGTCGCGTGACTACCAGAGCACGGGCACGTCATAGGCTGCGATCCGCGGGTCGCGGGTGACCACGGTGAGGCCCTCGCTCTGCGCCTGGGCGACGATCATGCGGTCGAATGGGTCGCCGTGGAGCGGCGGCAGCGCGCCAGCGCGGATCGCGTGGCGGGACAGCACCGGCAGCTCGACGAAGCCGCGCTGCTCCATCGTTTCGAGCAGATCCCCCGGAGTCTTCAGCTTGCCCTGCGCACGCTTGATCGCTATCTCCCAAATTGATGCCGCGCTGAAGAACAGCGATATGTCTGGGTCCTCAATCGCCTCGTGTGCGCGCACGCTGAGACGCCGATGGTCCCCGCGCCACCAGAGCAGGGCATGCGAATCAACCAGCAGCGAAGTCAATCCCGGGTGCCAAACAGTCGCTCGAGCTCCTCATCCGGCTCGTCGAAGTCCTCACTCATCCAGATCTGCCCCTCCAGATCACCCGGAATGCGGCGCTTGCGCTCAGGAACATAGGCGACGATCTTCGCCACGGGCCTCTGTCCCCGGCGGATCACGATCTCCTCACCGGCGCCGACGCGCTCGAGCAGACGCGAAAGCTGCGTTTTGGCCTCGGTCACGGTAACGATCTCCGACATATCCCGACTATATCAGACCTGGTCACCCTGGGCAACCAACCTCCCTTTGGTTACAGATTCTGTATTATGATCTTTACTTCTTTACCACGATCGAACCCTCTGCCATGTCGCTGAACATCAAGGACGCTGAAACCGACCGCCTCGTCCGCGAGCTCGCTGACGCGACCGGAGAGACCTTCACCGGGGCAGTGGCGGTCGCCGTCCGCGAACGGCTCGATCGGGTGCGCCGGAGCCCCGGCGCCCGACAGCTCGCCGACGAGCTCGACGCGATCGCGCTGCGTTGCGCCGCCCTGCCCCCGCTCGACGAGCGCAGCGACGACGAGATCCTCGGGTACGACGAGCAGGGCCTGCCGCGCTGATGGTGCTGGACAGCTCGGCCATCCTGGCGGTGCTGTTCGACGAGCCGGAGCGACGATCGTTCACACTTGCCATCGAGCGCGATCCGAAACGGACGATGTCGGCCGCCAACCTCCTGGAGAGTGCCCTGCTCATCGAGGCGCGCAGGGGCGAGGCCGCCGGCCGCGAGCTCGACCTCCTGCTGCACCGCGCAGCGGTGCGGATCGTCCCCGTCGACGCCGAGCAGGTCGAGATCGCCCGGGCCGCCTGGCGCCGCTTCGGCAAGGGACGCCACCCTGCGGCGCTCAACTTCGGCGACTGCTTCGCCTACGCGCTGGCCAAGAGCAGCGGCGAGCCACTGCTCTTCAAGGGCGAGGACTTCGCCCGCACCGACCTGGTCGCGGTCGAGCTCACCGAGCCCGGCGGGTGAGGAGCGGCTCCCAGCCAGTGGGCACCCAGCCCGGCTCACCGGAGAGGTGAAGAAACGCTCAGTGCCTCTCTGGGTCGGTTGGTTGCTACTGCTTCTTCACGACCGGGCCGAAGTTCTTCTTGGCGGTGAGTAGGCACTGGGTGCGCTTCTTCTTCGACTTGATCTTCTTGCAGCGCTTGACTTCCTTGGCGTACCTCTGCGCTCGGGTTTTGCCTTTGCCGCCTTTCAGGGGAGGGACTGGCTTCACTTCCGGTGAGATGGGCATGACCGGGGCGAATCCAGGGGTCGTGAATTCGTGGTCGGTGCCTTCCACGGTGACATCTTCGTTGATGGTGAACGTCTGGTCTGGGCCGCGCGTCGTGCCGCCCGCGTTGATGGCCACCAGGCGGTAGTGGTAAACAGTGCCGGCCGCGAGTCCACTCAAATTGGCGGGCGCCACAGCCAGCGGGACCCTTCCGGCTTCGCCTGCGGCGATCGTGCCTGCGGGCGTTAAGCCATTATACGTCCTGTTGTTCGCCAAGTAGAACATCTCGGTCGCGTATTCGAAGTAGTACGTGGTTTCGCCGTTTTCGGGGGTAACTTCGCCCGCGAGGCGGGCGCTGTGCCGTTCTTCGTGCGAGGCGGACTCGTTGGAGATCACGGGCGGTCCGACCTTGGTTGTGGAGGCTGCGAACCCTCCCTCGATGGGCCTGAACGGAGCTTCGAGGACGACCACCACTCGGAAAAAAATCTGCTTGTTCGGTGCGAGACCTGTCAGGTTGGCGGTGACGGTCTGTTCACCTACGGCGAGTGGCTTTTCTTCGGTAGTGTGGGGTTCCGCTGCGCCTTCCTGGATGTACTGGAAGTGGTACTTTGCGGCTCCAACGAACAAATTCACGGTCGCGTTGAGCGTGGCTCCTTCGGTGATCACGTTCGACGCGACTCCGGTCGTCGCGGTGGCGACCGGTTGTGTGCTGAGCTTGGACCTCGTGCTCGAGATCACGTGGCCTTCGAATTCGACCACGAGATGGAAGGGGTAGTTGGTCCCCGCTTCGAGGCCTTCCAGCTTTGCGGAGACCGCGACCGGGGCGTTGCCGGTCCCGATTTCTGCGCCGGAGAGATCACAGGCGTGCCTCTGGCTGGTACCGTATTCGAAGAAGCAACCTGTGATCGCCATGCCTTCGGGGTTGACCGTGCCGTCGACCGTCGCAGTGGTCCGCTGCACTTCGGTGGCGGCTTCCGCTGTGACTGTCGGCGCAGGGAACGTGTCGTAGACTTCCACACTACTTCCGTTGGGAGCGAATACCGCCGTTCCGGTGGGCGTGCTGTACACGGCTAGGCGGGCGGCTCCCCCGCCAAGGGGATGTCCTTCCTCTCGTCCAAAGCTAGTGAGCTGCTTGCCAGAGGGTTCGTAGTCGGTGATGACGCCGCCTGCCTCGACAAAAATGTCACCCGCGGCCGGCCCGCCGGCCGGCGCAACGGCCACACCAGTCGTGAATCCTTCGCCGAACGTCGGACCCTGGACGTACGCGCCTCCGGAAAGATGGTACTGAATCACCCCGTCTTCAGTTGCGAGATAGATCTCTTCTCCAGTGGAGTCGACGGCTATCGCCCGGACCCCAGTCGGTGCCGTCATGAGCGTGTTTTTAGAGGCTTCCACTCCGGTAGCGTCCACAGGTGTTCCCGCCGAGTTGAACTTGCGCGTCGCGCCCCCAAGCTGCGAGACATAGATGTTCCCGCTGCCGTCCACGCCGACGCCGGTCGGCTGCTCAAGGTCCGTGATAAGGTTCGCCAATGTGATTTCTTCTCCGGTGGGAGAGAGCTCGCGTACCTTGCCGTCATTTAGCGTGGGCACGAGCACGTTGTGTTCCTCGTCCACCACCGGCTGGAAGGGCAGATCCAGTTCTGGCTTCAGCCCTGGCAGATGCGGTTCTCTCACAAAGCCTTCTCCGCCAAACGCCACGTCGGGTTCAGCGCTCTCGCCCGCGAGATTCACCTTGAACTCCCACAAGCTATTGATCCCGAAATCGGACACGTAGACATCGCCGTTGGACTGATCGACCGCCGCAGCCAGTGCATTGACGAAGCCTCCGCCGGGGCTGAACGAGAAGGAACGCGCCGCGCCCGTCCCGGCATCGGCCACTCCCGCACCCACGAGCACACTCCCCAGCATGGCCACGCATGCGATGACGAGCCCCAGCTTCATGAACGACGCCTTCGCCCTTTCTCGTGGATGCTTGGTTCACACCCTGACACCGAGATCACAGTTGACTGATGGAGCACGGCACCGTTCTGCGCTGTGAAGCTTGTGGGCATTATGAGTTTCATGGGGATGTTCTTGTGGAAAGTTTGTGTTTTGCCGTGCGCGTGCTTTCGGATTGTGATTGCGTGAGGGCAAAAATTACCGTTGGCGGCTAGGGCGCTGTATGGTCCTTTGGGGAGCGTCAGTTCAAAGCTCCCCACTGGAACATCGGGAATCGCGCTAAAGGTCGAGGACGTTATTCCAGCCGGGTCTATAAAGGTTTCTCCCTTCAAATAGACGGTTACTCCATACCCCTGGAGAACCAGGATCAATTCAGGGAACTGCTGACCTCCGTGACTGACAAAGTAGGCGGGACCTTCCAGGGGGACAGGCAGGATCGGGGTGATCGCCTTGGCGTGCCCTACGATCGACGCGGGCGGGCAGCCTGCTGGGCTTGTTTCGAATTGCGCGTCGGTGCACGCCTTTTGCAGGGTGGTCAAGCGGGCCGGGAGCTGCCGGGGGAGTTCCACCTTGACCGACT
>DATMPY010000119.1:0-6609 GCA_035566955.1 Solirubrobacteraceae bacterium | reverse complement strand
GGAGACGGGGGCCACCGCGGTGGACATCAGTCGGGAGTGGAGGGCCCGCCCGCCCGACGGGCGCGGAGGCGGTCGCGAACGACGCGGGCGATCAGCAGCGGGGCGCAGGCGAGCAGCAGGGTGAGCAGGGCGATGAGCGGGGTGGGGAGGGTGCTGAAAGCGGAGGCGATGTCGACGTGCACGACCCCCGGGTGGAGCACCTCGCCGCCGAGGTGTACGGGAGGGAAGCTCGCGTGGGTGATGTGTTCGAGGGCGTGTTGTTCGGTGGGGGTGGGGGGCGCCACCGAGGCCGTCGTGGCACCCGGGCCGCCGGCCCCTCCACCGCCCCCGCCGCCATGGCCCCCGGCGGCGGCGGCGGCGGCGAGCTGGGCTTTCTGGATGAGGTCGGAACAGGGGCCGTACTGGGCGAGTTCGGCGGGCATCTGCTTGAGGGCCTGGGTGTAGGCCTGGGGGCTGAAGCCGGTGGGCAGGGTGCCGTTGCTGCACTCGTTGAAGATCTTCGAGACTTCGCTTGCACCCGCGGAGGGGGCGCCGGCGAGCAGCAGCAGGAGCACCGCCGCCAGGGCGAAGGCTGGGCGCGGGACTGTCATTGGGCTCGGCAAGCGATGCACGCTACCAGCGCCCCCCGCGGGAAAGACCCAGGCTGTCCAGGGCGCTTGCGAACCCCTGCGCCCAGGCGGCGTGGGTGAAGGCCTGCACATCGTCCGCCCCAGCGGCGCCGAGACGGGCGCGCAAAGGGGGGTCGTCGGCGAGCCGTCGCAGGGCGGCGGCGAGCGCGCGGGGGTCTCCGGTGGGCACGACCAGGCCGTTGCG
The DNA here is from genome assembly GCA_035566955.1 of Solirubrobacteraceae bacterium. Lineage (GTDB taxonomy): Bacteria > Actinomycetota > Thermoleophilia > Solirubrobacterales > Solirubrobacteraceae > Palsa-744. Next base: position 5,796 of record DATMPY010000119.1, on the reverse strand, counting down.
CCCGTCGCGCACGAGCCCGCCGGCGACGGCTCCCACGGCGTCGCTTGCGATCACGGGAAGACTGCGGTTCATGGCCTCGTTGACCACCAACCCCCAGGGCTCGCGGAAGGTGCGGGTGGCAATCGAGGGCGCCACGAGGACATCGGCGGCGGCGTACATGGAGCGCAGCTGGGTGGGCGGCACGGGATCCAGGCAGACCACTCCATCTGGGGCCGTGCCGGGGGCAGGGATCCAGGTCGCTTCACCCGGGGCCCCGCCGCCGGCGGGAATCTCTGTCACCCCGCTTGGGGTCGCCCTGCCGGCGGTGATCTCGGTCATCCCACGCGGGGCCACGCCGTCGGCGGGGATCGGGGGGGAGGAACCGTGCGATCCCCGCAATGACGAGCGCAGCCTCCACACGAGCGGCACATCGCGCCACGCCGCGCCGCCGACGGAGACCCAAGGGGGGATGGATCCCACGCCGACGAGGACGAGCGCGGCGGAGGGTGCGGCGAGGCCGGACTGAAGCCAAGCCTCTCTAAGCACCCCGAGTCCCTTTTCCCGGACGGGGCGACCCGCAAACAGGAACTTCACGGCGGCCTGCTCGGGCCACGGGGGGGCCGGGGGGAGCCCGACGTCGGGGACGGCGAGCGGGTGGGACCAAAACTCGTTGTCGACTGACTGGGGGGCGACGTGCACATTGCGGGCCCCGCGGGCGCGCACGTAGGCGCTTACGTGGGGCCCGTAGGTGACTACGGCGTCCGCGGAGCGGTAGAGGCGCAGCAGTGCGGGGTAGCTGAGGGCATGGGCGAGGGTGCGGGGGTGAGCCCACAGCGAGGTCCAAAGGATCAGCGGGATCCCGGCGCGGCGGGCGGCGGCCCAGGCGCCGGGCAGCGCGATCCGCCCGCCGGTGGAGACTACGACGGCGCGGTGGCGCCCGGAGGCGGCCAGTGCGGCGACCTCGCGCTGGGAGACGTGGCGGTGGGGGAAGGGGAGGCTGCGGTCGCGGGGCCGGTCGCGGGCGGGGCTGGCGGGGATGTCGGTGGGGCCTGCCCCGAGGTCGTATACCCCGTGCTGGGAGCGCCCCCCGAAAAGCGCGAACTCGACATCCTCACGCTCGTGCAGTCGGGCAAAGGCGCCCTCCCGGTCGAAGGGGGCGTGCCCGGTGACGAACAGGACTGGCTTCACTGGGCCTCCCCAACACCGTGCAGGAGAAACGGCTTGCACCTCGGGTATCCCCGGGCCGCGCTCGTCAACGACCCCCTAACTCGGCTGGCATGGAGGAGCCAGCGACCTCGGCCGGCAAGCCTCATAGGCCGTGGTGGCCCATGCGTCTGGTGGCGCAGCTCATAGACGAACAGCACGCGATCACGATCGCGGTGCGTCCCGCGAGCAGGTCCATGCGTCTGGTGGCGCAGCTCATCGACGAACAGCACGGGCTTCATCGCAGCGCGTGCTCGTACGCGGCGAGGGTCTGCTCGCCGCAGCGCTCCCAGGTGAAGTTGGCGGCGACGGTGGCGCGCGCGCGGCGGGCGGCCTCGCGCAGGCGGTGGGGGTCGCGGAGCAGCTCGTCGATGCGCTGGGTGAGGCGCTCGATGTCCCCGGGTGGAACTAGCACGAAGCCGTCTCCCGCCGCGGCGATCTCCTCGGGCCCGGGCTCCCCGCGGCAGCCGATCGCGGGCAGGCCGCCGGCCATCGCCTCGATGTAGGCGACGCCGAAGGCCTCCTCGGTGGAGGGCATCGCGAACAGGGTGCAGCGGCGTACCCGTTCGAGCGCCTCGGCGGGGGGGAGCGCCCCGCACATCTGCACCCGCTCCGCCACCCCGAGCCGGGCGGCGAGCCCTTCGAGGGCGACCCGCTCGGGGCCGTCGCCGACGATCGTGTAGCGCAGCTGAGGATGCCGGGGGGCGAGCACGGCGAGCGCGCGCAGCACGTCGGCGTGGCGCTTGCGCGCGACGAGGTGCCCGGCGGTGACCAGGGAGGGCATCTCGTCGCGCCGCACTCCCGCCCCGGGCAGGTCGGCGCCGAGGTGCACCACGCGCACGTCCTCCGCCCCGTGGGCGGCGGCGAGCTCGGCGATGCCGCGGCTGTTGGCGAGCACGAGGCGGGCGGCTCCGAGCCCGCGCGCGACGGCCTCCCGCCCGGCGGGGGAGCGGGAGGCGGTGTAGAGGACGTCGCCCCCGTGAACGGAGACGATGAGGGGCACGTCGAGCCCGACGCGGCGCACTGCCTCGCCGGCGGGCACGGCGTTGTGGGCGTGGATCAGATCGAAGCCGCTCCGGCGCCGCAGGCGGCGCAGTGCGACCCCGAGCGCGGGCGCCGCCCAGGCGCTCCACGAGGGGTAGGAGCGATCGCGGGGCGGGGAGACGTAGGGGACGTAGGTGACGGGCAGGCCGTCGAGGTCCTGGTGGCGCGACTCGCGCAGCAGCCCCCCGAGCGAGCGCGCGGCCCCGCGCGCGCCGGCATGCAGCGATGCGCGGGGCGGGACGAGACGGTGCAGGACGAGCACGTGCACCTCCGCCCCGGCATCCCGCGCGGCGAGCGCCTGGCGGTGGGCCCAGACCCCGAGCACCGGATCGCCCCGGCGGGGGTAGAACTCGGCGACGACGGCGACCTTCACCAGCGGCCCGGATGCGGCTGTGGAGGATTGCGGTGGGGGCCGGGTCGCGGTGAAGCGTGACGCGGGCCGTGGCGGCTGCCGGTGTGGGCGGGCATGGCGTGGGTGGCTACCAGCGGCGGTGGGTGAGGAGGGTGGTCTGGGCTTCGCGGGCCTTCAGGTAGGGCCGCTCGGCGAGCAGGGCGCGGCCCTCGGCGATGGCCGCCTGGCGCGAATAGGCGTCCCCGGCGGGGGCGGCGGAGTGGCGGATGGCAAGCGCGTCGAGGACCCCGCAACGCCACCCATGCTGGCGGGCGAGCGCGGCCCAATGGAGGTCCAGGCCCCAACCCATGCGCAACCCGGGGGGAAAGGGAAGCAGTGCGGGGAAGGTGGTGCGGGCAAAGGCCGTGACGGGTCCGATCTCCACGAACGGGGTCTCCCGTGCGACTGAGTGGGCGCGCCGGCGGGTAACGCGCCAGGCGGCGTGGGAGCGTGCGCGGTGGGCGGGCTGGAGGAGATCGAACTGGAAGCGCTCGGCGAGCAACAGCAGCCGGTCGAGAAAGCCGCGGGGGAGGACGACGTCGTCGTCGATCACGAGCAGCCAGTCGTAGCGCTGGATCGCGGCGTGTTCTCCGTCCGAGCGCTCCGCGTTTTTCGCACCGACCGGGTACTCCGTGTTCTCCGCGCCTGGGTCCCGCTTCCCGTTCGGGCTTGCGGTTGAGTCTGGGGCGAGCAGCAGGTTGAGGTTCTCGAACTTGCCGAGATCCCCGGGCGCCCGGAAGCGCAACTCCACGTCGTGGCGAGAACGGGCGAGCTCCGCGCGGATTGCCGCGCTCATGGCACTCCGCTCGGGGCGCTCGACGCCGAGCACCAGCACCCGCCGGCGCGGTGGCGAGCGGCGGGCGGCGCGAGCGAGGCACAGACGCCGACCGCCGAGCAGCTCGCGGGCGTCGATCAGCCTGTCGAGGACCTCCCGCCGCGCGGCGTCTAGCCCTCCGACGGTGCCGCTTTCACCGGAGAGGAAGTCCTCGGCGCCGTCCACGTTGGCGCGGGAGGTGTCGGTTGGCCGAGCGCTGCCCCGGCGACGCGGTCCACTGCCGCTGCCCGCTTCGCCTGCCCGCCCGCGCGCGGGGCGCGGAGTGCTTTCGCGCACGGCCCCCTCGACGCGGCCGAAGCTGTGGGCGACCATGGTCAGGCCGGCTGGGCAGCGGCGGCGCACGACGTGGGCGACACACCCGGCGAGCGTGCGCAGCTCGCGCCGCACCGTTGGAGCCTCCCCGCGCCAGACGTCGAAGCGGCGGCTGGCCTGCCCGCGGAAGTAGGCGGCTTTGGCGAGGGCGCGCAGCCGGGCATCGGCGGGGGAGCGCCGGTGGTCGAGGACGGCGTCGGCGACGTAGAGGATGCGGCCCTCTCTGCCCTGGGCGGCGTCCCGGTCCGCCGATCTCCAGCCGTTGCCGGCGGCGCCGCCACTCGTCTCCTTGCCAAGACCCGTCTCCTCGCCAAGCGCCGGCTCGATCGATCGGGGCTCGGCGAACAGGCGGTCCTGCCACTCCTGCTCGTCGCCGTAGAGCCCAAGGGCGGCATCGAAGGGCCCGATGCGCTCCAGAGCGCGGCGGCGCACGGTCATGTTGGCGCCCCAGGCGTAGCGCACGTCGGGGGTGTCCTGGGGGCCGAGGTCGAGCGCGGTGATCGGCGGCCCCTCGCGCCCGCAGGTGTGCCGTCCCAGCCCGCGGCGGCCTTCCAGGCGGGGGCGGATGGGACCGGTGAAGACCTGCACGTGGGGGTGCTCGCGGGCGGCGCGCAGCAGTGCTCCCAGCCACCCGGGGTGGACCTCGACGTCGTCGTCGACGAACACGAGCAACTCGCCGCGGGAGTTGGCGATGGCGGTGTTGCGGGCGGCGTTCAGTCCGAGGGGGCGGGGATGGGAGAGGTAGCGGGCGCCGAAGCGCTCGGCGAGCGCGCGCGTGGCGGGTGAGGAGCCATGGTCGTCCTCCACCACGAGCAGATCCGCTCCGGCGGCGCTCGCCTGGGGAGCGATCGAGGCGAGCGCGACCTCGAGGTAGTCGGGCCGCGCGCGGGTGGGGATGACGATCGAGGCTGTGGGGGTCAAGATGCGGGTGCTCCAGATGCGAATACTCGCAAGGAGAGCATTCGCCAGTGGAACATTCTAGGTTTGTCCCAAGTCTCCGCCCCGCAGGCGGGTCGAGATCGGCTCTCTTCACCTCCTTCCCTCCCCTCTCTCCCTCCCCCCCTCTCTCGCTTCCTCCTTCTCCTCTCCCTCTCTCCTCTCCCTCTCTCTCCTCTCTCCCCCACTCTCTGTCGTGCACCCCTCCCCTCCCCGTCATGCGATGGCCGAGCGATGATCCTGTTCCTGCACAACCGCTACCGCACGACGGGGGGGGAGGAGCGGGTGGTGGAGGACCTGATGTGGCTGGTCCGCGAGCGGCTCGGCGAGCCGGCGGAGCTCCTCACGCGCGATTCGATGGCGCTGGGCCGGCGGCGGGCGGCGGCGGGGCTGTTGCGCGGTGGCCTCGACCCGCACGAGGTGGCGGATGCGGTGCGCCACGGGGGAGCGCGGGTGGTGCACGCCCACAACCTCCACCCCACGTTGGGGTGGCGGGCGCTGGCGGCGGCGCGGGGGGCGGGGGCACGCGTGGTGGTGCATCTGCACCAGTACCGCCTGGTGTGCGCGGTGGGGGTGTGCTTCACCCAGGGGGAGGAGTGCACGCGCTGCCACCGTGCCAACACGCTGCCTGGTGTGCTGCGCAACTGCCGGGGCAGCCGCGGGGAGGCGCTGGCGTATGGGGCTGGCCTTGCGCTGTGGCAGCGTCGCTTGGTGCAGCACGCGGACGCGGTGATCGTCCCCAGCGTGTTCGCGCGCGAACGGCTGCGAGAGCTGGGGGCGCCGCTCCGGTGGGAGCGGGTGCACGTGCTGGCCCCGCCGGTGCGGGCGCTCGCCGAGGGGGCCCCCGACCTGACCCGCCACAACCCTTCGGGCTCCAGCTCTCCCGGCCCGAGCCCTCCCGGCTTCGTTCCCGAAGGAGGGGCGCATCCGGACAGGGCCGAGCTGCCGCCCGGTAGCTACGCGCTGGTGGTCTCGCGTCTGTCCCCGGAGAAGGGGATCGACGTGGCGATCGAGGCGTGCAGGGTGGCGGGCATCCCGCTCGTGGTCGCAGGTGAGGGCTTGGCGGGGGAGGCGCAGAATGTGCGCTCAAACGGGG
>DATMPY010000118.1:0-16737 GCA_035566955.1 Solirubrobacteraceae bacterium | reverse complement strand
CAGCGCGGCGTCGAGCATCCCCACCAGTAGCTGCATCAGCACCGACGTGTTGCCCGCCCCCATGCTCCCCAGCGCGCCCTTCACCACGAGCACCTCGTGGCCTGAGATCATCCGGTCGAAGTCCACCGTGAGCGAGTCGTTGAGCAGCACCCGCTTGATCGAGGGCGAGTTGAGCAGGCGGGCCAGCTTGTTCACCGGCGCGTCCAGCTTGGCCGTGGTCGTGCTGCGCGAGTCCGCCAGCTGCGCCGTAAGCTCGGCGGTGAAGAACTGCGCGATCTCCTTGAACTCCGGCAGCGTGCGCACATGGGCCCCCACGCGGGCGCGGTAGGCGTAGCCCTCCTCCCCAACCGACAGCAGCCGCGCCGCGTCCCACAGGCTCGACCCGGGATCGTGGGCGAGCACCGCGATGATCGCGTTGCGCAGGTAGCGATCCGATGAGGCGCGGATGTCGGAATCGGTGAAAAGGTGCTTCAACGCGCCCACCACGTAGTCGGCGATTACGTCCGCCGGGGCGTGCACCGCGAGCGGGTTGAAGCCGCAGGTGGGATGGGAGAAGTCGAGCAGCGTGCACGTGCGCCCGGGCGCCACGAGACTCACCGCGGCCTCCGCCGCGTCGCCCTTGGGGTCGAGCACGATCACCGCGCAGCGCTCCCGGCGCAGGTCCTCGGCGACCGTTGCCACCAGGTAGCTGGACTTGCCCTGCTCCACCGCCCCCGGGACCGCGGTGTTCTGGCGGCGCATCTCGGGGTGGATCGCAACCGGCCCCAGCGCGTCGCGCAGCAGCCCCGCTCCTGCGCGGGGGCGCATGATCGCGGGGGGCGCGGGGGCCAGGGGCAGCGACCCGCGGGCGAACGGCACAGCGGCGTAGTCGACCGAGGGCAGGTGCCACAGCGCGGCCAGCTCGGTGGATGCGAACACCCCCTTGCGCACAGGCGGCCATGGGTTGCCCTCTCCGCGCGCCACCCGCCTCGCGTAGAGGCCCAGCAGGCCGTGGCGCACCGCCGTCCCCCGCTCCACCAAGCGGTTCTCCGCGCCCTCCGCGCGCAGCTCCGAGGCGATCCGCTCGCACGCCGCCCGCGAGGGCGCCCCCACGCGGACATCCACGAAGTAGAGCGGGCGGTGCTGCACCGCCAAGCCTCCCCGCAGCTCAACCTCCTCGACCAGCGAGCGGTCGCGGGTGAACACGTGCTCCCGGCGCTCGCGCGAGAGGCGGTTCTCATGATGGCGGTAGCGCCATCTGGCGTACCGTTCGAACAGGGCCGGAGTGGGGGTCAGCGCGAGTTGCACGAACGCGTCCTCCCCGCAGGCTCCCATTGCGTTCAGGAGTCGGTCCATGGGGGGCTCCCGCGCGAGCTCGTAGCGATCCAGCTGCTTGACCCGCCTGATGAACTCTGCGTGCTTTTTCAGGCGCAACAGCGCCAGGGAGCGAGCGGAGATCGAGCTCTCAGAAATCAAGCCTGCGGAGACCGAGCCAGCGGAGACCAAGCCAGCGGAGACCAAGCCAGCGGAGATTGAGCCAGCGGAGACCGAGCCCTGGTTGAGACGCTCGCTGGGCAGCGCCACCCTGCGCTCACACGGCAGCGTCACCCTGCAATTGGGATAGGCGCTGCGCACGGCCGCACCGACCATCTTCTCCAAATCAAAAGGGCAGGTGAGGGCGAGCAGCGCACGCGCGCTCCCATCGGCCGCGTGGACGTGGTGCACCTCCAGCGACACCGAGGGCTGGCCGCGCAGCAGGCGCCTCCACCAGCGTCGCTGCACGCGCTTGTGCAGCGACTCGAACATCGCCACGATCCCCTCCACGCTCGTGCGGTCCGTGCGGTATGGCTCCACCCGCAGGCGCACGTACCGCCGTTGCCCTCGCGCCCGCCAGCGCACCGCGAGCAGGAGCAGCGCGCAGAGCAGGGCCAGCGCAGCGAACGAAGCCGCGAGCAATGCCGCGAGCGACTCGGCCGTACCTACCCAGCCCGCTCGAGGAGAAGCCACCGTGGGCGCCACATGGTGACCACGCAGCGCCGCTCCGAGACTACCGTGGAGCAGCCACACGACCACCACCGCCCCCAGCAGGAAGGCAGCGAATCCGAGCAGTCTCCACAGCAATACCCGCGCAAGCACCTTGTCTCTGTATTCCGACCACCGCACGGGCGGCGGGACGGGGCGTCCTCGGGCGTGTGACAGGCGATCCCCAAACGATCAGCCGGACGGCGAGCCAGGGGCCGTTCAGGTGAACATCGTCTTTTCAGACCGCGTCTGACGTTGGTTATACGCGACTCGATTTTTTATATACAGACCTCAGCTGGCAGCGCGGGCACGAACCGCGGGCCTCGAGATGAACATCATCTTTTCAGTAACCGTATAACGATCGTTAGACGGACTTCGATTTTTTATATATCGACCATCAGCGGGGTAAGACGCGGGCGGCGACAATCGCAATGTCGTCGCGCAGCGGACCTGCGCTGCGCTCGCGCGCAAGCTCCTCCAGGCGCCGCACAAGCTCCCGCGGCACGGCCGAGCCGCCCCCGGCCATCGAACCACCACGAGCAGCCAAACCACCATGGCCAGCCAAACCACTCTGAGCCACCGAACCGCTGTGGGCCGCCGTACCACTCTGGGTAGCCGAGCCATCGTGCGCGAGGTGGCGGCAAATCTCCTCGGCCTCGATCCCCCCGCGGGGGGCACCGGCCTCGGTGAGGCCATCGGTGAAGAGAACTACACTGGCGCCCGGTTGGAGCGTCACCATCACGTCGCGGGAGCGCGCCTGGCGGTGCACCCCCAGGAGGGTCCCGGTGACCTCGGGGCACCACGCACGACCGTCCGCGTCGAGCACCACCGGCGGGGGGTGCCCCGCACCGGCGATCGTGGCGCCCACCGACGCCCCCGAGGAGAGGTCGAGGCGAACCAGCACCACCGTTGCGAAGCGCCCAGCCAGCTCGTGGCTGAGCATCGCCTCGTTGACGTACCGCAGCACCTCCGCCGGGCTGCCCTCATGCAGAGCAAGGGCGCGGATGCTGTGACGCACCAACGCTGTCACCGCGGCCGCCTCGACGCCCTTGCCGCACACGTCTCCCACCACCAGCCAGCACCCCGAGGGCACCTCGAAGACGTCGTAGAAGTCTCCTCCCACCTCGTTGCCCTCCCCCACGGGGTGATACGCGGAGGCCAGCTGCAGCCCCGCCACCTCGGGCAGCGCGTCGGGAAGCAGGCCACGCTGCAGGATGCGCGCCACGTGGGTGCGTTCGGCGTACAGGTTCGCGTTGTCCAGGGCCATCGCGGCCCGGTTGGCGAGGTCTTGCATCAGCGGGAGATGCTCGGGGTCGAAGTCGCGGTCCTCGCTGACCCGCAGGAAGGAGAGCGCCCCCAGCACGTGCCCGCGGGCGGTGAGCTTGATCACGATCCCCGCGCGGTAGCCCACGCCACGCATGAAGCGCATGTGCTCTTCGCTCTGGGCCGCCTCGTCGAGCGTGGCGGGGTCGGTGAGGTCATGCACCCACACCGGCTCTCCCGAACGCAGCGCGCGGGCCACCGGGTGGGCGCCCGAGACGTGCAGGGGCTCCCGCGCGCGCAGCTCCTCCAGGCGCCGCCCCACCTCCCCGTCGCGGGCGGCGACCACGGAATCCCCAATCGTGCCGTCCTCGCGTACCAGGTCGATCACGCACATGTCCGCCAGCCGCGGCACCGCCGTGTCCGCGATCGTACGCATCGTCTGCAAGGGGTCCAGGGAGGCGTCGAAGGCGGCGCTGGCGGAGATCAGCAGATCCTTCACCTCGACGGCCCTACGCAGCTCCTCAACCTCGTGGAGGAGCGCCGCGAACCGCTCGGCTTCACCCGGGTGTCTGGTTGCTGCCATGTCTCCCCTCTCAAGGTAGAGGATCGAGAAGGTGTGCCCTAGCGGAATCGAGAAGGTGTGCCCGCAGCGCAAGACGATCGCACGACGGATCGAGAAGGTGTGCCCCCAGCGCAAGACGGTCGCGTGACCGATCGGGGCGGTGTCTCCTCAGCGCAAACGATCGAATGACAGATCGGGGGTGTGCCCACAGCGCAAAAGGATGTCGAGCGACGGATCGAGGAGGCATGCCCTCAGCGCAAGCTGATCGCGGGCGCCTCCGGGCTCGGGCGGGCGCGCCTCAGCGCGGCCTGGTGGCGTGCTCGACCTGGGCTCCGCGGTCGGTGAGAAACCACTCATTCGAGGCCCCCCTGATCTGGCCTTCCCCGGTGTTGTGCACGAGCTCCAGGCGCTCGAGGCGGGTGAGCAACTTGGAGATCTGGCCCTGGTCGGCGATGCCTGCGCCTTCGGCGATCTCGCGGTTGCTGGCACCGGGGTTCTCGCCGATGAAGGTGAGCACGCGAACGGTTCGGTAGGTGAGGCGCATGTCGAGGCCCTCAAGGGGATCTTTCACAGAGCGCCGGGGGGGTCGTTTGCGCTTGAGTGGCGGGGGTGGCTTGCGGGTGAGCTCCGCGCTGGCGGCGCGGGCGCCGAGGTAGGGGAGCACGATCATGCTCATCAGGGGCCCCAGGAGCGATCCGAACGGTTCCCTGCCGCGCGCCAGCACGCGGGTGTGCAGCACCGCGAACACGGCTCCGATCACCCCTTCGGCGGTGACGTCGGGGGATTCCTCGGTGGCACGCGCCACGCGGGCGCCGGGGCTCGAACGCCCCTGGTCGATCACCTTCTTCAGGCGCGCGAGGATCTGGGTGCGCCGCTTGAGCACACGGGGGCCCGCTCCGAGAGCCTCGACGATGCAGATGCGCGCAAGGCCGGGCTCCTCATCCATGAAGCGCAGCGCCGCGAGCAGACCGGCGCGCACGCCGTCGCGCCAGTTGGACTCCTGCTCGTAGGCTTCGCCGACGAGCGCGCTCACCTGGTCGACCGCCTGGTCGAAGGCGGCGAGGAAGCAGTCCTCGCGATCCTCGAAGAGGTCGTAGAACGTCTTGCGGGAGACCCGTGCGCGGGCGATCACCTGGGCGACCGTCAGGCGCGAGTAGCCCACCTCTTGAACTGCTTCCACCGCGGCCGTGAGCATGCGGCTGCGCTGGATCTCGGACACCTGGCCACGGGGGAGCCCATTGGGACCTGGGCGCAGGGGGGCCGCACGCAGCCGCTGGACTGTTGAACGCGTCTTATCCTTTGAAGCCATCTTCATCCCACCTAATCAGTCTTTTCACTGTTGGACGGTACGGTGGGTGCTGTGGCGCATCCGCGTCACGGCGCCCGACGGGGGCTCCGGCACCACTGGGCGGCGCCGGTGGCCCCCTTTGTGCTGTCCGCACAGGTTCATGGGTTGACGCCTGGATGTCGAGGAGCGTCTCCCACTCGCCCCAACCGAGCTTTCGAGCGGACGACCCATATTCCTATAGGTCGAATTTGAGCTGCTTACTTGACTGAAAAATGGGGCCATTCCGCTACCGGCTTGTAAATGCGATGTCATTGACAGTGGTGGAACGATCGTAACGGTCCCAGCCGACGGATGCCGTGCGCCCCCCAAATCGGCGCGGCGAAGCGAGGAACAGGAGGGCACCGGAGGAAGCGATCGGTGCTCCGAGCCGCAGGCCGCGCGATGGCTCAGAGACGGGGGTTCTGATGTTTGGAGAAGGACCCCACAAGGGGGTCCGGGATGGGTCGGCGAGTACGGATCGAGGGCGGGGCAAGAGGACCGGGGATGGCCTTCAAGCACCCGCTAAGGTCGAGGGCGACGACCTGAGCATCGGATCGGATGCCGGGAGAAAGTGAGAATCCGCACGATGACTGACAGGAACCTGTCCGACCGCAACCGCTGGATCGCCCTTTACGTGCTCTGCGTGGGGATGCTGATGATCGTGCTCGACGTCACCGTGGTGAACGTGGCGCTGCCCTCGATCCAGCGCCAGCTCGGCTTCTCCCAGGCGAGCCTCGCGTGGGTGGTGAACGCCTACCTGATCTCCTTCGGCGGCCTGCTGCTGCTGGCGGGGCGCTTCGGGGACATCCTTGGGCGCAAGCGGGTGTTCATGGCGGGCCTCGGCATCTTCACGGTGGCCTCGCTGGTGTGCGGGGTGGCGCAGAGCCAGGGGATGCTCGTGGCGGCGCGGTTCGTCCAGGGGGTCGGCGGCGCGATGACCTCGGCGGTGATCCTCGGCATGATCGTCACCATGTTCCCCGAGCCCCGGGAGCGGGCCAAGGCGATCGGGGTATACGGCTTCGTCGCCTCCGCGGGCGGCTCGGTGGGGCTGCTGGCGGGTGGAGTATTGACCCAGTCGATCAACTGGCATTGGATCTTCTTCATCAACGTTCCGATCGGCATCGTCACGGCGGTCTTGGCGACGCGGCTGCTCGCGGGGGAGGCGGGGATCGGCTTCGGCGAGGGAGCCGACATCCCGGGGGCGGCGCTGATCACGAGCTCACTGATGCTGGGCGTCTACACGATCGTCAAGCCCGCCGCCGAGTACGGCTGGGGAGCGAGCCGCACGCTGGCCTTCGGGGCGGTGTCGCTGGCCCTGTTGGGTGCCTTCCTCGCGCGCGAGGCGCTGGCGGCCAACCCACTGATTCCGCTGCGGATCTTCCGCTCGCGCAACGTGTCCGGGGCGAACGTGATCCAGGTGCTCACGGTGGCGGGGATGTTCGGGATGTTCTTCCTCGGCGCTCTCTACCTGCAGCGGGTGCTCGGCTACGACGCCCTGCAGATCGGTCTTGCGTTTCTGCCCGCGACCCTCGTCATGGGTACTCTCTCGCTGCGCTACTCAGAAACGCTGATCATGCGCTTCGGGGCGCGGGGCACCCTCATAGCCGGGCTCGTGCTGATCGCCGTGGGGCTCGCCCTGTTCGCGCGGGTCCCGGTGCAGGGGAGCTACCTGACCGACGTGTTCCCGGTGATGATCCTGCTCGGCTGCGGCATCGGGGCCTGCTTCCCGGCGCTGATGACGCTGGCGATGGCGGGCGCCACCCCCAGCGACGCGGGCCTGGCGTCAGGTCTCATCAACACCACCGCCCAGGTCGGCGGAGCGCTGGGCCTGGCGGTTCTGGCGACCCTCTCCGCCACGCGCACCGAGCACCTGCTCCACGGCGGCAGCTCCAACGCTGCGGCGCTGACCGGCGGCTACCACCTCGCGTTCCTGGTCGCCGCCGGGCTGATCGTGGCCGCGATCGCGATCGCCGTGACGGTGCTGCGAGCGGAGGAGCAGATTGTGCCCGAGTCCATACCCGAGTCCGTGCACGTGGCAGAGCACAGAGCCGAGTCGCCCGACGCGGAGCCCGTCTATTCGGAAGCTGTGTAGCCCGGGATGCCGTAGCATCGGAGGCTGTCCCGCGCCCCAGCGATCCAGGAGGCCCAGATGACGTCGGTAGGCAGCGATCTCGGCAGAGCGACACGGAGAGGGCTCGATCTCAGTAGCGACATGGAGAGCGTCGACCTGAAGGATGTGTTGGTGACGGAGCCGGAGCTGTGGCAGGATGGCCCGCCGCACGTGCTGTTCAAGCGGCTGCGGGGGGAGTGCCCGGTGCACTGGACGAGCCGGATCGTGGAATTCCCGGAGGAGGCGGGGTTCTGGTCGGCGACGACGGCGGAGGACGTGCACACGGTGAGCCGCGACTGGCAGACATACTCCTCGGAACTGGGAGGGATCACGGGGGTCACGGCGGTGTTCCCGCTGGAGCTGACACGGGCGATGTCCATCGGTATGGACCCCCCCAAGCACGACCGGGTGAAGGCGCTGTTCCAGACGGGGTTCACGCCGAAGCGGATCGCGGCGCACGAGCAGGCGATCCGGGAGATCGTGGAGCGCGTGTTGGATCGGGTGGCGGACCAGGAGATGTGCGACCTGGTCGGCGAGGTGGCCCAGCCGGTGGTGTCGCGGGTGATCGGGAGCTTCATGGGGATCCCCGAGGAGGACGACGCGACGTGGGCGCGGCTGATGAACTCGACGCTGGGGGCGAACGACCCGGACCTCAACCCGGGGGGAATCGAGGAAGCGGTGGCGAAGGACGTGCCGGAGATCTTCGAACGGTGCGGGAAGATGATCGCGCAGCGCCGGGAGCACCCGACGGAGGACCTGACGAGCGTGCTGGTGCACGCCGAGGTGGACGGGGAGCGCCTGGAGGAACACGAGATCGTGATGGGCTTCTTCCTGCTGGTGGCGGCGGGAAACGACAGCACGAAGGCGACATACGCGAGCGGGATGCGGGCGCTGATGGAGAACCCGGATCAGCGGTCGATCCTGCTGGAGGACCCGAGCCTCGTGGCGAGCGCGGTGGAGGAGTCGCTGCGGATGTTCCCGGCGTTCGCGCACTTCCGGCGCACGGCGACGTGCGACACGGAGCTGAACGGCCAGCTGATCAAGAAGGGCGAGAAGGTGATCATGTGGTACGCCTCCTCGAACCGCGACGAGACGCGCTTCGAGGATCCGGACCGCTTCGACGTGCGCCGCTGGCCGAAACGGGGATGCTCGTCGGAGGCGAGCGTCCCCCGGCTTCGGTCCGAGCACCAGGCGTTCGGGGCGGGGGGCCGCCACTTCTGCCTGGGCACCGCGCTGGCGCGCCTGGAGCTGCGGATCCTGTTCGAGGAGACCCTCAAGCGCTTCCCGAGCATGGAGCTGGCGGGGGAGCCGGCGTTCGTGCAGTCGCCGTTCCTCAACCAGCTGAAGACGCTCCCCGTGCGGCTCGCCCCGTAGCGCCCGGATCAGGTGGCGCCACGTCCGAGCAATGACTTGACACGCCCCAGCATCCTCTCCGGCGGCGACCGCGGGAGAGCAGGAGCTGGATACGCGCCGCGAATGCCGCTGCCATTCGCCGCCCGAACCCGCTTGCCCAGCTTGCCGCCTCCCCCCTGGGCGATCCACGAGTGGATCTCAGGGGACACTTCAGCCAGCTCGCTTGCGAACACGGCCAGGGCGTCGTCGTCGGCGCCGAGGTGAAGCGCCGAGTAGGAGTCGGGCGCAGCCTTGACCTGGCGTACGACCTCCTCCCGCCACTCGGATGACATCGCGGCGAACAGCTGGCGGCCGAGCTCGGGGGAGAGCAGCCAGAGGTGCGCCAGCAGGAGCGGACGCGCGGTCTTCAGGTTCCGCATCGACGCGAGCAGCCGCCGCTGGTCGACGCTCTCGACCGCTTGTGCCAGCAGGCTGGTGTGGTGCTCCAGCCACCGTGTGCTTTTCGTGAGCGAAGACACCGTCTCCTCGCCGAAGGTGAACTCGGGCGGCATCCGGTTCACCTCGTCGAGCATGTCGATCGTGGCCCGTGCGGACTCTCGCCTTTTGACGATCGACTGCTCGACCTTTTCGAGCGCCGCGTCGGTGGCCGATCTCACCTTGCTGCCGACCGGCAGCGCCTGCAATCGCTCGCGTCTGGTGGCGAGATCCGCCAGATCCCGCTCGGCGGTGTGAACCGCTTCGCCCATCTCCCACCGCCCGCGAGCGGTCGCCAGCGCTTCGTAGGCGATCACGCCCTTGATCATGTACTCGAGATCGATGGCATCGGACTCGCACCCCACGGACTCCAGGCAGCGCAGCCGCAGCAGCCCCGAAAACGGCGAGAAGCGCAACGCGAAGCTGGAGAAGTGGGCGCGATTGAACAGCCAGTACACGACGTTGGCCGGCCACTCTTCGAGCAGCTCCATCAGCTCGCGCCAGGTCGTCTCGACGTGGTCGCGCAACTCCTCCTCGAACGGCACGGCCCGCTCGAGCTCGCGCTGGTGCTCCAGGACGGGCATCACGTGGTCATCGGTGAACTGATAGAGATCGCGCTTGGTGAGCGGGCTCCGATCGCGCATCTCGGGCGGAATCCCAATGGGCGCCAGGGCACGCTTGAACAACGCGACGTTCGCCTCGCGATAGGTCGTTGCGGAGATATGCAGACCACGGTCGTGGCTGAGTCGCACCACGCCGTAGGCCTCGTAGCTGTGCCGGCAGAGCAGACCGTCCACGGCGGCCACGATCCTGCGGCTGCTCAGCAGCGACACCACGCTCGAGAGGATCCATCGACCACGCTCCCCCTCGCTCACGCTGAACGGCCACAACCCCTGCTCGGCGATCAAGCCGTGGATCGTCCTGACGGTGGCCGGCCTGCCCAGGAACACGTGCGCCGCCGCGACGGCGTACCAAACGACATCGCTCCTCTCACTGCGCGCGGTGTCCTCGAGCTCTGATAGCAGTGAGGCGGCGCCGCCGCGCAGCAGGTAGAAGAAATGCCACATGTTGCGCGCCCGGCTCTCCGCCTCGTGCACGCGCTCGGCGTCGACCTCGGGATGCTGTGCGACCCACTTGGCCAGCGACGCGATCGACGTTGCGCGGCGCAGCCGAGACTCGCCGGTCTGCTGGAGCTCCCCTCCCAGGAGGTCGAGATCCTCGAAGGGCAGGGTGACCACACGGATGAGGTGCACCCGATTGTCCTTGCGCCGATCGAGCAGGACCGCCAGCTCCTGACTCGCCTTCGCGGTCTGGGCGTTGTCGAGGATCAGCGCGACCCGCTCGTGGCGGCCCTCCAGCGCGAACACCAGACGCGTGAGATCTTCGAGCGTCACATTCGAAACCGCCTGGAGATCCAGATAGCACGAGGCCTCGGGACAGAGCAGGTGGGCCATCCTGTACGCCGACGCGGTCTTGCCGGTGCCCGGCAGGTCTTCGATCGTGGTGGGGCGGCCGAACACCACGAGGCCGAGCTCGTCCACCACGGAGCCGTGCCTATCCCTCCTGATCCCCTGCTCTCCCATCGGCCAGTGCCCGTTCCTGACGATCCCGGCCGACACGCTGCGCCCCGCGATGACGTCCTCGAAGCCATAGTCATCGGCGAAGTCCACAGGGCGGCAGTGAAAGGCCAACCAGTCAGGCGCGACACAGCGGTGCAGGGACCACAGCAGCTCGGCGCCGCTCAGGGGACGCAGGTCGGTCGCGCACAGCTCGCCGGAGGAGTCGTCGAGCACGACCATCCCCCGCTCGGCGACGTGGTCTCGCAGCCGCGCGGCGTGCACACGCAGCTCCTCGACCTGCTCGGCGGTGAGGCCAAGCGCGATCAGGAGCGGCGCGTGGCCGTGGCGAGCCGCGACACGCCCAAGCACGTCGGCCAGCGCGGGGCCGATGGAGAGGTCCCTGCGCGGCTGCCACAGCCCCAGCTCCCCCGCGGGCGGATCGTCCCCGGAGCTCACCGCCAGCAGGTCGCTAAGCGCGAGGCTCAGGTCGGTTCCGTGTCCGATCGCGCTCGTGATGACGTGGTGCGTCACCAGCCAGCGCAGCGGCTCCTCCGAGCGCGGAGCATCGGTGGAGAGCAGCTCCAGTTCGAGATCCTCCCGCCAGCGCTCCCCCACGAGCAGCACCACGGGATGGCCCGCGAAGACCAGCCGCCGGAGGTCGAGCATCCCCCTTGCGACGCCGCCGTCCTCCAGCCACTCGCGGGGAGCGGGGATGTCGAAGAACGAGAGCAGGTCGCGGTGGCGAAGCACCCGCGCGGTGAGCGCGGAGCGCTCCCAGACCTCGACGTCGTGCAACCCAAGCTCGGCGCACCCCCGCCGCAGCTCGTCGATCGCCGCGGCGCTGGGAACGCACGCGGCCACGAGCAGGTAGCGCTCGAAGCCCACGTGAGACCCCGAAGCCCGCAACCGCCGGAGCTCGGCGCGAGCGGCGCTGATGTTGAAGGCCTTCGCGCGCTTGACCTGCACCAGGGTGGGCCGGTACCGAGCATCCACCTCGTCAATCTCCGCCGCGTCCTTCGCGGGGGCGGGGGGCGCGCCGTCGGCGGCCGACATGGAGGCGATCAGGTCAACTCCACCGTCACTCCCCAGCGCGCCATAACTTTCGACCCGCGCCACACGAGGCTCCCGTTCGAGTAGGTGCAGCACGAGACGGTGGAAGTCCGACGGCGACAGCTCGGCGAAGGGAAAGTCTGGAACCGCTCCGCTGCGGATCGATGTCTCGGCCATCGGGAGGACATCCTAATGCAGCCCCAACTGCTCTAAATCCTAAATACCAGAAGTCAGCCCATAAATTTTTCTGAGTCTCCGGGCATTGGGACTTCTGGGCAATTCTCGCGCCTCCGTCGGATTCCTATAGTAGTCGTACGGTTTAGTGATAAGATGTACGGAACCAGATCCTCGAACGGAGAGACCCATGCGAGCGAGACAGGTATCTGCCAATGAGACACGCTTCCCCGAGCCGCAGGTGGGCGAGGCGATCATCGTCAGCAAGTACGCCGAGAGCAGGCGCAAGGCGGTGATCCTGCATCCCGACGACTTCGATCTCTTCGAGCGCTACCGGAGCATCTTCGCGGCCCGGGAGCCCTATGAGCTGCGCCTAACCGATACCGCGCTAGCCGCGCACGAGCTCGGCGAGCGGGGCGCAGATGAGCCCGACCTCGACCTCGAGTCACTCGAACGCGCGCTTTAGCCGATGGCCAACCAACCCGCCCCAGGGCTGCGCGGGGCGATCGTGTGGGCGATCGTCTCCTACGTGCCCGAGGCGCCTTTCCGCGTGTGGCTCGGCGATCAGCATCCCACCGGGGAGATCGCAGACGCCCAGGTCTTCGCCCAGCAGGTTCGCCACCATGGCCTGGACGCTGAGCAGACCTTCCTCGCCAAGGGCAAGCTCCGTCCCATCCTTCTGCTCCAGGACCGCCCACGCCGCGCACTGCGCGAGATCGTGGCCCTGCGCATGGTGCGCCTAGAGACGCTCTCGGAGCCCCGGCGGGCAAGCATCCGCGACCAGCGCGAGCCCTCGCTGTTCCACCTCCCGGTGCGCCCAGCGAAGTACGGCCTCTCGAAGGAGGTGGCGATCGACCTCAACGCGCTCGTGCGCGTGCACTCATCAGCGATCCTGCCCCGGGCGGTGGGCCGCCTCGACGACAACGAGCTGCGCGTGGTCGGCCAGCGGCTCGTCGAGCACCTGGACATCGACCTCGAGCCGCTCCTGGCGCGCCTCGTGGAGGAACGGCTGGAGGCCCTCACCGGGCCGGGGGGGTGACACCAGCAAGCATGACTTGCCGGCCCGGTGAGCGCTCATCGGGCCTCCGGCTCCCGGAGTGCTCGCCGCCACTGGTAGAGACCACCGACGGCGAGCAGGTCCCCGCCCCGCACTCACGTAAATCGCGGACGGTGGGGGCGGGCCTCAGTCATGCGAACCTCTCAGGCGCCGGGGCGCTGGCGCAGGGCGATGCGTATTGAGAGTCCGGCCACGAGCAGGAGCAGACCTGCGCCCACTACCCAGGTGAGGTTCAGCCCGGTGAAGGGCAATGTGGGGGCTTTGGGGGTGCTCGCCGTCGGAGCCGTGGAGGTCGCCGGAGTGGTGGTCGTGGGGGTGACGGACGTCGTCGGCGTGGTCGCTTCTTTGGAGGGTTCGACTGCTTTTTTCGGTTCGGTTTTCGTTGTGGGGGTGGGCGGTTTCTGGTTGTAGCCCGAGGTCCCGGTGCTCGACGTCCCGGTGCTCGTCTGCGCCAGGGCGGGCGCCGCGGGGACTATCAGCGCCAGCACCACTGGCAGGGCGAGCAGCTCGCGGCGGATGATACGCCGCCGGGCGCGGCACCCAGGGGATCCGTTGGCCGATCTCCGACCGGTCATCTGGCTGATCGATGCTGCACCTACTGCCTGGGGCCTGCTCGAGACCATGCTGTCGGTCCGCGTCATGCGCACCTCCCGTCATTTTTTTTGAGTGTTCGGTGTGAGTTCCGGCGGGCGTAACCGCCGTGGGGAAGCGGCGAAGTCTATTGGCAATCCAAGATGCCTTCTCTGCGGTTCTCCCCCAAGGCCGATTCTCCTGCCCGCGAGGCCCTCACCGCTGCGCCGACGCCGGCGCGGGCGGGCGGGCGCCAACGCTCACACGACCCTCGAGCTCCCCCTCGGCCAGGCGGGCGCGCAGCACCTTCTTGTCGAACTTGCCGACGCTCGTTTTGGGGACCTCGGCGATGAAGGCGAACTCGTCCGGGAGCCACCACTTGGCCACACGGGGGCGCAGGTGCTCGACCAGCTCCTCCGCATCCGGGGTGGCGCCCTCGCGCAGCACCACGCAGCAGAGGGGGCGCTCGGACCAGCGCTCGTCGGGCTTGGCGATCACGGCGGCCTCGATCACGTCGGGGTGGGCCATCAGCTCGTTCTCGAGCTCCACCGAGGAGATCCACTCGCCGCCAGACTTGATGACGTCCTTGGCGCGGTCGGTGATGCGCACGGACGCCTGCCCGTCGATCGCCGCGATGTCCCCTGTACGCAGCCAGCCCTCCTGGAACTTCTGATCGCCGGAGTCGTCGTGGTAGTAGCTGGAGGCGATCCACGGGCCCCGCACCTGGATCTCCCCGGTGGACTCCCCGTCCCAGGGGACCTCCTGACCGTCGTCGCCCATCAGGCGCAGCTCCACCCACGGCAGTGGCTTGCCCTGCAGGGCGCGCTCGTCCCAGTAGCGCTCGTCGTGCCCCCGCTCCTCGGAGGGATCGGAGAAGGTCGCCACGGGGCTGGTCTCGGTCATCCCCCAGCCCTGGTGGATCACCACCCCGTGGCGCTCCTGGAAGTCCCTCATCAGCTGCCGCGGCACGGCGGAGCCCCCGCACACGGAGTTGGTCAGGGAGGAGAGGTCCACGTCGTGGGAGTCCGCGTAGCGCAGGAGGTCGGCGAAGATGGTGGGCACGCAGCCCACCACGGTGGGGCGCTCGCGCTCGATCGCCCGCGCCAGAGGCTCCGCCTGGAGGAAGCGATCGGGCATCACGAGGTCCGCCCCGCACATCGCCGCGGCGTGGGGGATGCCCCAGGCGTTGGCGTGGAACATGGGCACCACCACCAGCGCCCGCTCGCGCCGGGAGAGCCCCAGGTTGTCGGCCATCAGCGACGCGGTGGCGTGCATGCAGAGGGAGCGGTGCGAGTAGAGCACCCCCTTGGGGTTGCCGGTGGTGCCGCTGGTGTAGCAGAGCGCCGCCGCCTGGCGCTCGTCGAGCTCGGGGTACTCGAAGGGGCCTGGCCCGGCCTCCTCCAGGAGCTCCTCGTAGCGCAGCACGTTGGGCAGGGAGCCGGGGTCGCCGGGGTGGGCGGGGTCATCCATCAGAACGAAGTGGCGCACCCCCTCGAAGGTGGGGGCGAGGGGCTCCAGCAGGGGAACGACGGAGGCGTCCACGAAGATCACCTGGTCCTCGGCGTGGTTGACGATGTAGGTGAGCTGCTCCGCGAACAGGCGGATGTTCAGCGTGTGCAGCACGGCCCCCACGCAGGGGATCGCCATGTACAGCTCGAAGTGGCGCTGGTTGTTCCACGCGAACGTCCCCACCCGGTCCCCATCCTCGATCCCCAAGCGCCGCAGGGCGCGGGCGAGGCGGTCCACCCGCTCGGAGACCTCCCCAAAGCTGGCCCGCACCGGCTCCCCCTCGGTGAGCGTGACCACCTGCGCGGATGGGTGGCAGTCCCGCATCCGCCGCCGCGCGTGCTGGAGCGTGAGCGGAAAGTCGTTCTGCATCAGCCCTTCGAGCATCTCTCCATCCTCCCTTGGCTACCTCGGTGCGTGCTGTGAGCGCGACGGCGCTCCCGCCATGGTAAACGCCCCCGCGCCGGGGTCGGTACGCCGGCGATGCGGTCCTCCTGAGCGCAACCCGCCCGCTATGCGCGTAGCGATGCGGCGTCGAGCTCGATCTCGATGACGCCCGCGACGCGGTCCATATCCGCGTCGTGGGTCAACAGGGTCGCACCTCGGCGCCACGCCACGGCTGCGATCATGCAATCGAGCATCCCCCGCGGCGTCACGCCCGCGGCACGGCAACGGCGGTAGATCCTGACAGCGCCATCGAAGTCGCTCACACCGTCGAAGCTCAGCATCTCAAAGCGCCCCAGCAGTCGGCGCAGGTCTGCCTCTCGCCGATCGTCCCGTGCGCCCGCCAGGACCTCCATGACGACGGGCTCGGTGACTGCTACGGGACCACCGGCTTCGATCAACCCTTTGAGGCGAAGATCTGAGGGGCTGCCGCTCGCGCGGTCGTACTCGACCCACACCGAGGTGTCGACCAGGATCACGCCGCCGCGCGTGGTGGCATATCCGCGGGCGGCTCCGCGATCGCGTGAGCGCCCTGCATCGCCAGGGCTTCCTCGCGTGTCATCGGCTGTCCCGCCAGGTGGCGCAGCGCAAGGTCGACGGCGGCCGTCTTGGTCCGCACGCCGTAACGATCCATGATCGCCTGGACGTATGTGTCCTCGATCTCGATGTTTGTGCGCACCGCGCTCATACACCAATCATACACCATACGTGTATGGTCCGTGTATGGTCGCCTCACGGGGCGGTGAACAGATTTTTAATTCGCGGGTGGGTGGGCGTCCGATCAAAGGGCCGGGATCGGGTCGCGTTGTGCGGTGACCGCGGCCGGGGGAAGCCCTCCTCAGGTCGCCTCCCCGCGCAGCAGCGCGAGCAGCTGCTCCACCTCCACACCGCGCGGGGTGGGCAGCGCGTCCGGCGCGAACCACCGCGCCTGCGCGATCTCCACCGGGTCCACCCGCACCAGCGCCCGGTCGGGGAGCTCCGCGTACGCGCACGTCAGGCGCACCTCGATCTGCTCCAGGCGCATGTCCACGCTCGCCAGCTCCCGCAGCGGCAAACCGCGCACCCCGAGCTCCTCCGCGAGCTCCCGCGCCGCCGCCTGCAGCGGCGGCTCGCCACGACGGGCCGCCCCGCCTGGGATGTACCACGTGTCCCGCTTCCCGTAGGTGTGGCGCACCAGCAGCACCTCCCCCCCGTTGGTGAGCAGGAACTTGACCCCCGTGCCCCGCCGCGGCCATACCTGCGCGCGCAGCTGCACCCCCCGCCACGCCACCCTGTAGAGGATCCGCA
>DATMPY010000117.1:0-5832 GCA_035566955.1 Solirubrobacteraceae bacterium | reverse complement strand
GGCGCGATGGTGGCGGTTGAGTTGTCGGAGGAGGAGGTTGTGGGGTCGCTTGAGGGGTTGGAGGGTCGGGTGTCGTTGGCGGCGGTGAATGGCCCGTTGTCGGTGGTGGTGTCGGGTGATGAGGGTGCGGTTTTGGAGCTTGCGGGGGTGTGGGAGGGGCGTGGTGTGAGGACGCGGCGTTTGCGGGTCTCGCATGCGTTTCATTCGCCGTTGATGGATGGGATGTTGGAGGAGTTCGCTGGGGTTGCGGATGGTGTGTCGTTTGCCGAGCCGAGGGTCCCGGTTGTGTCGAATGTGACGGGTGAGGTGGTCGCTGGCGAGGAGTTGTGCGCTCCGCGGTATTGGGTGCGTCATGTGCGGGAGCCGGTGCGGTTCTTCGACGGGGTGCGTTGTTTGTATGAGCGGGGCGCGAGGAGGTTCTTGGAGCTTGGCCCCGATGGTGTGCTCAGCGGGATGGTCGGCGAGTGCGTGGAGGGCCTATGGGCTGGTGGGCGGGACGGTGGTGGTGGTGTGGCTGGGGAGGGCTTTGATGCTGGTCGTGGGTTGAGCGGGGGTCCTGTGCTGGCGGTTTCGGTGCTACGCAGGCAGCGTCCTGAGGTCGAGGCGTTCCTGGGCGCGTTGGCTGAGCTGTGGGTGCGGGGCACCGATGTGGATTGGGGACAGGCGTTCGCGGGCTGGGGCGCCGTGCGGGTGACGCTGCCGACCTACGCGTTCCAGCGCGAGCGCTACTGGCTGAGCGCGAGAGCCGGCGGCGAGGATATGGCGTCCGCGGGTCTGGGGTCGGCCGGGCACCCGCTGTTGGGCGCCGCGATCGCGCTGGCTGGTGACGAGGGATGAAGTGGCTGTTCACAGGTCGCCTGTCATTGCGGGAGCCCGCATGGCTTGCCGAGCACGTGGTGCTTGGGGTGCCCGTGGTGCCGGGAACGATGTTTGTCGAGCTGGCACTGCACGCGGGCAGCCAGCTCGGGTGCGAGCTTGTGCGGGATCTGGTGATGGAGTCGCCGCTGGTGCTGCCCGCGGAGGGAGCCGTGCAGCTGCAGGTCTCCGTGGGTGGGCCCGACGCGGATGGCGCGCGTACGGTGGGAATCTACTCCCGCTCCGAGCAGCCCTCGATCGACGCCTCGGCGTCCGAAGGGGGAGAGTGGACACGACACGCCGGCGGCGTGCTCGCGCACCGGGAGGAGTCCTCGGCGGACGTTGCCGCTTTACGGGAGCGGGCGGCGTCGATGGCCGAGACATGGCCGCCAGAGGGTGCGGTGGCGATGGGGGTCGAGGACTTCTACGACCACATGGCGGAGATTGGCCTCGACTATGGGCCGGCCTTCCTCGGCATCCGTGCGCTGTGGCGGCGCGGCGCGGAGCTGTTCGCCGAGCTGTCGCTGTCGGAGGCCGAGCACACACAGGCCGGCGAGTTCAACCTGCACCCGGCACTGCTGGATGCGGGATTGCAGGCGTTCGCGGCAAGCTCGAACGAAGGCGAGGGTAGAGAGGGCGATTGGCTGCGGTTGCCGTTCGCCTTCAACGGCGTCGAGGTATACGCCAGGGGGGCCTCCGCATTACGGGTGCAGCTGTCGTTGGTGGGCAGCGACGGGATGTCGCTGGTGGCGGGGGACGAGAGCGGTGTGCTGGTTGCCTCGATGCGGTCGCTGGTGGTGCGCGGAGTCTCTCGTGAGCAACTCGCCAGCGCGCGCGGGGGCGCCGGCGATTCCCTGTTCGCCCTGAACTGGAGCGCGATCCCGATATCCCCAGGGTTTCCTGTGGAGGACTTGGTGGTGTTGGGCACAGAGGACTCTGTGCTGGCAGGTTCCCTGGGTGAAGCGGAGCACGCGGTCGAGACCCATCTCGATCTCGCCACGCTGGGCGAAGCCCTCGATGCGCGGGGTGCGGCTCCCAGCGTCGTGCTTGTGGAGTGTGCGCCAGGCCCAGGGGACGCGGGTGGTGTGGTTGGGGCAGCGCATGACGTTGCGCACCGAGCGCTTGCCCTGCTGCAGGAGTGGATCTTGGATGAGCGTCTCGCCTCCGCGCGCCTGGTGGTGGTTACGCGCGGCGCGGTGGCGGTGCGTCCCGAGGATGGGATCTCCGATCTCGCCGGCGCGCCGCTCTGGGGCCTGGTGCGCTCGGCGCAATCGGAGTACCCCGGGCGGTTTGTGCTGATCGACTCGGATGAGGATGTACCCGGTGCGCTGCTCGGCGCGGCGCTTGAAAGCGGCGAGCCGCAGCTGGCGATCCGCTCGGGCGGTCTGTGCGCCCCCCGGCTGGCGCGCGCGCAGTCCACGACCTCCCAGGGTTCCACTGCAAAGGCAGGCAGGCCGCTGGGCGGCCGGGTCACGGCTCTGATCACCGGTGGCACGGGTACGTTGGGCGGCCTGCTGGCCAGGCATCTGGTCGCGGAGCACGGTGTCGGCCACGTGCTGCTGGCGAGCAGACGGGGCCCGGCGGCGAAGGGCGCGCACGAGTTGCGGGCAGAGCTCGAAGCGCTCGGTGCCTGGGTCACACTCGCCGCCTGCGATGTATCCAACCGTGAGGCGCTGGGCGAGCTGCTCGACTCGGTCCCGGAGGAGTTTCCGTTACACGCCGTGGTGCACGCGGCCGGGGTCATCGACGACGGCGTGATCGGCTCGTTGACGGCTGAGCGCCTCGATCGCGTACTCGCGGCGAAGGCGGATGCGGCGTGGTATCTGCACGAGCTCACACAGGGCCTCGATCTCGGGGCGTTCGTGCTGTTCTCCTCCGCCGCGGGCACGCTCGGCAGCCCGGGCCAGGGCAATTACGCGGCGGCGAACGCGTTCCTGGATGCGCTTGCGACTCATCGCCACGCGCAGGGCCTGGCGGCCATCTCGATCGCATGGGGCCTGTGGGAAGCGGCCAGCGGAATCACCGCCAGCCTGAGCGAGTCCGATCGCGCGCGGCTGGGCCGCCTGGGGCTGGGTGCGCTCGCCTCGAAGCGGGCACTGGAGCTGTTCGACGCGGCCCTCGGTGGGGGCGAGCCGTTCGCGTTCTCGGCTCCATTGGATTTCGCGGTGCTGCGTGCGCAGGCGCGGATGGGGGTCCTGCCCGCGCTGCTCGGTGGCCTGGTGCCGGTGCCCGCCCGCCACGCCGGTGGGCATACCGGGAATCTCGCGCGGCGCCTGGCGGCCGCGGCGCGGGACGAGCGCGAGGGAACCGTGCTCGAGGTCGTGCTGGCCCAGGTGGCGGCGGTCTTGGGGCACGCCTCTGCCGAGGCCGTCGGCGCGCAGCTCACGTTCAAGGACGCTGGCTTCGACTCGCTCTCCGCGGTAGAGCTGCGCAACCGCCTGGGTGCGGTGACGGGCCTGCGCCTGCCCGCCACACTGGTATTCGACCACCCCACCCCGGCGGCGGTCTCCCAATATCTGCTGGCCGAGCTTTCCAGCGGTGAGGTGGACGTCGGTGTGCCCGTCGGTGCGCGGGCGGCAGCCGACGAGCCGCTGGCGATCGTGGGGATGAGCTGCCGCTACCCGGGGGGCGTGCGCTCCGCGGAGGGACTGTGGGAGCTGGTGGCAGCGGGTGGGGATGGGATCTCGGCCTTTCCCGCCGATCGCGGCTGGGATCTGGAGGGCCTGTACGACCCCGACCCCGATCGCGCGGGGACGAGCTACGCGCGTGAAGGCGGGTTCCTGCTCGACGCTGGCGAGTTCGATGCCGGATTCTTCGGGATCGGCCCGCGCGAGGCGCTGGCGATGGACCCGCAGCAGCGCCTGTTGCTGGAAGCGTCGTGGGAGGCGATCGAGGATGCGGGCATCGATCCCCTGTCGCTGCGGGGCACCCAGACCGGGGTGTTCGCGGGGATCAGCTCCTCGAATTACGGCGTGGGCCTGGGTGGATCGACGTCGGCGGCCGTCGAGGGCTATCGCCTGACAGGGGGCACCGGCAGCGTGGCGTCGGGCCGGGTGGCCTACACGTTTGGGTTCGAGGGCCCCGCTGTGTCGGTGGACACCGCGTGCTCCTCTTCGCTGGTGGCGTTGCACCTGGCCTCTCAGGCACTGCGCACCGGAGAGTGCGAGCTGGCGCTGGCGGGCGGGGTGGCGGTGCTGGTCATGCCGACGGTGCTGGTCGAGTTCGCCCGTCAGCGTGGCCTGGCCCCCGACGGGCGCTGCAAGTCCTTCGCGCGGGCGGCGGACGGCGCGGGCTTCTCCGAGGGCGTGGGGGTGGTGCTTCTGGAGCGCCTCTTCGACGCTCGGCGTCACGGTCACCGCGTGCTGGGGCTCGTGCGTGGCAGCGCCGTAAACCAGGATGGCGCGAGCAACGGGTTGACAGCGCCGAACGGCCCCGCCCAGCAGCGGGTGATCGGGCGCGCCCTGGCGAGCGCTGGGCTCGCGGCGGCCCAAGTCGACGCGGTCGAGGCCCACGGCACGGGCACCACGCTCGGCGACCCGATCGAGGCGCAGGCGCTGATTGCGACGTATGGTCGTGACCGGCCCGCGGAGCGCCCGCTGTGGCTGGGGTCGGTGAAGTCGAACATCGGTCACACCGGCGCGGCGGCGGGCGTGGCCGGAGTGATCAAGATGATTCAGGCGATGCGCCATGGGGTGCTGCCGAAGACGCTGCATGTCGACGAGCCCTCCGGCCAGGTGGACTGGTCGGCCGGCGCGGTGGCGCTGCTGACCGAGCAGGTGCCGTGGCTGAGCAACGGCGAGCCGCGCCGCGCGGGGGTCTCGTCGTTCGGGATCAGCGGCACCAACGCGCACGTGATCCTGGAGGAGGCACCGGCCGCCTTCAGTGGGCCGTCGCTGGGGGGTGTCCCCGCGGCGGTCGGTGGGCCGTCGTCGGAGGAGATGCCCGCAGGGGTCGGTGGGCCATCGGCCACAGCTGACCGCGCCGATTCCCTCCCCGCGGCCACGCCGGCCGGTGGTGTGGTGCCGTGGGTGCTCTCGGGCAAGAGCGAGGGCGCGCTGCGGGGCCAGGTGGAGCGCTTGCGGGAGCTCGTTGAGCGCTCAGCGGAGCTCGCCGCGAAGGACGTGGGTCGTGCGCTGCTGGAGCGCTCGACATTCGCGCACCGGGCGGTGGTCGTGGGCGTGGAGCGCGGGGAGTTGCTGGCGGGGCTGGGTGCGCTGGCGCAGGGTGAGCCGGCAGGGGGAGTGTTCGCGGGTGTGGCTGGTGGGGGCAGGACCGCGTTCCTGTTCACGGGGCAGGGTGCCCAGCGGCCGGGCATGGGCGCGGGGCTCTACAAATCCTTCCCCGTCTTCCGCGGGGCGCTCGATGAGGTGTGCGCGGAGCTGGACGTGCGGCTGGGGCACCCTTTGCAGGAGCTGCTGTTCGCCGCGGAGGGTTCGCCCGAGGCGGAGTTGTTGGACCAGACCGAGTTCACGCAGGCGGCGCTGTTCGCGTTCGAGGTCGCGCTCTTTCGGCTGGTCGAGTCATTTGGCGTGAAGTCCGATTTGGCGATTGGGCATTCGATCGGCGAGCTGGCGGCGGCGTTCGTGGCGGGTGTCTTCTCGCTCGGGGATGCGTGTGCGCTGGTGGCGGCGCGAGGTCGGTTGATGGGTGCGTTGCCACCGGGCGGTGCGATGTGGGCGATCGAGGCCTCGGAGGAGGAGGTCGCGGGGCGCCTCGTGGGCGTGACGGGGGCAGCGCTCGCCGCTGTCAACGGTCCCCGTGCGGTAGTGGTGTCGGGTGACGCCGGGGCGGTTGCGGGGGTCGCCGAGAGTTGGCGCGAGCAGGGGAGCAGGACGAGGCGTCTACGTGTCAGCCATGCGTTTCACTCGCATCTGATGGAGCCGATGCTGGACGAGTTCCGGCGGGTCGCGGAGGGCGTTGAGTACGCCCCGCCGCGTATCGCGGTCGTCTCCAACGTGACGGGTGGGGTTGTCGGCG
>DATMPY010000116.1:0-9147 GCA_035566955.1 Solirubrobacteraceae bacterium | reverse complement strand
CGAGGGCTTTCTCAAGCGCACCCCCCGCGGTCGCGCCGCCACACCCGCCGCCTTCGCCCATCTTGGACTCGAGCCCCCCGCGGGGCTTGCCGGCTCCACAACCACCGCCGACCCCGCGCTCTTCTGAGAGCCGCCCGTGGGTGGGAGATTGAGCTCCCCGCGGGGTTTTCCGGCTTCTCGGTCGCCGCTGACCCCGGCGTTCCTCTGGGAGCCCCCGTGGGTGGGAGATTGAGCTCCCCGCGGGGCGTTGCCGGCTCCTCGGTCGCCGCTGACCCCGGCGCTCATCTGAGCGCTATACGTGGGGGGGGTGGGGCCTTGAGAGGCGATATCAAAAAAACAAGTTGCGTCTAACTATAGTTATACGCAACTGAAAAAACACCTATTCGCATCAGCCGACCCACCAGGTGCCCACGGGCTGGCGGGGGCCTCTCCGCGGCGCCTCCCCTACTCTTACTGGAGCGCACCCACCCAGCTCATGTCCCATCCCTTCATCTGCCCAAACTGCGGCCACCGCTCCAGCGAGATCGACCGCAACCTCGGCTTCACCCGCCAGCCCAAGGGCTGCGCGAAGTGCGGGTTCGCGTTTCTCTTCGAACTGCTCGACGACTACTACCCCGCCCCCGACGCCGCGTTCTTCGTGTGCGACCGCGAGGGGCGCGTGATCGGCTGCGGCAAGAACTCCTTCGCGCTCACCGGCCTCGAGGAGGAAGCCGTCATCGGCCGGCCCGTCGCCCAGGCGCTCGGCTTGGAGTTCGCCAATGGCGATGACCCCGTGGGCACCGTGCTTGAGTGGGGGGTGCGCGCGCTGGGCAAGCCCGTGCGTGTCAACGGCGACCGTGACCTGCCCGCCAACGCCCGTGCGGACATGTTCCCCGCCTACGACGACGAGGGCGGTCTTTTACTCGTGCTTACCCCGGACAAGTAGGCTTTTGCAATGGGCGATCGCCGCCGCAACTCATTGGTCCTGCTGCTCGTCGCGGCGCTGCTGGCCCTCTCGGCCGTGGTGATCGCCACCAAGCCGACCCGCCTGGGCCTCGACCTCAAGGGCGGGGTCTCGCTGATCTACAAGGGCACCCCCACCGCCCAGGCGAAGGTCGACAACGAATCGCTCGAACGCGCGATCAACATCATGCGCAAGCGCGTGGATCAGCTGGGCGTCGCCGAGCCCGAAATCCAGCGCACCGGCGGCACCGAAATCGACGTCTCGCTGCCCGCCGTGAACGACGCCAAACGTGCCCAGGCGCAGGTGGGCAAGACCGCCCAGCTGAACTTCTACGACTGGGAGCCCAACGTGATCGGCCCCGAAGGCACCCCCGCGCCGACCGACCGCGCGGCGACCGGCGGCGGTGAACCGGCATCCGTGGCCTCCGGCCTGCCTGAGTACCAGGCGATCCTGCGCGCGGCCAAACGCCCCGCGATCATCCGCCCGAACGACACCACCCTGGGGCCGGGCTGCACGCCGGCGCAGAAGGGCGGCTGCATCTACGGCGCGTGGTACCTGGTGGACGCCAAGCACGAAAAGGTGCTCTGCACCGACGGCAAGCCGATCTGCGGTCCTGCCGACACCGAAGCGGAGCTCTACGCCGACGGCTACAAAGTCCCGAAGGGCATCAAAGCCAAAGCGGTGCACGTCCTCCCGGGCACCGTGCTCGTGGAGTCCCGCCCCGAAGAATTCAGCGGCAAAGTCACCAAATCGGAACCAAACAGCTTCTACGTGCTCAACGACAACCCGGTGTTGAACGGCAACGACATCAACAACCCCCAGCAGAGCTACCAGAACGAAGGCGGCGGCTCGGGCCTGCCGGATGTGACCTTCGGCTTCTCCTCGCACGGGCGCAAGGTCTTCGAAGGAGTCACCAAGCGGATCTCCCACCGCGGGCTGAATGCCCAGTTGCCGGGCATCACCAAGCCGCAGGCGGTGCAGCACTTCGCGATCGTGCTCGACGAACAGGTGATCACAGCGCCCTCGATCGACTACACCCAGTACCCCGAAGGGATCGACGCCAACAACGGCTCGGAGATCACCGGCGGCTTCACGCTCACCTCCGCCCAGAACCTCGCCGACGAGTTGCAGTCCGGCGCGTTGCCGATCAAGCTGGAACTGATCTCCCAGTCGCAGGTCTCCGCCACGCTCGGCAAGCAGGCGCTCAAGCAGGGCTTGATCGCGGGCCTGCTCGGGCTGGTGGTGGTGTGCATCTTCCTGCTGACCTTCTACCGCGTGCTGGGAATGATCGCGGTCGGGGGCCTGGCGATCTACAGCATCTACTACTTCGCCCTGATCAAGGCGATCCCGATCACGCTGACGCTGCCCGGCATCGCCGGCCTGATCCTGACGATCGGCATCGCGGCCGACGCGAACATCGTGATCTTCGAGCGCGTCAAGGAGGAGATCCGCGCCGGGCGCTCGATCCCGGCGGGGATCGCCGCCGGCTACAAGCGCGGGTTCGCGGCGATCGTGGACGCCAACGTGGTCACGTTCATGACCGCGTTCATCCTGTTCGCCCTCGCCACCTCCCAGGTCCAGGGCTTCGCCTTCACGCTCGGCATCGGCACGCTGCTCTCGCTGTTCACCGCCGTGCTCGCCACCCAGGCCGCCCTGGGGGCGATGGGCCGCTCGCGGCTGGTGGGACACCCCTCGATGCTTGGCGCCGCTCGCCGCCGGCGCGCGCTGCGCTTCGACTTCATGGGCGCCTCCAAGTGGTTCTTCTCGCTGTCGGGCACCATCCTGCTGATTGGCGCCCTGGCGATCGGCGGCAAAGGGGTGAACCTCGGCATCGACTTCACGTCCGGTACCCGCATCCAGACGGGGTTCGTCCACACCCCCACCGAGGAACAGGTGCGCACGGTGCTTGCGGGCCAGGGGCTCGGGGATGCGCAGATCCAGAAGCTCACAGGTGACAAGAACGTGGGCGGCAGCGGCTACCAGATCTCGGTCAAGCATCTCAAGCAGGAAAAGGTCGTCCAGGTAGAGGAAGCGCTCAACTCCGCCTTCCACCTGCGCGACACCTCGGACACCTCGATCGGGCCGACCTTCGGCAAGTCGGTGGCCAACAGCGCGGTGATCGCCATCATCGCCTCGCTGCTCGTGATCTCCATCTACATCGCGCTGCGCTTCGAGTGGAAGTACGCCGTCCCCGTGCTGATCGCGTTGATGCACGACCTATTGATCACCGCCGGGGTGTACTCGCTCACGGGCCGCGAAGTCACGACCTCCACGGTGGCCGCGCTGCTGACGATCCTGGGGTACTCGATGTACGACACCATCATCGTGTTCGACCGTGTGCGCGAGAACGTGCCGCGGATGCCGCGTGCCGCGTTCTCCCAGATCGTCAACCGCTCCATGTCCGAGGTCCTGACCCGCTCGCTGGCGACGAGCCTCTGCACGCTGCTGCCCGTGCTCGCCCTGCTGCTGTTCGGCGGGGCGACGCTGAAGGACTTCGCGTTCGCGCTGATGGTGGGGATCGCCTCGGGGGCGTACTCCTCGATCTTCATCGCCTCCCCCGTGCTGACCCACTGGAAGGAGCGCGAGGGCTCCTACCGCAACCGCCGCGCGCGGCTGATCCGCGACTTCGGCTACGTGCCCGCATATGCCACCACCGCCGACGGCGGCCCGATCGACGTGGAGCCGACAAAGGAGCGCAAGCGCACCCGGCGGGGCGGACTGCTCGCGCCGGAGGAGCCCGGAGAGCAGGTCTCCAAGGAGGAGTTCGACGAGATGGTGCGCGACCTGGACATCGAGCGCGACCCGTCGAAGATCGGCCAGCCGCCCCCCGCGCGCTCCCGCGCCCGCCTCGGCAAAGGCAATGGCCGGCGCAATAACCGGCCAGGTGGAGGGGCCTCGCGTCCCCCCGGGGGAGTGGGAACGATCCCGGCCAAGCCACCCACCCAGCCGCAGCCCTCGCCGTCCGGTCCGCAGCCCTCGCCCACCGGGCAGGATCCCACAGCGGACCTTACGCCGGAGGACCTCGTGCTCAAGGGGCAGCCCAAGCCCCAGCGCAAGCGTTCGCGCAATCGTCGTCACGGGAGGTCACGATGACCCCCAACCCACGCAGCCGTGTACGCAACCGCGGGTGCGCCGTTCCGCTCGCCGGTCCGGTTCCGCTCGCCGGTCCGTCGAGGTGCCCGACTCGGAGGTCACGCTGATGGCAATGCTCGGTTGGGTGATGATGGGCCTGGCGATCTGGCACTTCACGATCTTCCTGCCGGACCGCTTCTGGGGCGGGATCGTGGGCGCGTTCGTGGGCTCGCTGCTCGGCGCAGTCGTGATCGCCACGGCGATCTACAGCGTCAGGGTCTCGGGTCTCCAGATCCCAGGGAAACGGGCGACGGACATCGCGGTGGTGCTCTACGCCGTGCCCGGCGCGCTGATCGGGATCGCGGCGGTCTACTTCGAGGGGATGCGCAGGGAACAGACTCGTCGCAGGTCGGCCAGCGCCCCCGTGAGCTGACCGTCGATCCGTCCAGCGCGCCCCGTAGGGTGGCTGGCGATGGACCAGCCCCGTCGCCTACGGATCGCCCCCTGTCCGCAACCCCAACTGCAAACACTCGAGCGCGAGCTCGGGGTGAGCGGCACGGTGGCCCAGGTCCTGGTGCGTCGCGGGTTCGCGGAGCCCGTGCGGGCGCGGGCGTTCCTGGCGGCGGATGAGGAACATCCAGTCGCGGCGTTCGCGGGCATCGGGGAGGCGATTGCGAAGATCCTCGAGCACGTTCGCGCACGCACGCGGATCACCGTCCACGGGGACTACGACGTGGACGGGATCTGCTCGACCGCGGTGCTCGTGCGCGCGCTGCGGGCGCTTGGCGCAGAGGTGGACTGGTACCTGCCCGACCGCGCGAGTGACGGCTATGGGCTGAACGCGCGGACCGTGGAGCGCCTGGCCGCGCGGGGCACGCGCCTGCTGGTGAGCGCCGACTGCGGGATCACCGCCGTCGAGGAGGTGCGCTTGGCGCACGCGCTGGGGATCGATGTCGTGATCACCGACCACCACGCACCCCGTGCCGACGGGGCCTTGCCGCGGGCGCCGATCGTGCACCCCGCGGTGTGCGGGTATCCGTGCCCGGACCTGTGCGCCACCGCGGTGACGTACAAGCTGGCGCTCGGACTGTGCGCCGCGGCGGGCGGGGCAGGTGACCACGCCGCAAGCGCCCGCGGGGAGGGCGCGGCGGGCAGCGTGAGCGGCGCCGGCTATGACCCCAGCGAGGACCTCGACCTGGTGGCGCTGGCGACGATCGCCGATGTGGTGCCACTGCTGGGGGAGAACCGGGCGCTGGTGCGCCGCGGCCTGCACGCGCTGGCGGCCACGGCCAAGCCGGGCCTGCGCGCGCTGCTGGCGGTGGCGCGAGCCGACGCCGGCCAGGTGAACGAGCGCACCGTGGGTTTCGCGCTGGCGCCTCGGTTGAACGCGGCGGGCCGGATGCACCGGGCGGATGCGGGCCTCGAGCTGATCCTCACCGAGGATCCCGCTCGCGCGCAGCAGGTGGCGGCGGAGCTCGACCGCGCAAACCACGAGCGCAGGCACACCGAGACGCGGATTCTCTTCGACGCGGAGCGCCAGGTGGCGGCGGCGGGCGAGCGGGCGGCGTACGTGCTGGCGGGGGAGGGGTGGCACCCGGGAGTGATCGGGATCGTGGCCTCGCGCCTGTCCGAGCGCCACCACCGCCCGTTCGTGCTGATCGCGCTGGAGGGTGCACGGGGCCGCGGCTCGGGCCGCAGCATCCCCGGATTCGACCTGCTGGGGGCGCTCGACGCGTGCGCGGGACACCTGGTGCGCCACGGTGGCCACAGGGCGGCCGCGGGCCTGGAGATCGAGGGCGAGAGATTGGAAGGATTTGGATCGGCCTTCGCAGCTCATGCCGAGGGCGTGCTCAGCGGCGAGGAGCTGGTGCGCTCAGAGCGCGTGGACGCGATCGTGCGAGGCGGAGAGCTGGGAATGGAGCTGGCCGAGGAGCTGCTCACGCTGGCGCCGTTTGGGAACGCCAACCCCGCGGTGTCGCTGCTGGTGCGGGGCGCAAGGTTCGCCGATCGGCGCCCGATGGGGGAGGGCAGGCACGTGCGCTTCACCGTGCTGGCCGACGGCGCGCGGGCGCGCGGGGTGGCGTTCGGTGGGGGGGCGAGCCTGCCGGTGCGCGACGGGGCGCCGGCGGATGCGACGTTTGCACTGGAGGTGAACGAGTGGGGTGGGGTGAGCGAACCGCGCCTGGTGCTGCGCCACGCCCAGCCGGCCGCCGCGCCGGTCGGGATGGCGGCCGCGCCGGGCGAGACTTCCGCGGAGGTGCCTGGGAGATCCGCGGAGGAGGAGCTGGTCCTCTTCGCCTGAGCCCGGGGCCCGCGCTGGCCCGTGGCGCTTGGACCGATCACTCCGGTGCCCTACCCTTAAGCTATGGCGGCACCACAGGATCCAAAGAGCTCGGTGAAGGAGCCGATCGGCCCGCCCAGCACGGCCCGTGCGGAGGCCGAGCGGCCGGCGCTCGGCCAGCTCGGCGAGCTCGAGCGTCGCCTGCTGGGGGATCTGTTCGCGATCGTCTCCGAGCACGCGGCGGACTCCGCCATCCAGATCGATCGCGCACGGGTCGAGGAGGCGTTCGTGTTCGCCTGCGAGCACCACGCCGAGCAGCGGCGCAAGTCCGGCGAGGACTTCATCGTGCACCCCGTGGGGGTGGCGCGGATCTGCGCCGGGATGCGCCTGGACACCGAGACGCTGTGCGCGGCCCTGCTGCACGACACCGTGGAGGACACCTCGGCCTCGATTGTGCAGGTGCGCGAGCGCTTCGGCGAGGAGATCGCAAACGTCGTGGACGGCGTCACGAAGCTGACCGGCATCACGTTTCACTCGCGCGACGAGGCGCAGGCGGAGAACTACCGCAAGATGATGGTGGCGATGGCCACCGACGTGCGGGTGATCCTGATCAAGCTCGCGGACCGCCTGCACAACATGCGCACGATCGAGGCGATGCCCAAGCAGAAGCAGATCGAGAAGGCCAAGGAGACCCTGGAGATCTACGCCCCGATCGCGCACCGCTTGGGGATCCACGCGATCAAGTGGGAGCTCGAGGACCTGGCGTTTGCGACGCTCCACCCCCGCAAGTACCAGGAGATCAAGGGCCTCGTCGCCCAGCAGCGCGACGACCGCGAGCGCTACGTGAATCAGGCGGGGGAGTACCTCGCCGCAGAGCTGGGCCAGCTCGGCATCGCAGCCCAGATCGCGGGTCGCGCCAAGCACTTCTACTCGATCTACTCGAAGATGACCAAGAAGGGGCGGGAGTTCAACGAGATCTACGACCTCACCGCGATGCGGGTGATCGTGGACTCGGTCAAGGACTGCTACGGGGCGGTGGGCGTCATCCACTCGCTGTGGAAGCCGCTGCCGGGCCGCTTCAAGGACTTCATCGCGATGCCCAAGTTCAACATGTACCAGTCGCTGCACACGACCGTGATCGGGCCGGAGGGCAGGCCGTTGGAGATCCAGATCCGCACCCAGGACATGCATGAGATGGCGGAGTTCGGGGTGGCGGCGCACTGGATGTACAAGCAGCGCCGCCCCGGCCAGCCCGGCCGTGGCGAGGGCTCCTCCGCTCAAGGCTCTGCCCCCGCCGAGCGCAGATCGGCCGGCGGCGCCGACGGGCCCGATCGCTCCGCGCAGTCCTCCTGGCCGGAGGACGCGAAGCTCAAGTGGCTGCGCTCGATGCTCGACTGGCAGCAGGACCTCTCGGACCCGCAGGAGTTCATGGAGAGCCTCAAGATCGACCTGTTCGAGGACGAGGTCTACGTGTTCACCCCGAAGGGCGAGGTGAAGTCGCTGGCGGCGGGAGCAACGCCGCTCGACTTCGCCTACGAGGTGCACACCGAGATCGGCCACCGCTGCGTGGGGGCGCGGGTGAACGGCAAGATCGTGCCGCTGCACTACGAGCTGCGCAGCGGTGACATCGTCGAGATCCTCACCGCCAAGCGCGAGCGGGGCCCCTCGCGGGATTGGCTGGCGATGGTCAAGACGACCAGGGCGCGCAACAAGATCAGGGCGTGGTTCAAAGCGGAGTCCCGCCAGGACACCGAGCACTCCGGCCGGGACCTGCTGCAAGAGCACCTCAAGAAACAGGGCCTGCCCGCGCAGCGGATCACGGGCTCGGCGCTGTTGGCGGACGTGATCCGCGAAATGGGCTACCGCAAGGCAGACGACTTCTACATGGCGCTGGGGGCAGCGAAGGTCTCGCCGAAGGTCGTCATCAACAAGGTGCTCCAGCGCCTCAAGCGCGGCGAGGCGGCGGACGGCGAGACCGCCGCCAGCGACCTGCTCAAAGTGGGACGCACGCGTCGCCCGACGCGCTCCTCGGGCCAGTACGGGATCAAGGTGGAGGGCGTGGAGGACGTGATGCTGCGCCTGGCCAAGTGCTGCCGCCCGGTGCCGGGCGACCCGATCGTGGGCTACATCTCCCTCGGCCGTGGCATCACGATCCACCGCGAGGACTGCCCCAACGCGACGGTGTTGCGCAAGAACCCCGAGCGCTTCACGGAGGTCTACTGGGAAGGCGACCAGGCGGCGGCGTTCGTGGTGGAAATCCAGATCGACGCGTGGGATCGCCACCGCCTCCTGGAGGACCTCTCGCGGGTCTTCTCCGAGTCGGGCGCCAACATCGTGGAAGCCCGTTGCCTCTCCAACCCGCCGATGGTCAAGAACCGCTTCGTCGTCGAGGTCGCCGACACCCACTCCCTGAAGGGCGCCATCAACCGCCTGCGTAACACCGAGTCCGTGTTCGACGCCTACCGTGTCACGCCGGGGGCGGCGGGGTAGCACGCGTCACCCCCGGGGGGGCGGCGGGGTAGCACACGTCACCCCGCCAAGGCCGGCGGCGGGTAGTGTGCGTCATCCCGCCAAGACCGGCGGCGTGTAGCGCGCGCGCAAAACTCCGCCGAGGCTTGCGGCGGCGAGCGCAGACGACCCATCCCCGGGCGAAAAAAGGGTGGGGAGGGGTTGGGGTGAATATCTTTTTTCAGACTGCGTATAACGATCGTTATACGCACACTGATTTTTTTATATCTACGCTCAGGCCACGACGTTGAGGACCCGGCATGATCGAGTAGCTGGCGGGTTTGGTGGTTGGGAGGGGGGGGAGGGCAGACCTTTGGCGGTGGGTAGGGGGGGGGGGGGGGGG
>DATMPY010000115.1:0-7886 GCA_035566955.1 Solirubrobacteraceae bacterium | reverse complement strand
CATCGAGAAAACCACCCTCACGCGTATAGGTGGTCCCATGACGCTCCGCGTCGGGGTTATACAGACCCTCCACATCCCAACCACGATCCGTAGGGAAGAGAGAAATTCCGTCGCCCCCCGCGGCCACGAGCCGCCACAGGTCCTCCGGGGAGGCGACCCCGCCCGGGTAGCGACAGCTCATCCCCACGATCGCCAGCGGCTCCTCGGAGCGGGAGACCAACTCCCGATTCACCTGCCGGACCTGCTCCAACTCCAGCAGCGCCGTGCGCAGCGCCTCGACGAGCCGCTCGTTATCGACCGCCATCAGTGGTCCCCTGGCTTTCCTCGGATCTGTGGCTGCCCGCCAGCGCCTTCTCCACGAGGCTCTCCACGTCCATCTCCCTGATCAGGGTGGCCGCGTCCCCTTTGCTTGCGCCTGTGGCCGAGTGTGGGCCTTCGCTTGTGGAGTCGCCGGAGCCCGCCAGCCCCAACAGGAGATCGAGCAGCCCGCTGTTTCGCAGGCGCACGAGCGGGACCGATGCGATCGCCTGCCTGATCTCGGCTTCATACCGGTCACGATCACCGGCGGCGCTGTCGAGCGACATGCACTCCAACAGGTGCCCCACGATCGCGGCGGGCGTGGGATAGTCGAAGACCAGCGTGGCCGGTAGCTGCAGGCCGGTCAACGTATTCAGGCGGTTGCGCAGCTCGACCGCGGAGAGCGAGTCGAAGCCGAGCTCCCTGAATGTCTGTTGCCGCCCGATCGCCCCCGCCGAGGCGTGCCCCAGCACGATCGCCACCTCGCCGCGCACCGCCTCCAGCGCGACGCCCTCGCGCTCGTCCCCCGCGGCAGCCGCCAGGCGCCGTTTGAGCGAGGCGCCCTGCTCGGCGGAGCGGCGGGCCGGCATCCGCACCAGGCCGCCAAGCAACGCCGGCAGCACCCCCGTCCTCGCCTGGGCACGCAGCGCGGGGAGATCCAACGGGGCGCACAGCATGAACGCCTCACCCACATCCACCGCCGCGTCGAACAGCTCAAGTGCCCGCGCAGACGCCAGCGCGCCGAGGCCCGCGCGGCTCATCCGCGCCCGATCGGCTGCGCTCAAGCCGCCTGTGATCTCGCTCGCCTGCTCCCATAGCCCCCACGCGATCGACACCCCCGCGAGACCCCGCGCGCGGCGATATGCCGCCAGCGAATCCAGGAACGCATTCGCCGCCGCATAGTTGCCTTGCCCCGGGCTGCCCAGTGTCCCCGCCGCCGAGGAGAACAGCACGAATGCCCCCAGATCGAGGTGCGCGGTCAGCTCGTGCAGATGCCACGCCGCGTCCGCCTTCGGCGCGAGCACCCCATCGAGACGCTCAGCGCTCAGCGAGCCAATCACACCGTCGTCCAGCGCCCCCGCGACATGCACCACCCCGCTCAGCGGGTGCTCCGCGGGGATCGCGTCGAGCAGCAGCTTCACGTGCTCCCGATCGGCCACGTCGCACGCCGCGATCGTGACGCGCGCACCGAGCGCTTCAAGCTCTGCCCACAACTCCGGAGCGCCCTCCGCAGTCGGTCCCCGCCGGCTCGCCAACAGCAGGTGGCCCACGCCGCGCTCCGTAACCAGATGCCTTGCCAACAGGCCCCCCAGCGTGCCCGTGCCACCTGTGATGAGCACCGTGCCCGCGCCCGCGAAGCGCGGCAGATCCGCGTCCGGCTCGCGCCTGACCCGGACCAGGCGCGGGACCAGTACGCCACCCTTCCGCACCGCCAGCTGCGGCTCGCCCGTGCCGAGCGCGGCGGCCAGCGCCTCCGCGGACTCTGAGCCGTCGACATCCACGAGCACGCACCGCCCCGGATGCTCGGATTGCGCCGAGCGCACCAGGCCCCACACCGGCGCGCCGGCCAGATCGGGGACCCCGTCCCCGGGGCGCGCCGCGAGCGCGCCGCGCGTGACCAGCACCAGGCGCACGCCCGCGAACCGCTCATCCGCCAGCCACCCCTGCACCAGGCCGAGCACCCGCTGCGCCGTGCGATGGACGCGGCCCAGCCCGCCGGAGTCACCCTCGTCGTCCGGAGCGCAATCCACGAGCACCGCGCCGGGCGTCGCGCGGCCCTCGCCGAGCGCATCCCCCAGCGCCCCGAGGTCCGTGTGGACCGCAACCGGGCGTGTGGCGCCGCTCGGCGCCTGGGCGAGCGCGGACTCTGCATCCAAGACGCCGCTTAGCGCCTTGGCGAGCGCGGAGCTCTCCGCACCCAAGACCACGAGGCTCTCTGGGTACGCAGAGGCGAATGGTGAAGCCGGGGAAGCTGGGATCGCCTCCCACTCCAGCGCGAACAGCGAGTCGCCGTGAGGACCCCGAGCCGCGCCCAGCTGGGTGGCGGGCAGCTCCCGCGCCGTAAGCGCCTCGACCGCGGCCACCAGCTCGCCAGTCTCGTCGGCCGCCAGCAGCGACACCGCGTCACCGTCCGCTGCGGAGAGGCATACGCGCAAGCTGGACGCTCCCGGCCCATACAACTCCACGCCGACGAACGCGAACGGGAGGCGCACTCCGCCCCGCGGGCTCTTCTCTCCTCCGCCCCGCGGACTCCTCTCTCCCCCACCCCCAGTGCGATCGTCGCGCAGATCGACGCCCATCGTGTGCAGCGCCCCATCGAGCAGCGCAGGGTGCAGGCCAAAGGATCCCGCGCGATCCTGCTCCTCCATGGTGAGCGAAACCTCGGTGAAGAGATCGTCCCCACGCCGCCAGGCGGCCCGCAATCCCTGGAACACGGGGCCATATTCGAGCCCCCGCTCCGCCAGGCGCCCATAGAGGTCATCCACGCCCACCGCCTCCGCGCCGGCCGGAGGCCAGAGCGCTCCAGTCAACGACGCCACGCGCTCCCCACGCCGCGACGCCTGGCCTTCCACCACGGCCTGCGCCTCAGAAGCCCGGTCGCCGCGCGCGTGGTGTGCCGCCAGCGTGCCGCTTGCGTGGTGTGCCCATTCACCGTCCCCATCTGCGTCCGCACCCGTCTCGCGTGCCACGCGCGAGTAGATCCCGAGCGGGCGCCCACCGGACTCGTCGAGCTCGCCAACCCAGACCTGCAACTGCACTGCGCCCTGCTCCCCCAGCACCAGCGGCGACTCGACTATCAGCTCCTGGACCCGTCCGCAGCCCAGCTCTGCCCCTACGTGCAGCGCGAGCTCCACAAACGCCGTGCCCGGCAGCACCGGCACACCGAGGACCGCGTGATCCTCAAGCCATTGGTGGGACTCAAGCGACAGCCGGCCGGTGAAGACCCAGCCCCGCTCGCCCGCCAGCGCCATCCGGGCACCCAGCAATGGGTGCTCCACCCGCGCCTGCCCCACAGCCGCGGCACCCCCCGCACCACCGCCACCCGCCAGCCAGTAACGCTCACGCTGAAACGCATACGTGGGCAGCCCCGCCCGCCGCGCACCAGAGCCCTCGAACAACAGGCCCCAATCCACATCCACACCACGGACCCACAACTCCGCCAGCGACATCATGAACCGCCCCCGGCCACCATCCCCCCGTCGCAACGAGCCACAAACAACCACACCCTCACCACCAGCATTTCTCGCGCCACTCGCACCACTCAGGCCATCCGCAGCACGCTCCCCATCCGCGCCACCCGCCGTACCAAACACCTCATCGACGCATTCCTGCACCCCCACCACCAACACCGGATGCGGACTCACCTCCACGAACGCCCGATAACCCTCCTCAAGCAACGCACGCGTCACATCCGCGAAGCGCACCGTCTCACGCAACCCGCGATACCAATACTCAGCGTCCAACTCCCCCATATCGAGCGGCCCGCCGGTCGCCGTCGAATAAAACCGCACATCCCCCGCGCGCGGAACGATCCCCGCGCACGCCTCCAGCAACTCCTCGCGGATCTCCTCCACGTGCGCCGAATGCGACGCGTAGTCGACCGCGATCTCCCGCGTCCTCACACCCCGCGCCTCACACACCCTCACCAGCTCACCCAGCGCGTCGACATCGCCTGAGACCACCACCGACCCCGGGCCATTCACCGCCGCCACGCCCACCCGGCCACCAAAACCCTCCAACAAACCCTCCACCACACCCACACCCGCACCCACCGACACCATCCCGCCCCTGCCCACCAAACCCAACAACACCCTGCTACGCAGAGCGACCACCCGCGCCGCGTCCTTCAGCGACAGGCCACCCGCCACACACGCCGCCGCGATCTCTCCCTGCGAGTGACCGACCACCACATCCGGGCGCACCCCACACGACCGCCACAGCGCCGCCAGCGACACCATCACCGCGAACAGCACTGGCTGCACCACATCCACCCGCTCCAATCCCGGCACACCCCCACCCCCACGCAACACATCCTCGACCCGCCAATCCACAAACGGCGCCAACGCATCGCCACACTCACCCAGCCGCCCCGCGAACACCAGCGAAGACTCCAACAACTCCACACCCATCCCCACCCACTGCGAACCCTGCCCCGGAAACAAAAACACCACACCCTCACCAGCCCCCACCCCAGCAATCCCATCAACCAAGCCAGGCGCCGTCTCACCCTCTGCGAGCGCCCCCAAGCCCGCCAGCAGACTCTCCGGTTCCTCGCCCACCACCACCGCGCGGTGCTCGAACGGCGACCGGCCCACCAACGAGAACCCCACATCCACCACGTCAAGCCCCGGGGAGCTTTGAGCGAACTCGTGCAGCCGTCCCGCTTGGGCGCGTAATGCCCCCTGTGCCTTACCCGAGAGCACCCACGGGACCACCCCACCTGCCGGCGCGCCGCTATCGGACACGTCGTCCTCAGTGGGCGTCGCCGGTACTTCCTCCAGGATCACGTGCGCATTCGTGCCACTGATCCCAAACGACGACACACCCGCACGGCGTGGCTCCCCGTTGCGCTCCCACGATCTCTGCTCTGTCAAGAGCTCCACAGCACCCGCCGACCAATCCACGTTGCTGGAGGGCTCGTCGACGTGCAACGTCCTCGGCAGCACCCCGTGGCGCATCGCCTGCACCATCTTGATCACACCCGCCACACCCGCCGCGGCGACCGTATCACCAATATTCGACTTCACCGACCCCAGCCACAACGGACGCCCCTCCCGGCGACCCTGCCCATACGTCGCAATCAAAGCCTGCGCCTCGATCGGATCACCCAAAGTGGTGCCCGTCCCATGTGCCTCCACCGCATCGACCTGGCTCGCCGAGAGCCCCGCGCTCTCAAGCGCACGCGCGATCACCCGCTGCTGGGAAGGACCATTCGGCGCCGTCAACCCGTTGCTCGCACCATCCTGGTTCACGGCGCTACCACGCACAAGCCCCAGCACCCGATGACCATTGCGCTCCGCGTCAGACAAACGCTCTAACAACACCAAACCAACACCCTCGGAGAAACCCGCGCCATCCGCCGCGTCCGCGAAGGACTTGCACCGCCCGTCCGGGGCAAGGCCCCGCTGGCGCGCGAACTCCACGAACAACCCCGGCGAGGCCAGCACCGTCACACCACCCGCCAACGCCAGCCCGCATTCACCGGAGCGCAGCGCCTGACACGCCAGGTGCAACGCCACAAGGGACGACGAGCATGCCGTATCGACCGACACCGCCGGGCCCTCAAACCCAAACGTATACGCCACCCGACCCGACGCCACACTCCCCGTACCACCCGTCAACCGATAACCCTCAAGGCTCCCAGAGACCGACCTACCCAACCCCATCCCATAGTCGGAGGCGTTGATCCCCACGAACACCCCCGTCTGGCTACCCCGCAAAGACCCGGGGTCGATCCCCGCATCCTCCAGCACCTCCCACGCCGCCTCCAGCAACAACCGCTGCTGCGGGTCCATCGCCAACGCCTCCCGCGGACCGATCCCGAAAAAACCAGCGTCGAACTCCGCTGCATCCGGGAGAAAGCCACCCTCACGCACGTAGCTCGTACCCGGCCGATCCGGGTCCAGGTCATAGAGAGCCTCCAGGTCCCATCCGCGATCCTCCGGAAACGGGGAGATGCCATCCCCGCCCGCGACGACGAGCCGCCACAGATCCCCCGCGGAGCGCACGCCACCCGGGTAGCGACAGCTCATTCCCACAATCGCCAGCGGCTCATCAGACCCCCGCCACACAGCCGCCGACACCGCAACACCCACACGCCTACCGGAAACCTCACCCAGCAGGTATCGCGCCGTGGCGGCCGGGGTGGGGTAGTCGAACACCAGTGTCGCGGGTAGCCGCAAGCCGGTGATCGTGTTCAAGCGGTTGCGTAGCTCCACCGCGGAGAGCGAGTCGAAACCCGTGTCCTTGAACGAACGCTGCGCACCCAAAGTCGCAGGCGAAGCATGGCCCAGCACCGCCGCGGCCTGCGCAAGCACCAGACCCAGAACTATGCCCTCGCGCTCAACCACCGGCGCCGCGGCCAGACGCCGCGCCAAAGACCCAGCCTGCTCGCCCACACGACGTGCAGGGACACGCACCAAGCCAACAAGCAGACCGGGCAGAGACCCCTCCCTAGCCTGCGCGCGGAGGACTCCGCGGTCCAACGGGGCAGCGAACACGGATGGCGCGCTGCCGAACACGGCCCTGTCGAACAGCTCAAGCGCGCGCTCGCGGGAGAGCGCGCGCAAGCCCGAGCGCGCCAGACGCGCGCGATCGGCGTCACCCAGACCCGCGGTGAGCCCGCTTGCCGGCTCCCACAAACCCCACGCGATCGATACGCCCACAAGACCCCGCGCGCGGCGATACCCCGCCAATGCATCAAGGTATGCGTTCGCCGCCGCATAACTCGCCTGCCCCGGGCTCCCCAGGGCCCCCGCCGCCGAAGAGAACAACACGAACAGCCCGAGATCGAG
The DNA here is from genome assembly GCA_035566955.1 of Solirubrobacteraceae bacterium. Lineage (GTDB taxonomy): Bacteria > Actinomycetota > Thermoleophilia > Solirubrobacterales > Solirubrobacteraceae > Palsa-744. Next base: position 1,074 of record DATMPY010000115.1, on the reverse strand, counting down.
ATCCTCGGTCAGCTCGTGCAGAGACCACGCCGCCGCAGCCTTCGCGCGGAACACTTCATCGAAGCGCTCAGCCGTCAACGACTCGACCATGCCATCGTCGAGGACCCCCGCCGCGTGCACCACGCCGCAGAGCGGGAACTCCTCTGGGATCGAGTCGAGCAGTCCCTTCAACGCGTCACGGTCAGACACATCGCACGCCGCGAACGTCACACTCGCCCCAAGCGCCTCGAGCTCCGCGCGCAACCCCACGACACCCTGCGCGTCCGCGCCACTCCTACTGGCCAGCAGCAAACGACGCGCACCATGCTCGGTAACGAGATGCCTTGCCACCACGCCACCCAGCGTGCCCGTCCCACCCGTGACCAGCACCGTGCCATGCCAGTCAACAGCCGTGGGGACACTCAGCGCGAGCTTCCCCGTGTGACGCGCCTGGCTCATGAACCGAAACGCATCCGGCGCACGACGGACATCCCACACACCCACCGGCAACGGTCGCAGCGTCCCCTCCCCGAACAACCCCAACAGCACACCAAACATCCCCTGGATGCCCTCCGGGCCGGCCTCCATCAAATCGAACGCCCGGTACGCAACCCCTGGATACACCCTGGCGACCTCCACCGGGTCACGAACATCGGTCTTGCCCATCTCAATGAACCGCCCACCCTCACCCAACAACCCAAGCGAGGCATCGACGAACTCCCCCGCCAGAGAATCCAACACGACGCCCACCCCCCGCCCGCCCGTCGCGTCGCGGAAACACTGCCCGAACTCAAGCGAACGCGAAGACGCGATATGCGCATCATCCAAGCCGAGCGACCGCAACACACCCCACTTCCCCGGGCTCGCCGTCGCGAACACCTCCGCCCCCAGCCACCTGGCAAGCTGCACCGCAGCCATCCCCACACCACCCGTCCCCGCATGCACCAACACCCGCTCACCACGCCGCAAACCCCCAAGCTCCACCAGCCCGTAGTACGCCGTCAAGAACGCGACCGGGACCGACGCCGCCTGCGCGAACGACCAGCCCCCCGGCACCCTGGCCAGCAGCCGGTGATCACCCACCGACACCGGGCC
>DATMPY010000114.1:0-12152 GCA_035566955.1 Solirubrobacteraceae bacterium | reverse complement strand
GGCGATCGGGGCAAGCTCGCTCACCTTCCAGGCGCCCCCTTCGTTGCGCAGCGGCATCACGTACTTGCTGCCCTTGGGCCCGTGGTAGAGGGCGAAGGCGCTGTTGCCCTTGATCCGCAGGGAGGCGACGCCGGCGGTGAGGGTGTCGGCGCGGGTCGAGGCGGGGCCTTTGGAGAGCGCGGCGAGGATCGGTCCGCAGCCGCTGACCCTCCCTTTGGAGGCCCCGGCGAGCCGTTCGAGCTGGGAGCGGGTGGTGCCCGCGAGGTAGGTGCACGCCTTCGACCATTCCCCGTTGGCGCGGGCCCGCAGGAAGGCGGCGAGCGCGGCGGTCGCGCGCTGGCGTTCGGTGGGAGGCGCTTCGTTGCCATAGTCGGGGATGCTGTTGTCCCCACCCGGCGTGCGGAAGCTCGCGGCGGGGCCGCTGGAGCTGCTGGAGTTGGAGGTCGACGTGGTCGAGGGGCGCGGCGCGCGTTCGGCGGGCTTGGCGGTGGCCGTCGGGGCGGTCGCGGTCGCGGTGGTCGCCGGGGTCGTCGCGGTCACGGCGGGCGCGGGAGTCGAGGCGGTGCTCGAGACCGCGGCCGCCGGGGTCGAGGCGCTCGAGCCCCCTCCGCCGCACGCCGCGAGGCCCACCGCTGCGAGGACGGCGGCGAGCAGCAGGGCGCCTGTGCACCTGTGTCTCATCGTCTGCGCCTCACCACGGCTTGGGGGGGACCCGTCCTGCCTCACGACCACGATCCTATTATCTCCTCGCGCCGCGCGCCGCGCTGACGTCCGCGCTCTCGGCCAGGAGCCACTCTACGCACCCGGCCGAGGCCACGACCTCGAGGAGCATTTGAACGGGAAACGTGGCGTGCGACCGACTGGGCGGGCCACCAGCGCGAAGGGCTACCATCGTAGGGGTGACCGCGAAGGAAAAGCTGCTCGAGGAAGCGCCCCGTTGGACTGACGCGCAGGCCACGGCCGCGCTGCGCGTTGTCGAGGCCCAAAGCGGCCTGGTGGCGTACCTCGACGACGAGGAAGGACGCTCCGCGGAGGAGCTCGATGCGCGCGAAGATCGCTGGGCCGAGGCGAATGCCCGCGAGGCGATCCGCAAAGAGCCTTGGTGAGCCGCGGCGGGATCTTCTGGCTCGAGCTCGAGGTCGAGGGCCGCCGGCCCGTCTGTGTTCTGGCCCGCGACGAGGGGATCCCGAGACTTCGCAATGTGGTCGTGGCGCTCGTCACGGCGCGCATTCGGGGACTCCTCAGCGAGGTGCGGCTTGGCCCCGAGGACGGAATGCCCCGCGAATGCGCGATCTCCCTCGACAACATGCGCACCGTGCCGAAGGCGCAACTGACCGAGCCGATCACAAGACTCGGAGCCGATCGGCTCGAGGAGCTGTGCGGGGCGCTCGCGGCCGCGAGCGGGTGCTGAGCTCGTCCCCATAAGAGCGTGGACTCCATCCACGGGCCGCGGGGCTGCCCCGACACCACACGAGCCTCCTACCTCCGCTCCGTCCGTGCGCCCCTCCCCTGTGAGCGTCGGCCACGGCGGCTGGCCTTCCTGGCCTTCTTCTTCGCCCTGTCCTTGTGCTTCGGGCAGCCGCTGACCGCGACCTTCGTCTGCTCGTGGATCGCGTCGCCGTTCTGCGCCAGGAATTCCGTCGGCATCGTCAACGTGCCCTTGCACGGGTTCCCATTCGCCGCCAACGCCGAGAACGGACCCTGCGGCAACGTCAATTCGAAGCTGCCGATCGGATCATCCGGGACCGTGCGGAACGTGCTGCTCGTGATCCCCGCTTTGCTGATGAACGTCTCCCCATGCAGATCCAACGTCACGCCGTACCCCTGCAGCACGATGATCAGTTCGGGGAACTTCGCGCCGCCGTAGGAGACGAAGTACGCCGGGCCCGTGAGGGGAACGGGCAGGATCGGCGTGCTCGCCGTCGCGTGTCCGATCACCGACGCCGCCGGGCAGAGCGCGGGGTTCGCCAGGAACGTCTTTTCCGGGCACGCTTTCTGCAACGTCGGCAGCCGCGAGGGCAGCTGCTTGGGGAGCTCCACTTTGACGAGCTTGATGTTCGTCTGCGTGCCCTGCGGCGCGTTGGGGTAGGAGAGCTTCACGCTCAGGCTCTCCCCATCCAACCTGGAGGGCCTGCCCGAGGTCGAGACCTTGAACGTGGGTTTGAACTGGAGGTTCTGGCAGTTCGCCATCTGGAATGGGTTCGTGACCGTCACCGGGACCTGGTCCGCGGGGTTCGTGAAATCGGCGCCGGCGCCGTCGACGGTCGCGGCGAAGCTCGCGGGGTCGCAGTTCGTCGGGTTGATCATGAACTGCGGCCGGTCGATGTAGATGCGGATGTCGCGGACGTGGATGACGATCCCGTCGATGATGTGCGGGATCGGATCGGACGCTTTCGCGTCGACCGTCACAACAGCGGTTTCCGGGTTGATGACCAGCGCCTCGCGGACGACTACGGTCCCGAGGTCGAACGGGCCGACCTTCGCGCTCGTGATCGCCGCGATCGAGAACGGAGCCCCGTTGTACGGCCCAGCCATGTAGACCTTGCCGGGGGTGTACGCGAGCACGCTCCCGACGCCGGCGCCCACCAAGGAGTGCCCGATTTCGCTGGCCTTCGGACAGGACGGTTCGGTTTCCTCCTGGGCGCCCGTGACGTGCTTGGCGGCTTCGATGTCGGCGTCGGAGCAGAACGGGACCCCGGTGAGTTTCGCGGTCAGCCCGGCGGGGAGGATCGAGGTGAAGCGGGTGATCTCCTGTTCGCCGTCGTTGCGGGTGATGCGGATGTCCATCGGGCTGTACGCACCGGCGCTGTCGTTGAGCGTCCCCGCGATGATCCCGGGGTGAAACGGTGGGATGCCACCGGGTGGGCAGGGGCCGCCGCCGATCCCCTTTTCGATCCGCAACGAGCCATACTGGAGTTGCGGGATAAGCGGCGCGGACCACGGCGTGAAGTCCGCCGTCGCGGTGTACGCGCCGCACGCGGGCGGGCTGACCAGCGGCGAGGTCACGCCTTGGCGGAGCTTCAGCGTGAACTTGCTGAACGGGACCTGCGGATTGTCGTCGAACCGTGTGACCAGTTGTCCCGTCACGGGATTCGGTTCGATTCGCCCGGCGAGTTTGACGACGATTCCGCGGAAGGGGTCCTTCACGACGATGTACAGGCCGAGCAGCGAGTCGAACGGGTTGTCGAACGGCTTGGCGACATAGATCGCGCCGGTCAGCTTTTCCGTGAGCACCGGCGTTTCCACTTCGACGCTGCCGATCTTCGATTCCGCGGGGCAGCCTTCGCCGGGCAGCGAGGAGGACGTTTCCACCGCGAACTGCTGCGGGGTGCACGCCCCGAGGCCCGAGCCGGCGGACGGGTTGACCGTGTAACCCACCGGCAGCGTCAGCACGGTGTCCTTCAGATGCGAGGTGGCGATCGAGTAGGGGTTTTCCCACGTCTGCGGGACCACCAGCGAGACGTTCAGCCCGCTCGATGATTCAGCGGTGTTCGTCGTCGGGCTCGCCACCAGCGACGGGTCGAAGTGCACGCGTTCGCATTCACCGATCGGCCCGACGGCCGATTCCGCTTCCGACCACGCCCCGGGGTCCTCCCACGCGTCCACCTTCAACCTCGCCGTGAACGGTCCGCAGCTCGTCGCGTTGGCAAGGAACGGCTCGACCGGAATGTTCACTTCCTCACCACCAAACATACATTCGGGAAACCCGGGTTCCGCGGGTGAGACACATTCGCGGCCGCGCTGCGCGTTGTGGATCTTGGCGGAGGGAAGCCCCCAGATGGTGACCGAGACGCCGTGCGCTTCAGCGGCCTTTTCGATGTTGGGGGTGGTGACCGTGAGACCGGAGTCTTCCGGGCGCACCGTGATCGGCATGATCTGGGTCACCGCGAGCGTCTTGAACCCGAGCTCCGCGACGATCCCGAAGCTGTTGACTTCCATGTTGTAAACCGGGACCGTCACCTTCCGCAGCCCGTTGAACGCAAGTTCGATCGTGATCTGCCCGACCTGGCTCGCAGGCGGACATTCGGTAAGAGGCTTTTTACCGGGGAGAAGCAATGCACCGGTGAGCTGCGCCTGGTCGCACGTGGGGACAGCGGTGTTGTTGCCGACGAAGCCAACGGGAAGTTCAACCACGACATCCTTCACATCGTTGAACGTCTGGCCCAGCGCGTTGTGCTTGAAATCCAGGGTCGTCGTGAGATCCTCGTGCGCGCCGGCCTGATCGGTCGAGGGCGTGAGGTGGAACGAGCCCGGTTCGATTTCAAATGGTTTGCTGGCACTTGGCTTGGCAGCCGCCAACCCGACGATCGAGAGACAGACAGCGAGAGTTAGAACGGGGGTCAACTTGAACATGTTTTACCTGGCCCTCCGGTTCGATTGCTTGGCCTTCCTGCTGGACTTCCCGCCCTTCCTGGACTTCCCGCCCCTCCTCGAGTTGGTCTTCTTCCTCGCCTTCTTCTTCGTCTGCTTTTCCGTGGGCTTGGCCATGGCTTCCGGCGGGCTGGCGCCCAGCACATCGCCGGCGCCCTGGAACGTCGCGCTCGACGGCGTGAGATCACTCGGAGCCGCAAACGGCGTCGAGCACGAGTCGCCTTCGCATTCAACCGCGCGAGTCGGTTCGGGGAACCCACCGCCAACACGAGCGTCGTAAATGTCATCCGCGGTGTCGTTATCCCGGGGAAGAAGCTCGGAATGCGTCGTGAAGAACACATCGCCACCGGACTCCGTCGCGCCGATCAACGTCACCTGATAACCCCCCGTGCCCGGCGTGATGAGGCTCAGGCAGCCCTGCGGGAGCGCACAGCCATCGACGCCCAGCCTGCGCCACTCGTAGACGTCGCTGGAGAGCGAAGTGAAGCCATCGTTGCTGGCATGTTCCCCGCCTGCGTTCCCCAGTTCGGGTGCGACTTCGCCGTCGACGTCCGCGGGCAGCAGCGCGGCGGCTGTGGCGAAGAACACGAAATCGCCGTTCGCCGAGGCAGAGATCTCCCTGGGGGTGCCGTTGCGCGGTTCGGCGACACCCCTGAACCCGTCGGCCGCGGCGAGGGTGGCGCCCAACCTCGGTTCGGGATCGAACGACGACGCGCAGGAGACGCACTCGAGGACATCTTCAACGCTGTCGTAACGGTACACCTGCGGGTTCGCATGCTCCGCGGCCGGAGTTTCGGGCGCCTTGCCGGCGCCAGGGACCGCGACGACCAGCTGCGCGCCGAAGTAGTAGTAGCGGCCATCGGGGCTGACAGAGCGACCGCCATTCAGAGCGCCCACTTCGACCTGGACGACGAAGCGGAGGGTCTCGGTGGGAATTTCGTAGCGGTAGAGCTCTTCCGTGAAAGCGTCGGGAGTGGGGGGCGCGTCGGCGGTAAGGCGCGTGGTCGATCCGAAGTAGATGGCGTTGAAGTCTTCGGAGACCAGCAGTTGACTGCCCCCGGGGATCGTGAAGATTGGCTTCGCCGTAGCGGTTGCGGTGTCGTAGAGGAAGTATTCGACGTTCCCTCCGTGGCGCTGGTCGAGCAGCAGCTCTGTGTCCTCGCGGTTGGCGGCCACGAACGTGTAGGGGCCGATGTCCACAGTTTCCGTCCCGTTGACGCGCATATAGAGGTGTGTGGGTTCCGAGCAGTCCGAGCCCGGAGCCGCTTGGAAGAAGATCCGCGAGCCATCGGGAGAGAGCGCGTGAGGACTGCTCCCCCCAGCGCCCGCCGGGGATTCTTCCGCCCTCCCCTTCGCGATCGCCGCGCCGCACCCGCCGATCGTCGCGCCAGCGGAGTCGACGTTGAGCTGACGCAGCCCAGGCTGCGTGGAGTATTCATAAAGATCGGCACCCGAAGCCGTGCCGGTAGGATGCCCTTTTACCAGTTCGCGGTCTTCGACCGCGAGAACCAGCCTGGAGAAGTCTTCAGAGGCACCGACCCAACCGTCCTCCGATGCCTGTGCCTGCGCCCTGGGCACCTTGATCGACACATAGGGGCCACCGGCAGGCCCTGCCTTGAATTCGACTTCCGGCGACATCGCCACACCCGAGGTCTGCCACTGAGCGCGCACCGCGAGATCGGTGAGATCGGGGCTGAATAGCTCGGGAGCGTACGCGTCGATCCCGGCTTCGGGCTGCGGCGCGCCCGCAGTCATCTGCCAACCCTTTTCGGGGTCCCGCGAGAAGAGATATGGGCTCTGGCTCTGCCCCCACTTCGTGAAGCTCGCGTTGAACACGAGATGATTCCCATCCTCCCCGACAAGACCACCCCCGCCCGCAACAGCGCCGTACTTGAGGATGTCGAACGTGCCTTCCTTGTCGACCGGGGTGACCTGCTCGTAGGCGCGACAGTCGCGCAGATGGGCAGAGAGACCGATCCGTAACGATTCGTTAGGACACGATTCACCAGCACCTGCGTCTGAGGGCGCAGGCACCGTGAGAGTCGCGCCTTCACCGTCGATCACCGGGTTGCCGGGGGCGGTGCTGGCCGCCACGATGCGGTAGCGATACGTGACGCCAGGCTGGAGGCCGGGGAGGTCCTGGCCGACAAGCTGGGTTCCGTAGCCCCTGAAGTCATGAAAAATATTTTCTCCTTCTTTGACGCCTGCGCCGAGGTCGACTTCGGGTGTTTCCTTGGCGGCGGCCCATTCCCCTTCTGGGCCCGGCTTTTCGAACTGCTCCTGGATGACGTACTGGAAGCGGTAGTGGGTGTCGTAGCCATGCGGCTCGACGGACCCGAGAATGCGCATCGCTTCGCCGTGGATCGCGTGCGTGGCGAACGTGACCGCGAGCGGCGCACCAGCCGTTTCGAAACGTTCGGGGTTCGTCGTGACGGTCCCCTTGGTGCTTTCGGCGAACAGACGGATGTAATAGACCGTGGATGGGGTCAGGCCGGTGATGTCGCCTTCGACGGTCTTGCCCTGTTCGGTGTAACCGGCTTCGGCCTGAGGAATCGTACCCTGGGCTTCAGGCGCAGGACGCCAGGCAGCGCTGCTTTCGACGGGAGCCTGGCCATTCGCTTCGGCTGGAGCGTATTCGTAGCGCCAGTGCGTTTCATAGCCGTTGGGCCTGACACCACCAAGCGGCAGATGGACGGAAGTGCCAGTGACGTTGTTGGACAGGCCTACCGACGCCTGGGGATGGTCGGTATGGGTCTGGAAGCTCGCGAGCGCTTTGGCGGCGCCCTTTTCGTTGCTGGCTTCGCAGAGGAGGTAGTACCTGGTTTCAGGGCTCAGACCGGTGAGATGGAGGTCCAGTTCGGTGGAGTCTTCGGCGACGGTGATCGTGCCACTACCGCCAGCGACCGGGGTCCACGGACCGGATTCGGACGTGGAGTATTCGCAGCCATAGGTCGTCTCGAGGGCGTTGGTCTCGACTCGGGTATTGAATTCAGCGGACGTCGGGGGAGGGGTAACCGGGCCGCAGATACCGCCACCAAAGTCACTTTCGGCGCCGGGGCACGGCGACTGGCCCTGTGGGGCTTTGGAGCCGATTTCGGGGGCACTGGGCCCGGTGGTGGTGAATTCTGTCGAGGAGGATGCCGAGCCGGATTTGTTTTCGGCGAGAATGCGGGCGTAGTAATGAGTTTCAGGAGCGAGGTGCCCGACCTCCACCAGCGCGGCTCCGGCAAAAACCGGTGGTTCATCTTCGGGATGGGATCCGGTTATGACCGCTTCTCCGGCAACGGCCCAAGGGCCACTGGGGCTGGTGGCGTATTCGATCTTCCAGTGGATTTCGCCGCTGGCGATGGGGTCTTCAGAGGCCGCTTCGAGGGTGGCTCGAGTCGCGTGGATTTCCTTTGCTTTGAGCGGAAAGTCGAATTTGGGTGGACCGGTTTCGTTGGTGGCTAGAGCGGCGGAGGCGGCTAGAAAGGTGAGCGCGGTGGCAAGCACCAGGAGGATGGCGGGGAGGGCCAGGCCGCGCCCGCGCGGGACTGGAGGCGCACCACTCCCTTTGACGTGGAGAAAAGCACGGAGCCCAGCGAAGATCCAGGTCGCAATACTCGGTGTCTTCGGTGAACGCTCTGGATCGGTCACGGTGGTGCCTTTCTGGTGGTGGTAGCGCATTGGCGTAATGGCCTGTCGACGTGTGGTCTAGGTTTGTTGGTGTGTGGTGGGCCCCCGGGCGGACCGGGCCGCCCGGGGAACTTGTGGGCGGGCTTGGAGGGGTCTCGCCTATTCGGCGGTCACCGCCCAACTTCCGGACAGATGCATCAAACCTTCTTCCAAGCCAAGACCCTCGATTGTGAAACCGATCGGGCTAATTGTGGTAACGGTACATTTGTTCTGCGTCGTATCGCAGATACCGACCGGGGCGAAGCTATTGCCTGTGTAGACATTGAGATCTATGCCAGTGAAAACGCAGAGGTTGCCTTTTTCGGCACCGGGATTCTTGTAGTTGCCGGTGCAGCCTGCTGGGAGTTTTGCGTGAGGTTCACCTTCGCCTTCTTCCAGCCCGATAAGATGGGCGATCGCTCCTTCGTGCGTTTCATTTTCAACGCGGAAAAGGAAGCCGATACTGGCCGATACGCCACCACGCAACGCCCCCGACGCGTATCCGAGTGCGTCAAACTCACCCTTGAGGGTCTTGCCAGACGGCAGCGTTTCGGCGTAGCCGGTCAGGCCTTCTTTGCCCGTTTCCCCTTTTTCACCACGAGCGCCTTCTTTGCCGGGCACCCCCGGAGCGCCAGTTTCGCCCCTTGACCCAGCGGGGCCTGTAGGACCCTGCGGGCCGGCGGGTCCAGCCGGGCCCACCGCTCCAGCCTTACCCGCGAGCGACCTGAGCACCTTCGGACTGATCTGCTTCGTCGAGGTGATCAGGTAATGGTTGGCTGCATATGCGCCGCCGCTCATCACGAAGACCAGCGCAAGCGTCAACGCAATATTCACGTAGGTGAAGCGCTTACGTATCCTTGAGAACATCAGTTACCTCGCTCTCCCGCCAACTGAGTCCCAGCCGGCCACTTGATGGAATGGAAAGGCCGGGTGCTCCCCAGAGCCCCCATGCCTTCACGACTACCTGCCACGGGCGCATCACGCGGCCGCTTTCTGATAGCCGCTCGTGCCGAGACGCAGTGCGACCTCCCGGCCCAGTTGTGTCAGCGTCCACGCATTCGGCTCACCCTTGGCGTGACCGTTACCGCTGTTGATGGTAAGCCCTAGGCGCTCCAAACGCGCGAGCAACTTCGAGATCTGACCCTGATCGGAGACCCCCGCGCGATCCGCGACCGTCCGATTGCTGACCCCCGGCTCCCGCGCGATGCACTCCAGCACCTGCGCCGTGCGGTACGTCAGGCGCATCTGAACTTCCTGCAACGGATCGCGCCGCGCCGGCAGGAACGCCGAGGACCCGCTCCGCGCGGGCGAGATCGGCTTAGGCGCCGGGCGGCGCTGCTCACGACGTGCCGCCGCCGGGCCGAGATAGGGCAGCACGATCATCCCCATCAACTCCCCCAGCAGACCCGTAAGTCGCTGTTGGTCCCCGCGCGCCAAGCGCGCATAAAGAATCCCGAACGCTGCACCGACGAGGCCCTCGGCCGTCAGTGGGGTGCACTCGGTTGCGCGTGACCCCTCTTTACGACCCTGGTCGATCACGCCGGCTAGGCGCGAGAGAATCTCCTCGCGGCGTGCCAGCACCGTCGCGCCGCCCTGCTGAGAATGCACTACACACACCCGCGCGAGCGCCGGCTCACGATCGAAGAACGCGAGAATCACCAACAGGCCCCCACGGAGGCGCTCCCGCCACGGCAGACCCTCGAGGCCGGCCTCGGCGATCGCCCGCTCGAGCATCCCCAGGACATCGTCAAGCAGCGCACCGAGACACTCCTCGCGATTCTCGAACAACTCATAGAACGTGCGCCGCGACACCCGCGCACGCGAGGTGATCTGCGCGACCGTGGTGTGCACGTAACCCAACTCGTCGATCGCGCCGACCGCGCCCGCCAGCAGCCGCGAGCGCTGAATCTCCACCAGACGCCCCTCCGGCGCCACCAACCGCGCGGGAGCCGCAGCGCGCCGCCGCGCGCCGAGCGACACCCCGGGCGAGGAGGCACCACGCGACGAAGCGCCACGCGATGCCGAGCGCACCCGCGAGCCCGCGGCTGTCCGCACGGACCCCACCGCTACACCGCCCCCCGCACCGCGAACACCGAGAATCCCCGCTCTCCCAAAGGAGAACCTGGGCGACGCCAAAGCGCCAAACGACGAGGAGCGGGGGCTAGCCCCCTAGTGCAAGAGAGAGAGAGAGAGAGAGAGATGCGTCAGGCTGCTGACGCATCTAGGTACGCGCCCCGGGCGGGTCGCGCACATCCCCGCTGTGTATCTCCCTCTAGAAACCACGCTGAAAAACTCCCTCATCGACGACCCGATCCCTCTCCCACCGCTTTTTTGACCCGCGAGCGCTGATGTCAACCGCGAGGTGGGATGACCCAACCAGACTCTATGTGTGCCCGCCAACCACCCTGGTTGACGATGACAAAATCATCATAGCCACAAGACGCACCTCTTGTCAATACCCCAGCTGCCGGTTGCGCAGCGGCGCCACGACGCGGGGCATGGAAGCCCCGCGCGCACGCGCGTCGGACATGCACCAACCCGCGCGGACGATCCCGAATGGACACCAGACCTAAGCGCCACACCCTCGGTCGTGGCGCACTGCTCGTCAGGGCCTCAAGGGGCGCGCAGGTCGATCCTCCGCACCGGGATCTCGAGCGCGAGGATCTCGGGGTCGCCCGTGTACAGCGGGCCTTGGTGGCGTTCGGCGCTCGCCACACAGAAGGCGTCCGCGTAGGAGATCCCCCCGGCCGCCTTCACTCTGGCGGCCGCCGCCACGAGGGGCCAGTCCGGGGTCTCCACTTGGATCGCCCGCCGCACCGCCGCCGTGCGATCCTCGGCGACCGCCGGTCCGTGAGATCTCACGAGCGCGTAGTACACCTCTCCCAGGTTGATCGAGGACATCACCATCCCCGCGCCCATCAGCGCCCGCGCGCGCTCCGCCGCCGGCTCGCCCCTGAGCACGGCCATCACGACCCACGCGTCGAGAACCCCCTTCAGCGCCCGCGCTCCCGCAGTCCGCGATCCTCACGTTCGCGTTCGCGCCGTTTCTCCTCCATCAGCGTCTGCAACGGATCGATCTTCCCCGCCGGCAGCGAACCCCACAGATCGTCCCCCGCGGGCGCCTTCCACACGCGGATGCCCCCGCCCTCCCGCTCGAAGAGAACCTCGTCCCCGGGGTGAATCCCCAACTCGTTCCTCAGGGGCTTGGGCAGAACCACCTGGCCCTTGGGTCCCACCTTGTGAGTCATACCGGACAGTATAACCACAGACGGTCAGCCGCGCGCCTGGCGTCCTGCTCAGGGTCTTCAGCGGGATCTCAAGGTGCGTGGCTGCTGCGTATGCAGCAAACCACTTCTCGATCCACTGCGTCGCCAGGAAAAGTCAATCGTCTTGGCTCTCGTCATCTAGGCCGCAAAGTCGATGTCGACCCAGTAGTTGGTCCCTTTATATGTGCTGGTCGGGAACGCGCTGGAGTTGCTGTAGGAGTACACGCCGTTCGCGCTGACCGGGTTGGCGAGGGCCCGCAGAGGGGGATTGCTCACCCCGACGGAGGCAAACGCAGAGGAGGTGTCCGAGTAGTGACCTTTGGGCGCCAGATAGCCAGCGACATATGTCGTGTTCGCGCTGATCGCCACCGGCGTTGAGAAGTTGGCCTGCTGCCACCCCGAAGCGCTCTCGCCCGTGAAGGTGGCCGCTGCGAGCAGCGTGCCGCTCGCGCTCCACAGGCTGCCGATGTGCGTACCGGTGTTCGCCGCGGCCTTGTAGAACCGGATGCCCGTCACGGTGCCCGCCACTTCGGAGCTGAACTTCACGCCGAGCTCGACGGAGTGCATGTCCCCCGAGTCGCTCGTGGCCGGCATCGCGAAGTCGAAGATCGTGTCTCGGGGAACCACAGCACCCGAGGCAGTCGACGGCGACCCGCTCCCGACGACGTTCTTCGCGGTGACCGTGAACGTGTAGCTCGTGCCGTTGGTCAACCCTTTGACGATCGTAGAGGTCGCACCCGCGCCCACTTCAACCGATTTCTGCGCAGTCGAGCCCACATAAGGCGTAACCGTGTAACCCGTGATCGCGCTCCCACCATCGCTGCTCGGCTGCACCCAGCTCACCAATGCCTGGCTCGTAGC
>DATMPY010000113.1:0-34166 GCA_035566955.1 Solirubrobacteraceae bacterium | reverse complement strand
CTCGGCGAGGCGGTGGACGGAGGGGCGACGGTCCCAAGCGTGGTGCTCGTGGACTGCGCGCTGGGTCAGGCCGGGTTGGCAAGCGAGCAGGTGGGCGCTGGCGAGCAGGCCAGCGGCGGTGAGGACGGCGCTCACAAGCAGGCCGACAGCGAGCAGCCGGCCGATGTGGTTGGTGGCGGCGAGCGGAGCGTCGGTGGTATGGCGGAAGTGGCGGGTGAGGTTGGCCGCTGGGCGCTCGGCTTGGTGCAGGGGTGGCTCGCGGATGAGCGTTTTGCGAGCTCGCGCTTGGTGTTGGTCACGCGGGGCGCGGTGGCGGTGGGCGCGGAGGGCGCCACTGGGCTGGCGCAGTCCCCGGTGTGGGGCCTGGTGCGCTCCGCGCAGTCGGAGAGCCCGCAGCGGTTCGTGCTGATCGATGTGGACGGCTCCGAGTCCGTCGCGATGCTGGGCGAGGCCCTCAACGGCGATGAGCCCCAGCTGGCGGTGCGCGAGGGCGGCCTGCTCGTCCCCCGGTTGAGCCGGGTCGCCGCTGGTGCGAGTAAGGAGTTCTCTGGCGCGAGCGAGGAGTCTTCTGGCACGAGTGAGGAATCCTCCGCCCTCGGAGGGACCGGCACGGTACTGATCACCGGCGGCACCGGCACGCTGGGCGGTCTGGTGGCCCGACACCTCGCGGCGCGGCACGGCGTCGGCCACCTGCTGCTGGCGAGCCGCAGCGGCCCCGCGGCGGAGGGCGCCGACGAGCTGCGCTCCGAGCTGCAAGCGCTTGGCGCGAGCGTCACGATCGCCGCGTGCGACGCGTCCGACCGCGAGCAGCTGCAGCGGCTGCTCGACGCGATCCCCGCGGAGCGCCCGCTGAGCGCGGTGGTGCACATGGCGGGAGCGCTCGACGACGGCGTGATCGGCTCGCTGACGGCCGAGCGCTTCGACGGGGTGTTCGCGCCGAAGGCAGACGCCGCGTGGCATCTGCACGAGCTGACCGCGCAGCTCGACCTCGCGGCGTTCGTCCTGTTCTCCTCCGCCGCCGCCACCCTGGGCAGCCCCGGGCAGGCCAACTACGCGGCCGCGAACGCGTTCCTGGATGGCCTCGCCGCCCACCGTCGCGCTCAGGGCCTCCCCGCGGTGTCGGTGGCGTGGGGGCTGTGGGAGCAGGCCAGCGGACTCACCGGTGGCCTGGGCGAGTCCGATCGCGCGCGGATGCAGCGCTCGGGGGTGGGGGCGCTCGCCTCCGAGCAGGCGCTCGAGCTCCTCGACGCGGCGCTCGGCGCGGATCAGGGGCTCGTGCTCTGCGTCCCCCTGGATCTCGGGGGGGTGTTGCGCGCCCAGGCGCGGATGGGTGTGCTCCCGCCGCTGCTCAAAGGGCTGGTGCGGATGCCCGCCCGCCGCTCAGGCGTTCAGGGAGCGTCGCTCGCGCGGCGTCTGGCGGGCGCCCCCGAGGAGGAGCGCGAGGGGATCGTGCTGGAGGTCGTGCGCGACCAGGTCGCCGGCGCGCTGGGGCATGCCTCCCCACAGGACGTCGATCCGCAAAGGGCGTTCAAGGACGCCGGCTTCGACTCGCTCTCCGCGATCGAGCTGCGCAACCGCCTGAACGCCGTGACCGGCCTGCGCCTGCCCGCCACGCTCGTATTCGACTACCCCACCCCCGCCGCTGTGGCCGGGCACCTGCTGCGCGAGGCCTCCGGCCGGCAGGCGAGCGTGGCCGTCCCCGCGGTCCCCCGCGCTGCGTCCGACGAACCGCTGGCGATCGTGGGGATGAGCTGCCGCTACCCCGGTGGCGTGCGCTCCCCCGAGGGGCTCTGGCAGCTCGTGAGCGCGGGCCGCGACGGGGTCTCCGCGATGCCCGCCGATCGCGGCTGGGACCTGGAGGCCCTGTATGACCCCGATCCCGACCGGCCCGGCACGTGCTACGCCCGCGCGGGCGGATTCCTCCTGGACGCCGGGGAGTTCGACGCCCATTTCTTCGGGATCGGCCCCCGCGAGGCGCTGGCGATGGACCCCCAGCAGCGGCTGCTGCTGGAGGCCGCGTGGGAGGCGCTTGAAGACGCCGGCATCGACCCCCCCTCGCTGCGCGGCAGCCAGACCGGGGTGTTCGCCGGCATCAGCTCCTCCGCCTACGGCATGGATGTGAGCGGGGCGCAGGCGGAAGGCATCGAGGGCTACCGCCTGACCGGTGGCTCCAACAGCGTCGCCTCGGGCCGGGTCGCCTACACCTTCGGCCTGGAGGGCCCCGCGGTCTCGATCGACACCGCCTGCTCCTCCTCGCTGGTGGCGCTGCACCTGGCCAGCCAGGCGCTGCGCGCGGGGGAGTGCGAGCTGGCGCTGGCGGGCGGCGTGACCGTGCTGAGCACCCCGGGGCTGCTCGTGGAGTTCGCCCGCCAGCGGGGTCTCGCGCCCGACGGGCGCTGCAAGTCCTTCGCCAACGCCGCCGACGGCGTCGGCTGGGGCGAGGGCGTCGGCCTGGTGCTGCTGGAGCGCCTGCGCGACGCCCAGCGCAACGGCCACCAGGTGCTCGGCCTGGTGCGCGGCAGCGCCATCAACCAGGACGGCGCGAGCAACGGCCTGACGGCGCCAAACGGCCCCTCTCAGCAGCGCGTGATCGCCCAGGCGCTCGCCAGCGCGGGGCTCACGGCCGCGCAGGTCGACGCGGTCGAGGCCCACGGCACCGGCACCATCCTCGGTGACCCGATCGAGGCCCAGGCGCTGATCGCCGCCTACGGGCAGGACCGTCCCGCGGGGCGGCCGCTGTGGCTCGGGTCGGTGAAGTCGAACATCGGCCACACCGGCACCGCCGCCGGGGTGGCGGGGGTGATCAAGATGGTGCAGGCGCTGCGCCACGGCGCACTGCCCAGGACCCTACACGTGGACGCGCCCTCCGCCCAGGTGGACTGGTCCGCCGGCGACGTGGCGCTCCTGACCGAGGAGGTCCCCTGGGAGCGCGGCCAGGAGCCGCGCCGCGCCGGGATCTCCGCGTTTGGGATCAGCGGCACCAACGCCCACCTGATCATCGAGGAGGCGCCCGCCGCCGCGGATCAGCACCCCCCCGCGGGCCCCGCCCCGAGCGCCGCTGACGGCGTCGCCGATGCCGACGGTGCCGGCGCTGCCACCGGCGATCCCGCCACCAAGGTGGCCGCCGGAGTGCTGCCGTGGCTGCTGTCGGGGAAGAGCGAGGTGGCGTTGCGGAGCCAGGCGGGGCGTTTGCGGGAGTTCGTGAGCCGCTCCCCGGAGTTCGGCGTGAACGACGTTGGGCGCTCGTTGCTGGAACGCTCGACGTTCGAGCACCGCGCTGTAGTCATGGGCGAGGAGCGGGAGAGTTTGTTAGCGGGTCTGGGGGCGCTGGCGGAGGGCGACCCGGCGGCTGGCGGTGCGCTCGCGGGTGTGGCCGGGATCACTGGCGGCGTGGCGTTCCTGTTCACCGGCCAGGGCGCCCAGTGGGCCGGGATGGGCAGGGAGCTGTATGGGACGTTTGCGGTTTTCGGGGACGCGTTGGATGAGGTGTGTGGGGTCTTGGACGATCACCTGGGGCGGGAGTTGCGAGGGGTGATGTTCGCGCCCGAGGACTCACCCGAGGCGGGGTTGCTGGACCGGACGGTGTTCACCCAGGCCGGGCTGTTCGCGCTCGAGGTGGCGTTGTTTAGGCTGGTCGAGAGCCTGGGCGTGCGCCCCGATTTCTTGGTCGGCCACTCGATCGGCGAGCTGGCGGCGGCACATGTGGCAGGGGTGTTCTCGTTGGCGGACGCCTGCGCGCTGGTCGCCGCGCGGGGGCGGCTGATGGAAGCGTTGCCGGAGGGCGGTGCGATGGTCGCGGTCGGGGTGCCCGAGGAGGAGGTGCTGGCCTCGCTCGAGGGGTTGGCGGGCCGGGTCTCGTTAGCAGCGGTGAATGGCCCGTCGTCGGTGGTGGTGTCCGGTGACGAGGGCGCGGTGCTGGGCATGGCGGGTGTGTGGGGGGGACGTGGTGTGAGGACGCGGCGCCTGCAGGTCTCGCACGCGTTTCACTCGCCGCTGATGGACCCGATATTGGAGGAGTTCGCCGCGGTGGCCGCGGGTGTGGCGTACGCCGCGCCGCGCATCCCGGTCGTCTCCAATCTCACCGGTGGGCTGGTTGCCGAGGAGCTATGCGAGCCGGGGTACTGGGTGCGTCACGTGCGCGAGCCGGTGCGGTTCTGCGCTGGGGTGCGGTCTCTGTACGAGCGGGGTGCGAGGCGGTTCTTGGAGCTGGGCCCCGATGGCGTGCTGAGCGCAATGGTGGAGGAGTGCGTGGAGGCCCTGTCGGCTGACCGTGACGGTGGCGTCGCTGGGGAGGTATCCGACGCCGGCCACGGCCTCGGCGAGAATCCCATGCTGGCCGTTGCTGCGCTGCGCCGGCAGCGACCCGAGCTACAGGCGTTCACGGGCGCGCTGGCGCAGCTGTGGGTACGGGGCGCCGATGTGAAATGGGGACAGGCGTTCGCGGGCCCCGGCGCGAGGCGGGTGGCGCTGCCGACGTACGCCTTCCAGCGCGAGCGCTACTGGCTGGCCGGGGGCGCCGGCGGAGGCGATCCCGCGTCGATCGGGCTCTCCGCCGCCGGTCACCCGCTGCTGGGCGCGGCGGTTGCGATGGCCGACGAGCGGGGCGGGATCTTCACGGGCCGGCTCTCGCTCGAGTCCCATTCCTGGCTCGAGGACCACGCGGTGCTGGGCACGGTGCTACTGGCGGGCACGGCGTTCGTGGAGCTGGCGTTGCACGCGGGCGCCCAGGTCGGGTGTCCGGTCGTGCAGGAGCTCGCGTTGGAGGCGCCGCTGGTGCTCGGCAAGGGGGGCGCGGTGCAGTTGCAGGTCACGGTCGGCGAGCTGGAGGAGTCCGGGGGACGCCCCGTGGGGATCTACTCCCGCCCGGCGGATGCCGCCGGCGCGGACGCGCTGCTCGACGTCGAGTGGACCCGCCACGCGAGCGGGGTACTGGTAGCCCGCGGGCACACCCCGGCGAACGGCCAGGTGAACGGCCGCGCCGCGGGAGGTGGCGAGCACGCGGGAGGTGGCGGGCACGCCGCGGGAAGTGGCGAACGTGCCGCGCTACTGCGCGAGGAAGCCTGGCCTCCCGCGGGCGCGGAGGTCATCGAGGTCAACGATCTCTACGACCGCCTGCTCGGGCAGGGCATCGAATATGGCCCCGTCTTCCAGGGCCTGCGCGCCGCGTGGCGTCGCGGGGGCGACGTCTTCGCGGAGGTGTCACTCCCCGCGGGAGAGCGCGACCAGGCCGGAGCCTTCGGGATTCACCCCGCCTTGCTCGACGGCGCGTTTCACGCCGCGCTCGGCCTGCCCGTGTCCGACGGCGCCGAGCGCCCAGGGCTGCGCCTGCCGTTCTCCTTCAACGGCGTGGAGCTCCACAGTCCCGGGGCGGCCGCCCTGCGAGTCTGCCTCTCCGCGGCCCGGGACGGCGCGGTGTCCCTCGTGGTGGCAGATGAGACCGGCGCCCCGGTCGCCTCGATCGACTCGCTGGTGGCGCGTGAGCTGCCGGCATCCCAGGTGCGCGCCGCCGCGGGCGGCCTCGGCGAGTCGCTGCTGGCCATGGACTGGATCGAGGTGCCCGTGGCCTCCGAGTCCCCCGATTCCCCCCGCGGCGACTGGGTGTTGCTCGGCGGCAAGGACTCGGCGCTCGCCACGTCCCTCGCCGCGGCGGGGCGCGCGGTGGAGGCGCACGCCGACCCGGCGGCGCTGGGCGAGGCGCTCGATCGGCGCGGTGCCGTGCCCGAGGTGGTGCTGGTCGAACTCGGCGCCGGCGTGGCCGGGAGGGGCGCCGACGGGTTGCCCGATGTGGCCGGTTCGAGCGCGGATGGGTTGCCTGGTGTGGCCGGGCCGAGCACCGCGGACTTGTCCGAGGCAACGCGTGCGACGCTCCACCACGGGCTCGCGCTCATGCAGGCGTGGCTCAAGGACGAGCGCTTTGCGGACTCGCGCCTGGTGCTGGTGACCAGCGGCGCCGTCGCGGCCCGTCCCGAGGATCAGCTCGCGGACCTGGCCGGCGCGCCGCTGTGGGGCCTGGTGCGCTCCGCGCAGTCCGAGCACCCGGGGCGGTTCATGCTCGTGGACCTGGATGGGTCGGAGTCCACTGACGGGTTGGCCTTGGCGCTCGGCAGCGGCGAGGCGCAGCTGGCG
This sequence comes from Solirubrobacteraceae bacterium, assembly GCA_035566955.1. Classification (GTDB taxonomy): domain Bacteria; phylum Actinomycetota; class Thermoleophilia; order Solirubrobacterales; family Solirubrobacteraceae; genus Palsa-744. The sequence continues at coordinate 28,040 of DATMPY010000113.1, read as the reverse complement.
GTGCGCGCGGGCAGCGTCCTCGCTCCGCGGCTGGCTCGGATCGAGTCGCCGCCGGACGCGAGCGAGTCTATGTTGGGCGGCGCGGGCACCGTCCTGATAACCGGCGGCACGGGCACGCTGGGCGGCCTGCTGGCCAGGCATCTGGTAGCCGAGCACGGCGTGGATCGCCTGCTGCTCGCGAGCCGCCAGGGCGCGGAAGCCGCGGGGGCACCAGAGTTGCGGGCGGAGCTCGAAGGGCTAGGCGCGAGCGTCACGATCGCCGCCTGCGACGTCTCCGATCGCGAGGCGGTGCGGGGGCTGCTCGAGTCCGTTCCCGCCGAGCACCCGTTGCGCGCGGTGGTGCACGCGGCGGGCGCGGTGGACGACGGTGTGGTCGGCTCGCTGACGGCTGCGCGTCTCGACGGGGTGCTCGCGCCGAAGGCGGACGCGGCGTGGCATCTGCACGAGCTGACCGCGCAGCTCGACCTGCGGGCATTCGTGCTGTTCTCCTCCGCCGCCGGCACGCTCGGCAGCCCGGGGCAGGGCAACTATGCGGCGGCGAACGCGTTCCTCGATGGCCTGGCGGCGTACCGTCGTGCGCGGGGCTTGGTCGGTGTGTCGGTGGCGTGGGGGCTGTGGGAGCCGGCCAGCGGGATCACCGGCGGCCTGAGCGAGGTCGATCGCTCGCGGATGGGCCGCTCGGGGCTGGGGATGCTCGCCTCCACGCAGGCGCTCGAGCTGTTCGACGCCGTGCTGGGCGTGGACCAGGCGTTTGTGTTCGCGGCGCCGTTGGATCTCGGGGTGCTGCGGGTCCAGGCGAGGATGGGGGTGCTCCCGGGCCTGTTCGGCGGCCTGGTGCGGGCGCCCGCCCGCCGTGCGGGTGAGGAGCAGGCAGCCTCGCTGGCACGGCGTCTCGCCGGCGCCCGCCAGGATGAGCGCGAGGGACTCCTCCTGGAGGTCGTGCGGGGACAGGTCGCCGCCGTGTTGGGGCATGCCTCCGCGCAGGCCGTCGATCCGCGGCGGACCTTCAAGGACGCGGGCTTCGACTCGCTCTCCGCGGTGGAGCTGCGCAACCGCCTGAACGCCGTGACCGGCATCCGTCTGCCCGCCACCCTCGTCTTCGACCACCCCACGCCGGCCGCGGTGGCGGGGCACCTGTTGCGCGAGGTCTTTGGCCGGCAGGCGAGCGTGGCCGTCCCCACGGTCGCGCGGGCCGCGCTCGACGAGCCGCTGGCGATCGTGGGGATGAGCTGTCGCTACCCCGGTGGCGTGTCCAGCCCGCTGGAGCTGTGGCAGCTGCTCGCCGCGGGCAGCGACGGGATCTCCCCGTTCCCGGTCAACCGCGGCTGGGACCTCGAGGCGCTGTATGACACCGACCCCGATCAGCCGGGCACGAGCTATACGCGCGAGGGCGGCTTTCTCCACGACGCCGACGAGTTCGACGCCGGCTTCTTCGGCATCGGCCCCCGCGAGGCGCTGGCGATGGATCCGCAGCAGCGGCTGCTGTTGGAAGGCGCGTGGGAGGCGTTTGAGGACGCGGGGATCGACCCCGCTGCGCTGCGGGGCAGCCGCACGGGGGTGTTCGCGGGCCTGATGTACCACGACTATGGCGCGGGCGTGCACTCCGCCCCCAGGGAGTTCGGCGAGCTGGAGGGCTACCTCGGCACGGGCAACGCGGGCAGCGTGCTGACGGGCCGCCTCGCCTACACGTTCGGGCTGGAGGGCCCGGCTGTCACGGTCGACACCGCCTGTTCCTCCTCGCTGGTGGCGCTGCACCTGGCTGGGCAGGCGTTGCGCTCGGGGGAGTGCTCGCTGGCGCTGGCGGGCGGGGTGACGGTGATGTCGACGCCCGGCATCTTCATCGAGTTCTCCCGCCAGCGCGGGCTCGCGCTCGACGGGCGCTGCAAGTCCTTCGCCGACGGGGCCGACGGCACGGGCTGGAGCGAGGGCATGGGCCTGTTGTTGCTGGAGCGCCTCTCGGAGGCCGAACGCAACGGCCATCGCGTGTTGGCGCTGATCCGGGGCAGCGCGGTCAACCAGGACGGCGCATCGAATGGCCTGACGGCCCCCAACGGCTCCGCCCAGCAGCGGGTGATCGCCCAGGCGCTCGCCAATGCGCGGCTGTCCCCCGCGCAGGTCGACGCGGTCGAGGCCCACGGTACGGGCACCGCGCTGGGCGACCCGATCGAGGCCCAGGCGCTGCTCGCAAGCTACGGTCAGGACCGCCCCCGGGAGCGGCCGCTGCAGCTGGGGTCGATCAAGTCCAACATCGGCCACACCCAGGCCGCCGCGGGCGCGGCGGGGGTGATCAAGATGGTGATGGCCCTCCAGCACGGTGTGCTGCCAAGGACCCTGCACGTCGACGCCCCCTCCAGGCACGTGGAGTGGTCGGCCGGCGGAGTGGAGCTCCTCACCGATGAGCTGCCGTGGGCGCGGGACGGCGAGCCGCGCCGGGCGGGGATCTCCTCGTTCGGGGTCAGCGGCACCAATGCGCACGTGATCGTCGAGGAGGCGCCGCCGGCGGGCGTGGTCGAGGCTGCCGAGGATGCCGCCAAGGGCACCCCGCGGCCCTGGCTGCTCTCCGCCAAGAGCGAGCCGGCCCTGCAGGTCCAGGCACAGCGTCTGCGGGAGCACGTCGAGCGCCATCCCGCAGTTGGTCTTGCCGATGTCGGGCTTTCGCTGACGGGCCGCTCGCACCTCGAGCACCGGGCGGTGGTGTTGGGTGCGGAGCGCGGGGCGCTGCTGGAGGGCCTGGGCGCGGTGGCGCGGGGTGAATCTGGCACGGGTGTGACGCTCAGCACGGCGGGTGACGGTGCGCTGCTCGACGGCGGGCTGGCGTTTCTGTTCTCCGGGCAGGGCGCCCAGCGTGTCGGGATGGGCAGCGGGCTATATGAGTCCGCACCGGCATTCCGCGCCGCGTTTGACGAGCTGTGCATCGAGCTGGATGCGCAGATGGGATGCGAGCGCTCACTGCGCGACGTAGTCTTCGGAGCCAATGGCTCCGTGGGTGACTCTGAGGAGCCCTCCGATCGAGATGCGCCGCTCGCGGAGGAGCTGTTGCAGCGCACGGCCTTCACGCAGGCGGGCCTGTTCGCGCTGGAGGTCGCGCTGTTCCGGCTGGTGGAGAGCTGGGGCGTGCGCCCCGCGTTCCTGATGGGCCATTCGATCGGCGAGCTCGCCGCGGCGCACGTGGCGGGAGTGCTCTCGCTCGCCGACGCCTGCGCGCTGGTCGCGGCGAGGGGGGGCCTGATGGAAGCGCTCCCGGAGGGTGGCGCGATGCTCTCAATCCAGGCCTCCGAGCAGGAGCTGCGCGGACAGCTGGCGGAGGCCGGAGAGCTGGCGGAACGGGTGGCCCTGGCGGCGGTCAACGGTCCCCGCGCGGTGGTGCTCTCCGGCGATGAGGACGCGGTCCTGGAGCTGGCGCGGCCGTGGGTGGAGCAGGGGCGCAAGACCAAGCGCCTGCGGGTCAGCCACGCATTTCACTCCCCCCGCATGGAGGGGATGCTCGCGCAGTTCGGGGATGCCCTGCGGAGCCTGTCGTTCGCCGAGCCGCAAATCCCGATCGTCTCCAATCTGACGGGGGAGCCCGTCCCCGCGGAGGAGCTGTGCAGGCCGGAGTTCTGGGTGCGCCACGTGCGCGAGCCGGTGCGCTTCGCGGCTGGCGTGTGCTGGCTTCATGCCCAGGGTGTGCGCAGTTTTCTGGAGCTTGGCCCCGATGGAGTGCTCAGCGCGATGGCGCAGGAGTGTCTGAGCGACCCGCCGGCCGGTGAGCCGGACGCCGGCGCTGGTCAGGACGATGACTCCGATCGCAACCGCGACCCGGGAGCAGATGGCGCTGGCGTCCTCGCGGTGCCGCTGCTGCGGGGGCGGCAACCAGAGCTCCCGGTGCTGCTGGGCGCCCTGGCGGAGCTGTGGGTGCACGGCGGGGAGGTCGCCTGGGAGGAGGCTTTCCGGGGTGCGGGCGCCAAGCGGGTGGTCCTGCCCACGTATCCCTTCCAGCGGCGGCGCTACTGGTTGAACGCCCGGGTCGGCAGCGGGGATGCCGCCTCGGTGGGCCAGACAGCGGCGCATCATCCCCTGCTGGGATCAGCTGTCGCGGTGGCCGGCGGGGAGGGCTGGCTGTTCACGGGGCGCATCTCGCTGGAGAGCCACCCGTGGCTCGGGGACCACGTGGTCCTCGGCGCGGTCCTGCTGCCGGGGACGGCCTTCCTGGAGCTGGCGCTCCACGCGGGCGGCGAGCTTGGCTGCGAGCTCGTGCAGGAGCTTGCGCTGGAGGCGCCGGTGATCCTGCCGGAGCGGGGGGCGGTGCAGCTGCAGGTCCTGGTCGGGGAACCCGACGAGACGGGGCAACGGTCGATCGGCATCCACTCCCGCGTGGCGCATGACGCGGGCGGCGGTCTGCTGGAGACCGCGGAGCAGTGGGTGCGCAACGCTGGCGGCACCCTCGCCCGTGCCGAGGGGGAGGATGGGCATGCGATGGTCGGCCTGCGGGCAGGGGAAGCGTGGCCTCCCGAGGGCGCCCAGCCGCTGGCGGTGGATGGCCTCTACGACCGTCTGGGGGAGCTCGGCTTCGAATACGGCCCGGCCTTCCAGGGGTTGAGCGCAGCTTGGCGTCACGGGGATGACCTCTTCGCGGAGGTCTCACTGCCGGAGGACCAGGAGGCGCAGGCGGGGTCCTTCGGCGTGCACCCGGCGCTGCTGGACGCCGCCTTCCATGCCGCGCTGCTCAGCGCGAGTGAGGGCAGTGTCGCGGGCGAGGCGAAGGCGGGCATCCCGTTCGCCTGGGGTGGGGCGAGGGTGCTGGCCGCGGGCACCCGCACGCTGCGCGCCCGGCTCGCGCGGGCAGGAGAGGACAACGCTGTATCGGTGGTGCTGGCGGATGGCAGCGGCGCCCCCGTGGCCGCGATCGATCGCCTGGTCACACGCGAGATCTCAAAGGAGCTGCTCACCGCCGCACCAAGCGCGCACCGCGACTCGATCTTCCGCGTCGACTGGGTCGCGGCGCCGATCGCTGCCCAGGGGAATGCCCCGGAGGCGGTCCTTGTGGACCTAACGGGGGTGGCCATCCGCGACAGCGCCGAGCAGGTGCCAGCCGCCGCGCGGAGGGTCCTGCACGAGAGCCTCGCCACCATGCAGAGCTGGCTGGCTGACGAGCGCTCCTCCGCCTCCCGGCTGGTATTTCTGACCGAGCACGCGGTCAAGGTCGCAGATGGAGAGGAGCTATCTGGCCTGATCCTGGCACCTCTGTGGGGCCTGGTGCGCTCGGCGCAATCTGAGCACCCGGGGCGGTTCGCGCTGATCGATCTCGACGGCTCCGAGCGCTCCCGTGCGCAGCTCGGCGGTGCGCTCGAACTGAACGAGCCGCAACTCGCCCTGCGCGAAGGCGATGCCTTCGCTCCTCGGCTTGCCCGGGTCGCCCCGCGGGCGAGCGAGGACGCCGCCGCGCGCGCTTGGCGTGGCACCGTCCTGATCACCGGTGGCACCGGCGGCCTGGGGGGCCTCCTGGCGCGACATCTGGTGGTGGCGCACGGGGTGGATCACCTGCTGCTCGTCAGCCGGCGGGGTCCCCAGGCACCGGGCGCGGCGGAGCTGCAGGCGCAGCTCACCCAGCTTGGCGCGCGCGTGCGGATGGTCGCCTGCGACATGTCCGAGCGGGCGCAGGTGCAGGCTCTGCTGGACTCGGTGCCAGACACGGATCCACTCACGGCGGTGGTGCACGCCTCGGCTGTGTTCGACAACGGTCTGGTCGAGTCCATGACCCCCGAGCAGCTGGACCGGGTGCTCGCGCCGAAGCTCGACGCGGCGCTGCACCTGCACGAGCTGACGGCGACTCTCGACCTGGGAGCGTTCGTCCTGTTCTCCTCGATGGCGGCCACTTTCGGGGGCCCCGGACAGGGGAATTACGCGGCGGCCAATGCGTTCCTCGACGCGCTCGCCGAGCGCCGGCGCGCGCAGGGGCTCGCCGGGACCGCGCTGGCGTGGGGCCTGTGGGGGGAGGTGGGGATGGGTCGCTACCTCGGCGCGCGGGACTTGCGGCGGATGGCGGGCTCAGCGGGCTTTGACACACTCTCCCCGAGCCAGGGACTGGAGCTGTTCGACCTCGCTGTCACCAGCGATCGGCCTGCTCTCGTGCTGGCACCTCTCGACCGGCGCGCGCTGCGCGCGGAGGCGCGGGCGGGGACGCTGCCAGCGCTCCTCTCGGCGCTGGCCCCGGCGGCGTCGCGGGGTGGGCCGCAACGTGCGCGGGGATGGCTGGTGTCGCAGCTGGCGCTGACAGCCAGGGAGGAGCGCAGGGGGGCGTTGATCGAGATCGTCGGCGCACGAGTGGCCACTGTCTTGGGCCATGGCTCAGCCGCGGAGCTGGAGCTGGAGCAGACCTTCCTGGAGCTCGGGTTCGACTCCCTGGCTGGGGTGGAGCTGCGCAACTGGCTGAGCACCGCTACCGGGCTGAGCCTGCCGGCCACGCTTGCGTTCGACCACCCAACGCCCGCGGCGCTGGCGGAGTACGTCGAGTCGCTGCTCGATCCGCTGATCGATCGCGGTGGGGAGGGGTCGGCTGCGCAAGCCGGCGCGCCGACGCGGCGGTCGCATGAGCAGACCGACACGCCCACGGGTTCGGCTGCGCCGACCGGCGCGCCGGGGGAGCGATCGACGTTCGGCGATGAGGCGGAGCTGACGGTGGGCTCACTCTTTCGCCGTGCGCACCAGCTTGGCCAGCCCGAGCGGGGCATGGCCCTGCTGGCTGCCGCCGCGGGGTTGCGGGCAACCTTCGACACCCAGCTTGCGCCGGATCGCTTCCCGGCGCCGGTCCGGCTGTCCAAGGGCGGGAAGCCTCCTGTGCTGATCTGCATTCCCTCGGTCCTCGCCACCGCGGGCCCGCATCAGTACGCGCGGTTTGCGAAAAGCCTCGGCGGGCGGCGAGACCTGACGGTGGTGCCCGTCCCGGGCTTCGTGGCGGGAGAGCCGCTCCCCGCAACCTTGCGGGTTGCCATCGAGACGCAGGCCGCGGCCGTGCGGCGCGCTGCCGGCGACGCGCCGTTCGTCCTGCTGGGTCACTCCACCGGGGGGCTGCTGGCGGGCGCGGTGGCGGCCCACCTGGAGGGCGCCGGCGTCCGGCCGGCCGGGGTGGTGCAGGTCGACACGTATCCCAGCGGGGCGCTGTCCGGCATCCTGCCGCCGGTGATCGAGGGAATGCTGGAGCGCGAAGGCGCCTACCTGGCGATCGGCGATACCCGCCTGACCGCGATGATCGCCTATGGCCAGCTGCTGGAGGAATACGAGCCCGCCGAGCTCCAGAGCGCGACACTGCTGCTCAGGGCCACCGAGCCGATGGGCGGCATGGCCGCTGATGGGGAGTGGCGGTCCGGGTGGGATGGTGCCCACGCCGTGGTCGATGTGCCCGGCGACCACTTCACGGTGATGGAGGAGCATTCCCACGCGACGGCCCGGGCGGTCGAGGAGTGGCTCGCGCTGATCGGGTGATCAGCGCAGGTGACGTGCGTAGCGCATCACCGAGAGGGGCACCATCACGGCGACGATCCCCACGATCCACACGAGCGCGAGGACGACATCGTGCGCGATCGGGCCGCTGGCGGACGTGATCAGGACCCGCACCGCGTTGTCGACATAGGTGACCGGGCTCGCGTTGATCGAGCCCCGCAGCCAGTGCGGCATCGTGGCGACCGGAGCGAACCCGGAGGAGGCGAAGCTGGCCGTGAGCGCCACGAGGATCACAAGTCCCTGGGTGGCTTCCACCGAGCTGGTCCACAGTGCCACGGTCGTGGAGATCCACGCGAACGCGAACCCAAGCGCGAGCAGCAGCGCGTAAGCAAGGAGCAGGTTGGGGAGCGTGGCGGTCATGTTGAAGCCCACGGCCACGCCGAGCAGCCCGATCAGGGGGATGACGAGCAGGTTGCGGGCGATGTCGGTGAAGGTGCGAGCCACCAGCAGGGCCGAGCGTGCGATCGGCAGCGCCCGGAGGTGGTCCACGGTGCCCGAGGCCAGGTCCTCGGCGAGGCCGATGCCGATCGTCGAGGACCCGATCACGATCGCCATGCCGAACACCCCGGGCATGAGATAGTCGACGTAGCTGATGCCCGGCAGGCGAATCGCGCCCCCGAGGATGTAGCGGAACAGCAGCAGCACGATCAGCGGCTGGATCACCAGGAACACGATCACGTCGGGCATCCGTCGATAGCGCAGGACGTTGCGGTACAGCAGGGCGAATGTGTCCGAGCTCGCGCGGACGACGTACTCGTAGGAGCTCATGAGGCACCGTCCGCCAGCGCGGGCTCGGGCGTGCGCTCGGCGCCGCTGGTGAGCTGCAGGAACGCCTCGTCGAGCGTCGGGCGACGCGCGATCGCGTCCTCGATCGTGATGCCCTCCGCGTCGAGCTGCCGCAGGAGCGCGACCAGCGAGGGGCCCGACTGGGGCAGGACGAACTGCAGCGCCGCGGGAGTCTCGCCCGGATTCGGCCGCACGTCCAGGGCCGTCAGGATCGCGGTGGTCTTGGCGATCTCCTCTGGCTCGGCCAGGGTCAGCTCCACGACGCGGCCGCGGATCTGGTCCTTGAGCTCCCCGGGGGTGCCGCTGGCGATCACGCGTCCGTGCGCCAGCACCACGATCGCGTCGGCGAGGGCGTCGGCTTCTTCCATGTACTGGGTAGTCAGCAGCACAGTCGCGCCCTCGTGGGCGCGGCGGCGGATGATGTCCCACAGGCGCTGGCGGCTGTGGGGGTCCAGGCCGTTGGAGGGCTCGTCGAGAAACAGGACGGCGGGGTTGCCGATGAAGCTCGCCGCGATGTCGAGGCGGCGGCGCATGCCGCCGGAATAGCTGCCAGCGGAGGCGTGCGCGGTGTCCTGCAACTCGAACTCCCCCAGCAGCGCCATCGTTTCCTGCTGGCGGCGAGCTCGGGGAATGTGGCGCAACCAGGCGACCAGGTTCATGTACTCCGCGGCGGTGATGTATTTGTCGATATGCGTCTCCTGGGCGGTCAGCCCGATCACCTCCCGCACGGCGGGGGCATTGCGCAGCACGTCTTTGCCGCACACCCGCGCCGAGCCGGAGTCCGGGGCGACCTGCGTGGTGAGCACGCGGACGGTCGTTGTCTTGCCGGAGCCGTTTGAGCCGAGCAGCGCGAGCACCTTGCCGGCCTCTGCCACGAACGACACTCCGTCGAGGGCCCGCACATTGCGATACGCCTTGCGCAGGCTCTCGCACTCGATCCCATCCACCGCCTATCCTCCACCTTCCTTCTGCATCTCAGCTGGACTCCACAACCCTTCGCACGCTGTGTGTCGGCGTCGAGCATAGGCAATTCCTCGCTCTCACCGTACGATCAGCGTCGCCGCCATGCCCAGCGCCGCCTGGTTGCCCACAGTGCTCACCAGCAGGTAATGGCCTGGCGCCAGCGGGCCCGTGCGCACCGTGCCGCTCGCCCCGGGGAGCAGCGAGTGGATCTTCGCGAGGGCGCTCCGATCGGTGGAGTCCAGGCTGCCCCGCTGGAGGACCACGTTGTGGGTGAGGATGCCCCCGTTGCGGGCCACGATCTCCAGGGCCCCCGCGGGCACGCTCGCGCGCTGCGGCACGATGCGGTACTCGCTCAGCGTCAGCCTCAGTGTATGGCCCGTCACCTGGGTGGTCCCGCCTCCCCCGCAACCCGCCAGCAGGAGCGGTAAGAGCAACACTGCGGCGAGGGGCCGTAGCCTCATCGGGCGAGCCTATATATTCCGGCCGGTATGAAGGCCCACCTGCACCATCCCAGGATCGCCAGGTTCGCCGTGCTCGCCGCCGTGCTCGCCGCCGCGGCGACCCTTTCCGCCTGCGGCACCCAGGGCATCCAGGTGGCCAAATCCAGTCGCTACTACAACGGGGCCGTGCTGTTTCTCGACCGCTGCTCCGGCTGCCACACCCTCGCCACCGTGGGTGCCGAGGGCTCCGCGCTCAGCATCAAGGACCGCCTGCGCACCAACGGCCCCAACTTCAACTTCCGCAAGGAGCAGTACTCCCAGGTCCTGTTCGCCATCCGCAACGGGGGCTTCTCCGGGGCGATCATGCCCCAGAACATCCTCGTCGGCGCCCAGGCCCACGAAGTCGCGGAATTCCTCGCCAAGTACTCCGGCCTGCAGACCCCCAAGGTGCCGGTCATCGAAAACACCTCCCTGGAAGGTACCTCCACCGGCGCGGCCAAATAGCGCGTGCTCGACATCAAGCTCATCCGCCAGCAGCCCGACGCGGTTCGCCAGGCGCTGGCCCGCCGCGGAGCCGACGCCGCGGACGGCCTCGACCGCGTGATCGAGCTTGACGAGCGTCGCCGCGCGATCATCCCCGAGCTGGAGGCGCTGCGCGCCCGCCGCAACGCCGCCGCCGAGGCGATCGCTCAGGCCAAGCGCGCCGGCGAGGACGCCGCGGGCGCGATCGCCGAGCAGCGTGAGCTGGGGGTCCGCGAGAAGGAGCTGACCCAGCAGCTCGCCGAGGTGGAGGGCCAACTGGACGGGGCCCTCCTGCCGCTGCCCAACCTGCCCGATCCCACCGCCGCCCCCGGTCCCGAGGACGAGCTCGTGCGGGTCGTCGGGGAGGTCGTGATGGGTGGGCCCGAGGCCGCCGGGTCTGAGGAGGACGGGGCCGAGGCCGTACCCGAGGCCGGTCGGTCCGGGGCCGGCGAGGCCGGCGGGCCCTGGTCGGGTGGGTCCACATTCACCCCCCGCGACCACCTCGAGCTGGCGGGGCCGATGATCGATATGGACCACGCCGCCAAGCTCTCCGGCGCCCGCTTCGCCTACCTGAAGGGCGACCTCGTGCTGCTCGAGCTCGCGCTCGTGCGCTGGGTCCTCGAGAAGCTCCGCCACCACGGCTTCGAACCAGTTGTGCCCCCCGTGCTGGTGCGCGAGCGCGCCCTGTTCGGGACCGGCTTCCTGCCCGACACCGAGCAGCAGATCTACCGCCTCCCCGAGGACGAGCTGTACCTCGTCGGCACCTCCGAGGTCGCCCTCGCCTCGCTGCACGACGAAGAGATCCTCGACGTCGCGCGGCTGCCCGTGCGCTATGCCGGCTTCTCCCCCTGCTTCCGCCGCGAGGCCGGCGCCGCCGGCAAAGACACCCGCGGCATCTTCCGCGTCCACCAGTTCGACAAGGTGGAGATGTTCAGCTTCGTCGAGCCCCCCCACTCAGGCGTCGAGCACGAGCGCATCCTCGCCATCGAGGAGGAGATCCTCGGCGAGCTCGCCCTTCCCTACCGCGTCGTCAACATCGCCGTGGGCGACCTCGGCGCCTCCGCCGCCAAGAAGTACGACTGCGAGGCGTGGCTGCCCAGCCAGGGCCGCTACCGCGAGCTGACCTCCTGCTCCAACACCACCGACTACCAGGCCCGCCGCCTCAACATCCGCGCCCGCCGCGACAAGCGTACGGAGATCCTCCACACCCTCAACGGCACCGCAGTCGCCGTCGGGCGCACGATCATCGCCCTGCTCGAGAACGGCCAGCGCGAGGACGGCTCCGTAGCGCTGCCCACGTGTCTGCACCCCTTCGGCGCCCCCTCGGAGCTGCTCGCTCCCGCCTGAGGACTCTTCCGTGAGGCGAGCCCGCGCCGGCGCGCTACGCACACCCGCGGAGGTTCAGCAGCGCACCTCGAACGCCCTTTCGCGGCGTGGCCCGAAGCGGTAGATCGAGAAGTGCGCGTCGAAGCTGGCCGCGCTTGTGATGCCGAGGCGCTCCATGACCGCGAAGCTGGTGCGATCGACGATCGAGAAGTCCTGGTCGGGGAACGCCTCGCCAATTCGCCATGCCGTGTCGAGGTCGCCGGGCAGTACCGTCTCGACGGTGGCCAGACCGCGGCAAACCTCCCTCCAGAAGCGCTCCGCGTTTGCATATCCGCCGAGATCGCGCATCAGCCGCCACGACTCGACGAGCACGTGGTCCGTCGTGGTGAGACCGTCGGCAGCACCGAGCAGCTCAGCCGCGCGTCTGTGGTGCCGGTCGCGCGCATCGGCGGCGGCGTAGAACGCGGAGGTATCGACGAACAGGCTCAACGATCGGGCTGTCCGGTCTCGCGCAGATGCTCCTTCCACGCCGCCTCGCCGAGGTACTTGTCCACGTTGCTCGAGACATCGGAGAGCCCCGAGTCGAACAGGCCGAAGATCGCGCTGATATCCCCCTTCGGCTCGTCGCCGAGATCTCGATCCAACGTTCTGCGCACGTACTCCGCAAAGGAGATCCCCAGGTCCGCCGCGCGCCGCTTGGCGCGCCGGTGGGCGTCGGCGTCGAGCGTGATCTGCGTTCGTACCACCATGAGTGCACCATCATACCACCACAGTGCGCCTCCTGCTCCACTCTGTCCGTCAAGGTGGGCAAGGCATTGATATGAAAAATTCGAGTTGCGTCTAACAATAGTTATACGCAACTTAAAAAAGAATATATGTACCTCCGCGCTCCCCGCTCGTGATCCGCCACGCCCCGGCCGCGAGGCATGGAAGCCTCGCGCGCACCACCCCGTTCTCCGCGCGCCCCGCGCGGACGATCTCAAAATAAGACCTTAAATCCGCTCCAGCGCGTAGCCGATCTCCAGGCCCGTGGAGTCCACGATGTCGTCCACTCGCTCTTCGTGGGCCACCCGGTAGCCCGCGCGCTCGAACAGCTGTAACCACTGCTCGTGCGGGAGCAGCCGCTGGGTGGTCACCGAGTGCAGCCAGATGTAGTAGTTGTAGTAGCCCCGCCCCTGGCGGTCTGAGCCCACCAGCTCGCCGCGGCCTTCCTCGTAGGGGTTCGAGACCTCGATGATCAACAGGCGCGCCGTGGGGAAGCGCTCGCCGAAGGAGCGCAGGAACTCCACCGTCCCCTCCACCCCCCGCTGGCCCACGATCTCGTGCAGCACGAACGCCGACACCACGAAGTCCACCTCCTCCGACGGTGTGTAGTCGGGCGCCGAGGCATGCTCGATCGTGATGCGGTCCTCCAACCCCGCTTCGCGCACGTGGCCCCGCGCCGCTTCCACCGTGTCCAGCGCCAGCTCCACCCCGATCGCCCGCAGCCCCGGGTGCTGGGTGCACAGCGTGATCAGGTACAGCGCGTTGCCGCACCCGTAGTCCAGAACCACCCCCTCCGACGCCCCCACCCGCTCGATCAGCCGCAGCGTCAGCGGCACCGCGTCGTAGATCGCGATCCGCGCGCTCCCCAGCGCCACCCGCAGGTGGTTGCGCTCGATGCTCCCATCACCCTCCCGCAGCAGCCGCCCCACCCCCTGGAAGAGATCGCGGTAGCCCTCCATCAACAGCTCCAGCCACCCGTGCACCGCCCGCAGCTCCGAGAGGTCTTCCGCGAGGCGGTACACACCACCCTCCAGTACGAGCGCCCCCTCGGAGTGCAACGCCTGCAGCAGCGCCCCCGTCAGCTCGCTCCCCGATGCCCCTGTGCGCTCGCTGTCCGGCGACCCCAGCCGCTGCGCCAGCTCCTCAGCCGAGACCCCCTGCTCCAGCGCCTCCAGCAGCGGCCCGTCTTCGAGAATCGCCATCAACAGCTCCGCCGTCGCCCACCCCGCCAGGTAGTCCAGCGCTCTCAGCAGCGTCGGCCGGAAGGCCGCGCGGTGGATCGCCTCCGGCGTGATCGCCGCGATCATCTGGGGGCTGGGGCTCATGTCTGCATCTCCTCCTTCCGGCCCGCCTCGTGCAGGCCCTCGGTTGCGCCCGCGTCGGCACGCGGGCTCGCGGTTGCGCCCGCGTCGGCACGCGGGCCCTCGATTGCGCCCGCGTCGGCACGCGGGCTCGCGGTTGGGCGAGGGCCGTAGCGCAGGCCCCCGATCTCGGTCAATCCAGCGATCAGCCGGTCGGTGTCCCCTTGCAGGCCCACCCCGATGCGCAGCCCCGCCGGCTCCCCCAGGGGGGTCGTGGAGGCCACGATCACGTTCGCGTGCGCCAACGTCTGACGTATCCACGTCGCCTCCCCCGCCGACGCGCACATCACGAACACGAAGTTCGTCTCGCTCTCGTACACCCGCTCGAACAGCCCCACCCCCCGCAGCCGCCCGATCAGCTCCTCGCGCAGCGCCACCACCTCGCGCGCATGGCGGGTGGGGAAGTCCGGGTCGCTCTCGAGCGCCCCAATCAGCGCTTCCGCCGCCAGGCCGCTCGTCGTGAGGTACGCCTGCCGCGCCCGCAGCCGCCCGATCAGCCGCTCCTCTCCCACTACGCACCCGATCCGCAGGCCCGCCAGCCCGTACGCCTTCGAGAACGACCGGAACACCAGCAGGTTCGGGTACTCCGCCAGCCACCCCAGGCCGGGTGCCCTCGAGCTGAGCTCCGGCGCCACCGCGCGAAGGTCAGCCGTTCCCGAGTCGAGGTCCGTCGTGCCCGCGCGAAGGTCGGCCCCGTCCGCGCAGAAGTCCGCGTAGGTCTCGTCCAGCAGCACCTGCGCCGAGCGCCCCAGCAGCTCCCGCAGTGACTCCCCCGCGAACCTGTTGGCCGTCGGGTTGTTCGGGCTCGAGAGCATCACCAGCCGCCCCGGGTCCACCGCCTCGATCAGCTCCCGGGGGAGCTCGTGGTTCGCGCCCAGCGGGAACGACCGGCAGCGCTGGTTGAGCGCCGCCGCCCGGTCGCCGTAGCCGTCGAAGCCCGGCGTGACCGTGTACGGGTCCCCCAGCTCCAGGATGCACAGGTCCGCGGTCTCGTCCACTCCCGTCGTAAGGATCACCTGCTCCGTCTCCACCCCCAGATGGGAGGCCGCCGCCTCGCTCGCGCGCGCCAGCGCCTCGTGCGGATAGATGTGCGCTCGCGCGATCGCCGCCCGCACCCGCTCCACCGCCCCCGGCGGCGGTCCCCGCAGCGCCTCGTTGCGGTCCAGCTGCGCCACCTGGCTCTCCGCGCACGTGGGAGTGGCGAGCAGCGTCATCGTTCCCCGCCCCCCGCGAGCCGCGCCCCCGGCAGGACCGGTGTGTCGAGTCCGCTCGGCGTCATCCCCGCCCCGCCCTCCGCGGCCTGCGCCCCCGGCAGGCCCAGCGCGCCGAGGCCCGCCGCGAGCAGGGTGCGCATCGCGCGCGCCACCCGGCCGTCCGCGGGGGTGGCCAGGTAGCGGCGGCTCAGGTGGCCGTAGAACCTCGCCAGCTCGTACACGTCGAGCTGTCCCACCGCCCGCCCCAGCAGCTGGCGGTGGAACTGGGACTGCAGCACCGTCTGGCGGTAGCGCGGATCCTCGGGGGCCGGGTCGGGCCGGCCGTCGTACCTTGGGCTCCACGCGTGCGCCGCCGCCCGCGCCAGCTCCCACCCGATTCCCCCCCGCAGCTCCAGCATCTCGCTCAGCGTGAGGTCCACCGGCTTGCGCGTCGGGCGCCCCAGGTACAGCCCCAGTGCGATCGTCCCCGCCAGGTCGCCCCGTGTGAGGCGCCCCCCGCTCTGCTCCGCCAGCTCCCCCAGCTCCGCCGAGGCTGACAGCCGCTCCAGCAGCCCGTCCACCAGCGGGGGCCTCCCGTTGCTCGACTTCACCGGCCCCCCCTCCACCGTCACCATCCCGTAGATCACGTTGCTCGTGGGGTGACCCTGGGGGGTGCTCGTAGGGTGACCCTGGGGGGCGTTTGGGTGGGCGTTCTCCAGCTGGGTATCCAGCTCCTGCCTGGCCTCCCCCCAGGACTCGATGCGGCCCATCAGCCGCCGGTGGTAGCGCACGTATGCGTGCCACTCCTCGCCCACGAGCTCGATCGAGCGCGTGCCCTCGAGCGAGCCCCGCAGTGCGTGCCACAGCGCGAACGTGCGCAGGTGCTGGGTGGGAAAGCCGTCCGCCCGCGCCAGCAGCAGTCGCGGGTACTCCTCCTCCCCCGTCTCGTACACCACCGCCCCGCCCTCCACCCGCGTGAGCGCCCCGCAGGCCAGCCCCGTGTCGATAATCCAGCGGGTGAGCGGCCGGGAGTCCGACTCCTGCACCATCCGGTCGAGCCTCACCCCGAGCGCCGCGAGCGTCGTGTCCTGCCCCTCGAGCGCCCACCCCCGCAGCCTCCGCCACCGCTCCACGATCTCCTCCTCGCCCGCGCTCCAGCGCTCCAGCAGCTCGTCCGCGAGGTCGTTGCGGACCGCTTCCTCGGCGCTCAGCGCCGGGTCCCCCGAGCCCTCGCTCTGCAGAGGCGCGATGGTCCCCAGCTCGCCAGGCATCGGGGCCTGCGTCCCGTCCCCCCAGGGTCGCCCGTGCTCCGACGCTCCCATTCCGTCCTCTCGCGCCGGCGCGTTGGCCGGGGTGCCCGCGTAGCGCATGAAGCATTCCCCCACGAAGTGGTCGCCCTTCACGCCCAGCGTGCGCGGGGTGACGTGCGCGGGCAGCTCCATGTAGCCCGCCAGCGCTTCCCCCATGCTGCGGCAGTAGTCGCTCACCTGGCTCTGGCGGGTCACCCTGGCCCCCGCCGCGGCGAGCGCCGCGGCAAGCGCCTGGCCGAGGGCGATGTTGCGCAGATGGCCGACGTGCAGCGCCTTCGTGGGGTTGGCGTCGCAGAAGTTCACCACCACCTCCTCGCCCCCCAGGATGTCCCGCGCATCCAGCACCCCGAGCTCCCCCGACTCCAAGCGCTCCCCCAGCCACCCCACGCGGGCATCCGCGAAGCGGACCGACAGCGAGTCCCGGCGGGTGCTCACGGCGGCCACCTCGGGCAGTGCCGCCAGGGCCTCTCGCGCCGCGTCCAGCCGTGCGGCGCGTGCCGACTCCCGTGCGGTGCCCGCCGACGGTGTGGCGCTCGCCGACTTCCGTGCGGGACCCGCCGACTGTGCGGCGCGCGCCGACCGCGACCAGTCGCGCCCCCCCGGCCTGTTGCCCAGCTCCGCCTCCTCGCCCGCCCCCGCGCTCCCGCGCGCAAAGAATATCTGGGCGTCCGCCCCCCGGCGGGGGTTGTACAAGGGGATCACCGAGAACTCGCCCCGCGGCGCGACGGCGCTCAGCGCCCGTGTGAGCTGGTCGAGCACTTCACGGGTACTGGAGTCGAAGGTGGGGGAGTCTGAGGTACGAGAGTTGAAGATATGTGAGTCGAAGGTACGCCCGGCGGGGCTCGAACCCACATCGGCGGCTTAGAAGGCCGCTGCTCTGTAGGACACGACTCGCAAGGGCTTTCTCATGCCAAGCGACCGCTGCGCGGCAGATAGCCGCCGGCCTGCGAGTCACCCGGGCACGGGGCCCGGGGTTCGTTGCCGGTTGAATGACTACACTCGGAGATCCGGCACCAATGCTTTCGTGGCCGTTAGCCAGTTGAGCTACGGGCGCAAGGGAAGGTTTCGGGTCGATGGTTGTCGGGTCGTGCACTGCTCACCGCTTTCGGTTCCAATCGTCGGTCGCACGAGGGTAGGTCCGATCGCCCGCTCGCGCAATTCAAATTGCCGGGCGGTCCGTCTCGACCTCGGCAGGCCGTCCGTGCGAGGTCGAGTTTCCCCTGCATATATGTCGGTTTCGCCCGCTCGGTATTGGGCGCACGGCGCCCGATAAGTGGGAAACAGCGGGCCGCACATCGACCCACAGGCACCCCGGCGACACCCACCCGTGCGCCCGGATCTTCTCCAGCGGGGCCCCACGCGGGGATGACCGCCGTGCGCTCGACCCTCCCACGGAGGGACCGCTGCAGGGATGGCCGCCACGCGGCCCGGAACGGGCTCTGCGGGGATAGCCGCCACACGCCCGGAACGGGGCTCTGCGGGGATGGCCGCCACACGCCCGCAACCGGGGGGCGGGAAACACCGGTTTACGACGACGCCGCCGAAGGCTGGACAATGAGAAGATAATGTCGATGGGAAAGATCAAGCTTGCGGCGTAGGCGTAGGCGTGGGGATCGGGAATCGAGAGAGGGATCAGGTGGAGGACGACAGGAACACGCGCATCCTGAGGGCCGCCGCGGTGGCGGTGTCAGACCGCGGCCTGGGCTCGGTCACGCTCGCGGATGTGGCCGCCCTGGCGGGGGTCTCGCCGCGCAGGGTGCGCGAGCTGTATGGAGACCTCGAAGAGTGCCTCCTTGGGGCCTTCGACTGGGGCTCTGAACGCGCCCTCGCGGTGATGGCGGAGGCGTATGCGCAAGAGATCAGGTGGGTGGACGGGACCAGGGCGGCGCTTGCCGCGCTGCTGGCCCTGGTCGAGCAGGAGCCCGACCTGGCGCGCCTGTGGATCGTCTACTCCCTGGGCGCCGGCCCCCGCGTGCTGCGGCGCCGCGCTGAGGCGATCACGGCGCTGTGCGAGTACGTCGACCTGGGGCGTCGGGAATCGGCGTCGCGGCTGGAGCCCCCCGCGATCACCGCCGAGGGGGTGGTGGGGGCGCTGCTCGCGGTGCTCCAAGCGCGCCTGCTTGCGCCCGACCCCGAGCCGCCGACCGAGCTGCTGGGAGAGCTGATGAGCCTGCTCCTGCTCCCCTACATGGGTAGCGCCGCCGCCAAGCGCGAGCTCGCACGGCCCCCCTGGCGCCCTTCCCAATCCCGTGCCCCCCGCAGCGGGCGCTCCGCGGTGGAGGGGGTGGGGATGCGGCTTACCTATCGCACCGCCCGCGTGCTGATGGCGATCGCCGAACGCCCGGGGGCGAGCAACCGCGAAGTGGCCGACCGCGCCGAGGTGGTCGACCAGGGCCAGATCTCCAAGCTGCTCAGCCGGCTGGAGTCGCAGGGGCTGATCGCCAATCTCGGTGGCGGCGGGCCCCGGGGTGTGCCCAACGCGTGGGAGCTCACCCGCCGTGGCGAGCAGGTCGAGCACGCCCTCCAGCGGAGCAGCGAAGCCTCGAAGGGGCCCGCGCCCATGCAAGCGCGGGCCCGTGGCGGCCTGCACAGGTAGTGGCTACCGCAGCGAGAGGGCGATTACCGCAGCGAGAGGGCGATCGATTGCGGGGCGCCGTGCAGGGGGGTGAGCGTTAGGCGGTAGCGCCCGGGCGCCAGGGCGCCGTTGCCGCGCAGGCGGCCGTGGTCGCGGCCCTTGGCGGCGGTGAGCGTGAGGGTCTGCGACACCGGCGCCCAGGTGGGATGCCTTTTTGCCTTGACCTCTCTGGCGAGCACCACGCGCACGTGGGTGGGGGCGTTGAGGTGGAAGAGGAAGGCCACCCGGGAGAGGGTGGGTCGTCCGTGGGCGAGCGCGTAGCTCGCGCTGGCGGTGAGGGTGAGGCCGTAGAGGCGGACGCTCACCCCGGCGTGGCTCGCGCTCTTGTGCGCGCCACCCCCTTCCGTTGCTTCTGCTTCGGGTTCTTCGTCTTCTGGGCGTTCTTCGGCGGGGCCCGCCGCTGCGGCGCCTGCGCCCGCCGAGACCCCGGTGGGGCCTCCCTGCTGCCTCTTTTCTTCTGCTTCCTTGGCTGCTTTGCTCTGCTGTTCTTCGCGTTCTTGGGTTTCGCGTTTTTCTCGTTCTTCGGCGTGCAGTTTTTCTTCACCGCGCAGTTTTTCTTCGGCCAGCTTTTCTTTGGCGTGTTTTTCTTCCAGGAGCTTTTCTTCCGTGAGCTTTTCCGCTGTGTGTTTTTCTTCCGCCGATTTTTCTTCAGCGCGCCGTTTTTCTTCGGCTTCCACATTGCTTTCTCCGCTGGCCTTGAATGCGGCGATTCCGTTAGGGGAGCCAACCCCGGTGGGGCCGTCGTAGCCGGGGGCGGCGTTGCAGATCAGCGCGCCCACGCCGCAGTCGAAGGGCGAGCTGAGGGAGCCACTGCAACCGCCCTGGGGGTATGCGCCGTGGCATTCGCCGTTGCCGCCTTCGAGGATGTCGTGCAGGTGGGTGGAGCCGAGGTGGGAGTAGAGGGTGCTGGCGGGATATTCGACGCCGTGGGCGCCACCGGCCAGGGCGAACATGGAGGCGACGATCGGGGAGGCCACGCTGGTGCCGCCGATGGGCACCCAGTGGAGCACGGTGGATTTTTTCTGTTCCACATAGGGGACCGAGTCGTAGACGGCCACGCCGGTGTAGGGGTCGGCGTCGGCGGCGACGTCGGCCACGGCCCGTTTGGACCCGCAGCCCACGGTGGACCAGTTGGGTACCTGCTGCTGCCATTGCGGGGCGGTGAACCATTCGCTGCAGCCCCCACCGCCGGCGCCGTTGTTTTCGCCGGCGGGGCGGTTGTCCTCGTTCCACACGGTCTCGCTGTGCCACGTTTCGCCGGCGAGGGTCAGCTTGGTGCCGCCCACCGCGACCACGTGGGGCGAGGAGGCGGGATAGTCGGCGCCCGCGAAGTAGCCGGATGCGCCCCCCGATTCGGCGGCTTCGGCTTCGGTCCAGTTGCGGTAGCCGTTGTCTCCGGCGGACGCAGTGATCACGGTTCCGGGCTGGTTGAAGGCCGCGCTGTCGAACCCGAGCTCCTGGCCTCCCCAGGAGTTGGAGATCTCCGTCGCTTTGAGCGTCACGGCGGCTTCCTCGGCGGCATCGAGATCGGAGCTCTGCGAGGTGTTGGCCTCCACCAGCAGGATGTGGCAGTTCTGGCAGACCGCATGGGCCACCTCGATGTCGGTGGAGATCTCGAGCGCCCATCCCGAGGCTTCTTCTTGCTCCTGCGCGCCGCTTGCGGATGGGGGGTGTCCGGTTTCGCCACGCTGGTTGACCTTCTCGAAGCACCCATTCGCTTCGGTGCACGGGGGCAGCCCGAATTCCTGGTCGTACACCCCCAGGTCGGCTTCGGCGTGGGGGTCGTCGTAGGCGTCCACGAGCGCGATCGTCTGCGGTTCGGACGCCGGTGCCGCGGGCTGTTCGCCGGGGAAGTAGGCGTCGCGCAGGTCTTCCGGGCGCAGGCCGTCGGCGCCTTCCGCCGCCCTGCCCGCTCTGATCGGAGTGCTGCGGGTCATCCCCAGAGGGTGCGTGCGGGCGCGCGCCGCCGCCGTCCGGGGCACCAGCTCCAGCGCCAGGCAGGCGGCGTGGCCGGGGGCGGGGGCCGAGCACACGGGGCGTGTCAGGTAGTCCGAGGCGGGGAGCGGGGAGACAGCGCCCGCGGCGATGGTGGGCGCGGAGGCGGCCACGGTGGGCGCGGAGAGTGCAAAGGCGCCCGCAACGGAGAGTGCGCAGATGGCTGCGATCAGGAGCCAGCCGGGGTGCCCGATCAGGGGTGCGCGGGGGTTCCCGATCAGGGGTGCGCGGGGGTTCCCGATCAGGAACGCGCGGGGTGTCCTCCAGCTGCGCATCCGGTGTCTGGCGGGGTGCATGATTCCGCGTTGTCGCTCGCTCGGGGCCACTTCGCTACCCATCGACGGTGGCGCGGGCGCGCATGAGGATACGCGGATGAGTCCGGACGAACGACGTTCATCTACGCTGAGCGGGTATGTCACGCCTCCTGGGCTTCATTCCGGTCCCGACGTCGCGGGCGCGCAGGGAGGCGCTGGAGCGCCGGCGGGAGGCGAGCCTGGTGATGGAGATGGCGCGCCTGTTGCTGCGGGGGGGGACGCTAGCGGAGGTGCTGCCGACGGCGGCGGCGCGGGTGGCGCAGGCGCTGGAGCTGCAGTCGGCGGCGATCGTGATGGAGGCGGTGGAGCCGGATGGGCGTAGCGTGGCGTTTCCGCTGCGGGAGGGGGACCGGCGGCTGGGGACGGTGGTAGTGGCGGCGGACAGCTCGGAGCGGAGCCTGTACAGGCTGCAGGAGCGGGTGGTGCCGGCGCTGGAGGCGCTGCTGAGCGCGGCGCTGGAGCGGGAGACGCTGCAGGGGGGGGTGGTGGAGACGGCGGTGCTGCGCCAGGCAGATGTGGTGAAGACGGCGCTGCTGCGGGCAGTGTCGCACGACCTGCGCAGCCCGCTGACGGCGATCTCGACGGCGGGGGAGGCGATTGCGCTGCCGGGGGTCTCCGCGCTGGAGCGGGAGGAGCTGGCAGGGGTGATCCTGGGGGAGACGCGGCGGCTGTCGCGGCTGGTGGACAACCTGCTGGACCTCTCGAAGCTCCAGACGGGCGCGGCGGAGCCGCGGCGGGAGTGGCTGTCGGTGGAGGAGATAATTCGGATGGCGCTAGAAGATTTAGCGCCCCCACCCACCCCGGCGTCGGCGGACCTGATACCTCTGCCCACCAGGGGGGCGCCCGCGCTTGGGGGGGCGCCCTCGTCCACTAAGGAGGCGTCCTTGTCTGGGGAGGGGGTCTCCCCGTCCACCAAAGGGGCGCCCTCGCCAGGGGAGGGGGCACCCTCGCCCACAGAGGGTGCGTCGTGGCCTGTGGAGGGGGCACCTTCGCCTGTGGAAGGGGAGCTCTTGCCGGCGGGGGAGGAGTTTCACCTTTCGATCGACCGCGACCTGCCGCTGGTGCGGGCGGACTCGACGCAGCTGGAGCGGGCGCTGGTGAACGTGCTGGAGAACGCGCGGCGGCACTCGGGGGGCCACCCGGTGTCGGTGCGGGCGCGGGCGGTACGGACGCTGGCGGGTGAGGGGGATCGCCTGATCGTGCGGGTGGTGGACCGGGGCCCGGGGATTCCGCCGGCGCAGCTGGAGCGGGTGTTCGAGCCGTTCTACCGGGCGGGCACGGCACGGGGAGGCCGCCGGGGCTCGGGCCTGGGGCTGGCGATCGCGCGTGGCTTCGTCGAAGCGAACGGGGGTACGCTGCACGTGGAGTCGTTGCCGGGGCAGGGGGCGACGTTCGTGTTCGAGCTGCCGCTGGAGCGCAGTGGGCCGTCGCCTGCGACTCGGCCCGCGCGCGACGGGCCGGCGCCTGCGGTTCAGCCCCCGAGTGACGGGCCGGCGCCTGCGCCCTCGGTGGCCCATGGGGCACAGGGCCGTGTGGATGAACATTAAAAATACGAGCAGTGTGTAACGATCGTTATACGCTAGCCAAAAAAAAGATATATGCACCTCGACACCCCCTCGCCGGGCGCCGTCAATTCCAGCCCGTCGGCTCCTGACTCGACCTCACCCCGCCCGCGGGTGTCGGCCAATTCCAGCCCGTCGGCTCCTGACTCGACCTCACCCCGCCCGCGGGTGCTGGTGGTGGACGACGAGCCGCAGATCGTGCGGGCGCTGCGGGTGGTGCTGCGGGAGGCGGGCTTCGAGGTGGTGAGCGCGGAAGGCGTGGAGGAGGCGCTGGACGTGGCGGCGGTGCGGGCCCCGCGGGCGGCGATCGTGGACCTGGTGCTGCCGGAAGGCAGCGGGGTGGAGGTGACGCGCAGCCTGAGGGAGTGGAGCGGGATGCCGATCCTGGTGCTCTCGGCGGTGGGGGACGAGGAGCAGAAGGTGAAAGCGCTGGAGGCGGGGGCAGACGACTACATCACCAAGCCCTTCGGGGCGCGGGAGCTGGTGGCGCGCCTGCGAGCGGCGCTGCGCCGCAGCGAGGGGGGCGCGGGCGAGGAGCAGCCGGTGATCGCAGTGGACGGCCTGGAGGTGGACGTGGCGGGCCACGAGGTGCGCCGAGACGGCAGGCGGATTCACCTGACGCCGATCGAGTTCGAGCTGCTGCGGGTGCTGGCACAGGGCCGGGGAAAGCTGATCACGCACCGGGCGCTGCTGGCGGAGGTGTGGGGCCCGGGCTACGTGGACGACGTGCAGGCGCTGCGCACGCACATCGCCCGGCTGCGCGCAAAGATCGAGCCGCAGAGCCCGGGCGGCCGCCCCCGGTACATCGTCACCGATCCGGGCGTGGGGTACCGGTTTTTAGGATGACGAGAGGGTGGCGCAGTCGGCCGGAGGCCGGCTGGCCGAAACGGGGGCCGATTAGGGCGACACTCGCTCCGCTCGCATCCCCGAATCGGCCAGCGCCGGAGGCGCGTGTCCCCCGGCTTCGGTCGGGCCCCTCGTTTTTCGATTAGAACCCTTCCGGGGTTGCCCGCGGCGTTCGCAGTACGGAACCAGGCGGCGTGGACGGCGTCCGGGCGCGAGCTGTGAGGCGTCGTAACGAAATCGTTATATCCGGCGCGCGAATCGTCACGCGGCCGTGATGGTGAAGCGGGAATAGTGTGCGCATGGACGTGGTGGCGGTGGTGATCGGGATCGCGATGTTCGCAATCATGCTGGCGATAGTCGAGGGAATCGACCGGATATGAACGTGCTTCCCCTGGGTGCGTTTATCGCGCACATGAGCGGCGCGGACGTCTTCGGCCTGGTGGTGTCGGTGCTGATCATCGGCTATCTCTTTTATGCCTTGATCAGGGGAGAGAAGTTGTGACCTTCACCGGCTGGCTGACGATCGTCCTGTTCGCGCTCATCCTGACCGCGCTGGCGTGGCCGCTGGGTCGGTACATGGCGAAGGTGTACACGGGCGAGCGGGTCATCCTGACGCCGCTGTTCGCGTGGCCGGAGCGGATGCTCTACCGGGTCCTGCGGGTGGACCCCAAACGCGAGCAGGATTGGAAGGCGTATGCGAAAAGCCTGATCGTGTTCTCGCTCGCGGGCTGGCTTGTGCTGTACCTGATCCTGCGCACGCAGGACGCCTTCTGGGTGCCCCACGCGCTCAATCCACTCGGCTACCACTCGGCGCCGTGGAACGTGACGTTCAACATCACCTCGTCGTTCATGACGAACACCAACTGGCAGTACTACAGCGGCGAGACGACGATGAGCTACCTCAGCCAGATGATCGGGCTGACAGTCCAGAACTGGCTGTCGGCCGGTGTCGGGATCGTCGTGGCGGTCGCGCTGGTCCGCGGGATCGTCGGGCGGACGGGTAAGAGCCTCGGCAACTTCTGGGAGGACATGGTGCGCACGATCCTGTACGTGCTCGCGCCGCTCTCGGTGCTCGTGGCGCTGGTGCTTGCCTCCCAGGGGGTGATCGCGAACCTCTCCAACTCCCTGATCGTTCACACGATCACGGGCCTGACGCAGACGATCGCGATGGGGCCGGTGGCCTCGCAGCATTCGATCATGCTGCTCGGCACGAACGGCGGCGGCTTCTTCAACACGAACTCCGCCCATCCCTTCGAAAACCCGACGCAGTTCACCAACTTCTTCGAGATGCTGGCCGTGCTGGTGATCCCGGCGGCGCTCGTGTTCATGTATGGGCGGATGGCCGGCAACCGCCGCCAGGGCTACGCGATCTACGCGACGATGATGATCATGTTCCTTGGCGCCGTGTGCGTCGCCTACATCGCCGAGGCCCACGGCTCACCGGCGCAGCACGCGGCGGGCCTGCACACGGGCGTCATTCATGGCTCGGGCGGCGGCAACATGGAAGGCAAGGAGCAGCGCTTCGGGATCGCGGGATCGGCGCTGTTCGACGTGGTGACGACCGTCACCTCGTGCGGCGCCGTGAACAGCGCGATCGAGTCGTTCACCGGTATCGGCGGAGCCGTGCCGTTCGCCAACCTGTCCGCCAGCGAGGTGATCTTCGGCGGCGTCGGCACGGGCCTGTACTCGATCCTGCTGTACGTGCTCCTGGCGGTGTTCATCGGAGGGCTGATGGTGGGACGCACGCCGGAGTGGCTCGGCAAGAAGCTCGAGGCCAGGGAGATCAAGCTCGCGGGCCTCGGCATCCTGATCACGCCGCTGGCGGCGCTGTTCTGCACGGCATTGGCGACCGCGAGCAGTGCGGGGCGCAAGTCGATCTCCGAAGTGGCGCTCTCCAAGGCGGGCAGCAATACGCCGCAGGGCTTCTCCGAGACGTTCTACGCATACCTCTCCCAGGCGAACAACAACGGCTCGGCGTTCGCCGGCTATACCGGCTTCATCCAGCCAAACGCCGGCAGCCACGGCTCGCACGGCATCACCTTCGCGGACCTCCTGGGGGGCTTCGACATGATGTTCGCGCGCTACGCGCCGATCCTGTTCGCGCTCGCCGTCGCCGGCGCGCTGGCGGGCAAGCGCGTCACCCCCGCGGGTCTCGGCACGATGCGCACCGACAACGGCACATTCGTGGTGCTGCTGATCGGCGTGATCGTGCTCGTCGGCGCGCTGACGTTCTTTCCCGCCCTGCTGCTCGGCCCGATCGTGCAGGGCCTCACCGGACACCTCTATTGAGATGAAACGCGACATCGTCCCTGAGCTGGGGGAGGGCAGGCCCTCCCCCATGACCCCCTCCCACTTGAAATGAAACGAGATATCGTCACCTCGATTATCGGGATCGTCCTCTTCACGGTCCTACTTGGGCTCGTCTACCCGCTCGCGATCACGGGCATCAGCCAGGTCGCCTTCCCTGGCAACGCCAATGGACAGCAGATCCACCTGAATGGTCAGTTGGTGGGCTCGAAGCTCATCGGCCAGAACTTCGGCACGCCGGTGCTCGAAAAGAACGGTAAGCCGAAGGAAGTGAAAGGCGCGGTGGTGACCGAAGCGGATCCGCGCTACTTCCAGGGTCGCCCCTCGGCGACCGAAGGCGGGGCGAACAACGCGGCGGCGAGCACGTTCTCCAACCACGGACCCAACAGCGTGAAGACCAGGGAAGCGAACGAAGAAAACATCAAGGCGTATCTCGAACTGAACAGGCCGTATGACCCGGGGCTGACGGTGGCGAGGATCCCGGTCGACGCGGTCAACAGCTCGGCCTCGGGACTCGACCCCGAAATCTCGCAGGCGAATGCGTGGATCCAGGCCTACCGCGTGGCGGCGGTGCGCCATATTCTTCGGGGGATAGTCGATAGGCTGATCTCAAAGTACACCTCGGGACGGGGCCTCGGATTCTCGGGCGAACCGGGTGTGAACGTGCTCGAGCTGAACCTCGCCCTCGATCGCGAGAGGAAGATCTTGGTGATCAAGTGAGCGCGTCGATGGTCACGAAATCGAGCGTATCGAAGGTCACGAAATCGAACCTTGATCGCCTGACAGGAGGAGCGAGCTGATGTCCGCACAGATGCCTGCGGCCCACGAGCGGAAGGCAATCTCGCTCTTCCAGCGCGATATCGTCGGCCGGGCGCTGGCCGACAGCTTCAAGAAGCTCGACCCGCGCGTGCAGATCCGCAATCCCGTGATGTTCGTGGTCGAGGTCGGCGCGGTGATCACGACGGTCACATGGCTGATCCAGGCCTTCGGCGGCAAGCCGCTCGGGGGCGGCCACGAGCCGTCGTGGTACACGTTCACGATCTCCTTCTGGCTGTGGCTGACGGTGGTGTTCGCGAACATGGCGGAGGCGTTCGCCGAGGGCCGCGGCCGCGCGCAGGCGGACACGCTGCGCTCGATGCGCAAGGAGACGGTCGCCACGATGCTGGACGGCTCCACGAAGGCGGCCTCGGAGCTGACCCGCGGCGACATCGTGGTGGTGGCGGCGGGTGAGCTGATCCCCGGGGACGGCACCGTGACCGAGGGCATCGCGACGGTCGACGAGTCGGCGATCACGGGCGAGTCGGCGCCGGTGATCCGCGAGTCCGGCGGCGACCGCAGTGCGGTCACGGGCGGCACGCGCGTGACCTCCGACCGGATCGTCGTGGAAATCACCCAGGAGCCGGGGCACTCCTTCCTGGACCGCATGATCGCGCTGGTCGAGGGCGCGGAGCGGCGCAAGACGCCGAACGAGATCGCGCTGAACATCCTGCTGGCGGCGCTGACGCTGATCTTCATGATCGTGGTGGCGACGCTGCGGCCGTTCGGGCTGTTCGCGGGGACGGCGATCTCCGAGACGACGCTGATCGCGCTGCTGGTCGCATTGATCCCGACTACGATCGGCGCCCTCCTTTCCGCGATCGGGATCGCGGGCATGGACCGCCTCGTGCGCCGCAACGTGCTTGCGCTCTCCGGCCGCGCCGTCGAGGCTTCCGGCGACGTGGACGTGCTGCTGCTCGACAAGACCGGCACGATCACGATCGGCAACCGCCTGGCTTCGGAGTTCATCCCGATGCCGGGTGTGCCCGAGTCCGAGCTGGCCGAGGCGGCGCAGCTGGCGTCGCTGGCCGACGAGACGCCGGAGGGCCGCTCGATCGTGGTGCTCGCCAAGCAGTACGGCCTGCGCGAGCACGACATGGCCACGCTGCACGCCACGTTCGTGCCGTTCACCGCACAGACGAGGATGAGCGGCGTCGACTACGACGGCCAGCAGCTGCGCAAGGGCGCGGGCGACGCGATCGTCGAGTTCGTCCGCAAGGAAGGCGGCTCGCCGCCGCCGGAGCTGCAGGCGCAGCTCGACCGGATCGGCCGCGAGGGCGGCACGCCGCTCGCCGTCGCGCGCGACAACCAGGTCCTCGGGGTCGTCTATCTCAAGGACACGATCAAGGAGGGCATGCGCGAGCGGTTCGACCAGCTCCGCGCGACGGGCATCCGCACGATCATGGTCACGGGCGACAAC
>DATMPY010000112.1:0-36167 GCA_035566955.1 Solirubrobacteraceae bacterium | reverse complement strand
CCGACGCCAACATCGCCACCACCGCCGCCCTCGTGCGCGGCGAGCCCGCCCCCGCCTGGCTCGCCCAGCTCGGGCTCCCCGCCCGACTCGTCGCCCACAACGGCGAGGTCGTTCATGTCGGCGCCTGGCCCGCCCCCGCGTCGACGCGGGGTAGGAAGCCCCGCGCCCACCACCGTCGTGGCGAGCATCCCCGCGCGGACGATCCCAAATGACCACCCCCCTCACACCACTCGCCGCCGCCGGCCCCAGCGTCGAGTGGTACCTCACCCGCTCCACCGGCGCCGTCGCCCTGCTGCTGCTCACCCTCGCCCTCGCCCTCGGCGTCGCCGACGTCCAGCGCTGGAGCTCGCCCCGCTGGCCCCGCTTCCTGCTCGACGCCCTGCACCGCAACGTCTCCCTGCTCGCCCTCGCCTTCCTGCTCCTGCACATCCTCACCTCCATCCTCGACAGCTTCGCCCACATCTCCCTGCTCGACGCCCTCATTCCGTTCGTCGGCTCCTACCGCCCCCTCTGGCTTGGGCTCGGCACCGTCGCCTTCGACCTGATGCTCGCCGTCATCCTCACCAGCCTCCTGCGCCGGCGCGTCGGGGAGCGCGGCTGGCGCCTCACCCACTGGCTCGTCTACGCCTCCTGGCCCATCGCCCTCCTGCACTCCCTCGGCACCGGCAGCGACGTCAAGAGCGCCTGGCTTCAGATCCTCGCCCTCGGCTGCCTCGCCCTCGTGATCGCCGCCATCCTCCTGCGCACCCTCCCCGGCTTCACCCGCGAGCGCGCCCGCGAGCGCGGGCTCGCCCTCGGCGCCACCGCCGCCTTCGTCGCCGGCCTGCTCGTGTGGCTCCCCCAAGGACCCCTCGGCTCCGAATGGGCCCGCCGCTCCGGCACCCCCGCCTCCCTGCTTCCCCACGCCTCATCCTCCGCCTCCGCCAGCACCGGAGTCCGCCGGTGAGCAGCGACACCGATCTGCCCCGGCTGCTCGCCGGCATCCCCCCCCACGGCGCCCTCCCCCTCCCCGAGCACCTCGCCATCCACGGCCCCCTCCCCCACGTCGACGGGCCCTCCCGTCGCGGGCACTCCCCCCTGATCGAGCTCGTGGAGCAGGCCGGGCTCCTCGGCCGCGGCGGCGCCAGCTTCCCCGCCGCCGCCAAGCTCCGCGCCGTCGCCCACGCCGGGCGCCCCCTCACCGCCGGGCGACCCATCGTCGTCGTCAACGCCGCCGAGGGCGAGCCCGCCAGCTCCAAGGACCGCACTCTCCTGCGCTCCCTCCCCCACCTCGTCCTCGACGGCGCCCACCTCGCCGCCCTCGCCGTCGGCGCCCGCGAGATCGTCATCGGCGTCTGCGAGACCGCCCCCGACGCCCTTCACGCCGCCGCCCACGCCGTCGCCGAACGCGACCCCCGCGCAACGCCCGGGTCCTCGACCGAGCGCCACTCCCGGGCCGGTTTGGGCGACGAGGTTCGGTTCGAGCTCGTCCCCGTCCCCAACACCTACGTCGCCGGGCAGGAGTCCGCTCTCATCAACCACCTCGGCGGCGGGCCCCCCCTGCCCACCTTCACGCCCCCCCTCCCCTTCGAACGCGGCCTCCGCCGGCGGCCCACCCTCGTCAGCAACGTCGAGACCCTCGCCCACCTCGCACTCATCGCCCGCCACGGGCCCCACTGGTTCCGCCAGCTCGGCACCCCCGCCCAGCCCGGATCTGCGCTCGTCACCCTCTCCGGGCCAGTGGGGTACCCCGGGGTGTACGAGATCGAGCACGGCTCTCCCCTCTCCGCCCTCATCGACGCCGCCGACGGCGCCACCGCCCCCCTGCGCGCCGTCCTCCTCGGCGGCTACTCCGGCGCCTTCCTCGACGCCCCCGACGTGGGTTCCGATCTCCTGAGCATCCCCCTCTCCGAGGACCACCTCGCCCCCCACGGCGCCACCCTCGGGGCCGGCGTCGTCGTGCTCCTCTCCACCCACACCTGCCCCGTCGCCGAGCTCGCCCGCATCACCCGCTGGCTTGCCTCCCAGAGCGCCCGCCAGTGCGGGCCCTGCCTCTTCGGCCTCGACGCCATCGCCACCACCTTCGAGCACCTCCACCTCGGCGACCCCCACCGGGGGCCAGCCCTCCAGGGTGGGTGGGTCGTCAAGGGTGAGCAGACCGTCGAGCACCGCCTCGCCGAGCTTGCCGCACTCGTCAACCGCCGCGGCGCCTGCAGCCATCCCGATGGCGCCGCCCGGCTCGTCTCCACCGCCCTGCGCGTCTTCGCCGACGAGCTCGACGACCACGCCCGCCACGGGCCCTGCTCCGCCTGTGCCCGTCCTTCCGAGCTGCCCCCGCCCCGTCGCGTTCCCCGCGACCGGGATCTTGCAAGCGCCGCCACACGTGGATCGAGCGAGCGCCGGCTACAGGCCGCTATATGAGCCACCGCCTGCGCGTCAACCCCATCGCCTGCGAGGCCCACGGCATGTGCGCCGAGCTCTTCCCCGAGCGGATCGCCCTCGACGAGTGGGGTTATCCCATCCTCGACGGCCAGCCCATCCCCCCCGAACTGCTCACCCACGCCCAGCGCGCCGCCCAGGCCTGCCCCACCTTCGCCCTGTTGCTCGAGCGTCGCCGCGAGTAAGGGCCTATCCCGGTAGGGGCGTGCGGCTGGGGCGCGTCGAGTGTCGAGCGAGGCGAGGACCCAGGGGCGAAGGCGTGGTGGGCCCACGTCGAGTCCCGAGGACAACGCATCGCGAAGGAGGCACACAGCCCGAAGGGCTGGGTCGGCCGCATCCAGGTGTGCGAACCTACCGGGATAGGCCCTCAGTGAACGCCTTCAATCCAGGTGCGCATCGCGCGTGCCGCACTCCTTGGAGACATTCCAAGGAGCCGAGGAGTGGTCGCCGTCCGTGGCGGGCCACTCCTCCGTCCTGGCCCTATCTACGCCGACGCTCTCACCGCACGACCACCTTGCCCGCCATGCCTTCGTGGATCGTGCAATGGTAGTTGAACGTTCCCGCGCGCGTGAAGCGAACCGTGAACGAGCCCCGCGTCTGCGTGCGCGAACGGAAGCCACGGGCCGTCACGTTGTGTTCGACCCTGCCGTCCTCCCACACCCACCTCACGCTTTCCCCCCTGCGGATCGTGATCGTGCCCGGGCGGTAGCGCAAGCCTTTGATCACCACCGTGTGCGTGCCCCCCGCACGCCCCACCGCTCCCTGTCCGCCCTGGCCGGCCCCCGCACCCGCCAGGGCTAGAGCGCTCGCCGGTGCGGCCACCGCCACCAGCGCCAGCAGCGAGATCGCCGCTCGCGTCCCTGCCTCGCGCCTCCACTGTCGAGCGCCGCGAGTCATCGGATCTCACTCCCCTGTGGAGACAGCACGTACCACGGCGCGCCGAAGCTGTTCACGCCCTGTCCCGTGGTTTCCCCCGCCTGCTGATCGGTCACGTAGTAGTACAGCGGGTGACCCTTGTATGTGACCTGCTTGGTGCCTTCCGCGCGCGTCGTCGTCCCCAGGTCCCCCGCCACCGCGCCGCCCTGCGCCTGCGGTTCGCCCGTGGTCGTCACCGGCGGCCACGCCTGTGCGCACGCCCCCGAGCAGGTCGACGTCGAGCCCGTGTCCGCCGCGAACAGGTACACCGTGAGCCGCTTCGGGCCCGCCGCCAGGATCGGGCCGAGGCTCGTGTGCCCAGTGGTCACCACCGTCCCGCTCCCCCCCGAGCTGGAGGTCTTGGAGTTGCCGGCGCTTGCCCCGCCGGAGGCCGCCGCGGCCGCCGAGGTCGACGTGGCTTCGTGCGTCGTCGCTGGATAGCCGTTCCCGGCGTTGCCGCTGGAGCTCGAGCTCGATCCGCAGCCCGCCACCGCGATACCGGCGAGAACGAGCGTTGCTGCTGCGAGAGCGGAAGGGTTGCGCACCCTGACCTCCTGAAGTCGAATTGAAAATCTATCACCAACCTGGACGCCGCCCCCGTCCCAAACCTTTCATCACGCCCCCGCCCCGCCGCGGCGCTCGCCAGCGACCGCGAGCCTTGTGGTGATTGTTGCCGACGCCCCGGGCGACCGCTACAGTCGGCCTGATGCCCGCGCTCGATCCCATGTCGCTGCCGCGCCATCTCGACCGGCTCTACCGGGCCGCCTGGGCTCTCTGCGGCTCCCCCCACGACGCCGAGGACCTCGTGCAGGAGACATTCGCCCGCGTCCTCGCCCGCCCCCGGCTGCTGCACGGCCAAGACGAGCTCGCCTACCTCATGACCGTCCTGCGCAACACCTTCCTCACCCAGCGCCGCACCGCCGCCCGGCGGCCCCGCACCGGGCTCCTCGCGCTCGAGGAGATCGACCCCGTCGACCCCCGCGGCCGCGACCGCCCCGAGGAGGCCACCCAGGCCCACGAGGTCTTTGCCGCCATCGCCCAGCTCTCCGAGAACTACCGCCTCGCCCTCGTCGCCGTCGACGTCGCCGGGCTCTCCCACCGCGAGGCCGCCCGCCTGCTCGATACCCGCGAGGCCACCATCGCCACCAGGGTCTTCCGCGCCCGCCAGCAGGTGGCCCGTGAGCTCTCCCGCGACGGTGGGAACCCCGTGAATCAGCCCCGCCCGCAGGAGGGCGCGCGCGAGATGCACGGAACATCCACCCCCGTCGCCCCAGCAGGACGGGAAGATGAGGCGCCCCGCAGGCGTCTTATCCAGCGAGGTCACCCATGAGCCGCACCCCCGATGACATCCAGGCCGAGGTGGAGAACCAGCGGGCCATTGAGATCCTACGCTCGCTCAAGAGCGTCCAGGCCCCCGCCTCGCTGCGCCACATCATCGAGGCCATGACCGCCGACGCCGGGCGCGCGTCCCTCCCCGCGGCCGCCGACGCCCAGCCCATGGCCGCCGAGCGAGCCTTCAGCCCCTCCGACACCGAAGATCCCTCGCGCAGTGACAGCCACCGTGACGCTCGTGCTCCCCTTGCCCGCCGCCGCTCACGCCCAGCGTGGAGGCGAGCGGTGCGGCCCGCGCGAATGCGGTTGGGGCTGGCCGGAGCCCTGGCCGCGGCCGCGCTCCTCGTGCTCGCCCTCGCGCTCCCCACCGGCGGGTCCCGTACCCCGACCGTGCTCCAGGCCTCCGCTGTCACGCTGCGGGCCGCCACTCGCGCCGCTCCTCTCGAGAGCCCCCACAACCCCCACCAACTCGCCGCCTCAGCCGCCGGACTCCCCTACCCCTACTGGGGTGGGACCCTCGGCTGGCAGGCCGCCGGAGCGCGCACCGATCACGTCGGCGGGCGCACCGTCACCACCGTCTTTTACACCGACAGCCGCGCCCGGCGCATCGGGTATTCGATTGTCTCCGGGGGGCCCCTGCCCCTACCCGCGGGGACCGCCGTGGTCGCGCACGGCCTGCGCTTCCACATCGTCAACGCCCCCCACTCCACCATCGTGACCTGGCGCGAAGCCGGCCACACCTGCATTCTCGCCGCCCGCGCCGTCGACCCCTCGACGCTCGTGCGCCTCGCCGCGTGGGAGCGGGCCTGAGCGACGCCACTGCTTTGGTTAGGCTACCCTAATTAGGGCCACCTAAGCAAACGCAACCGGAGAGCCTGCTTTGTCATTCAGAGAGACCGTGCTGCTCGGCGCCATCGCAGGGTCCACGATCTACATCGGCCTGCCCCTGGGGCGCATGGACCGCGTGAGCACCCGCACGCGGCTGGCGCTCGCGATGCTCTCCGTGGGGATCCTCGCGTTCATCTTCATGGACGTCGGCGCCCACGGCGAGGCGATCGTCGCCAGCGCCCTCGCCGACTACAAGCGCACCGGCTCCGGCCTACCCCACGTGCTGGGGCTGTTCGCCCTGCTCGCCGCCGGCTTCACCACCGGGGTCGCCGGCATCGGCACCCTCGAACGGCGCCTACGCACAATGCGCGGCAACCCCCCGCCCCGCATCGCCGGGGGCGAGCAGGCCGCCACGATCCCCGCCGAGTCGCTGGGCGCCCCGCCCGCGTCGCCCGCCTATGAGGACGAGGCCCAACGGGTCCGCAACGCCGCGTTGCGGACCGCCATGACGATCGCCCTGGCGATCGGGCTGCACAACTTCGCCGAGGGGCTCGCCATTGGCGTCTCCGCCAAGAGCGGAGCCATCGGGCTCGCCACCGTGCTCGTGATCGGTTTCGCCCTGCACAACGCCACCGAGGGCTTCGGGATCGTCGGCCCGCTGGGCGACGTCAAGCCCTCCTGGCGCTGGCTCGCCCTCGCCGGGCTCGTCGCTGGAGGACCGACCTTCCTCGGCACCATCGTCGGCTATCTCTTCGACAGCCAGGCCCTCCAGCTCGCCTTCTACTCCCTCGCCGGCGGCGCCATCCTCTACGTCGTCGGCGAGATCTGGACCGGTGTGCGCCGCCTCGGCCACCGTGAGCTCGGCCTCCACATGCTCGCCCTCGGGTTCCTCATCGGCGTCGCCACCGATCTCGTCGTCACCTACGGGGGTGCCTGAGCCGGCCGAGGTGCCAGAGCTGGCCGGTGCTTGTGTTAGCCAGGACGCCCGAGCCCGCCGGGATGCTTGAGCCGGGACGGAGTGTGTGAGCCGGCCGGAACGCCCGAGCCCACCGGGGTGCCTGAGCCGGCCCGGTAATGCTGTATTTTCAGCTCGTCCCAGCCCCGATCGGAGACGATGGCGTGAACGACGGCTACTTCCCGCGTGGACACTCGATGCTGCGACGGGTCCACGAACAGAAGGCGGTGGGACTGATGTATGGGCAGCGCGCCCTGTGCGTCGGCGCCGTCAAGCCGCTCAACTACGTGGGGACCAGCGAGCACACCCGCAACAAGCTCACCCCCTTTCGGCGGATCACCCACACCGGCGCGATGTTCGAGGCCGTCTTCTTCGGCTCCCGCGCGGAGGCCGACAGGGTGCTCGATGCCGTCCACCGCATGCACGAACGGGTCGTGGGCGCCCTTCCCGAGGATGCCGGCCCCCACCACCCCGCCGGCACACCCTACTCCGCGCTCGACCCCGAGCTGATGCTGTGGACCGTGGCGGTGATCGCCGACTCGGCCGAATGGTTCTACGAGCACCTCGTACGCCCCCTCGCCGAGCACGAGCGCGAAGCGCTGTGGCAGGACTACATCCGCTTCGCCGTGCTCTTCCGGGCGCCGCGGGAGAGCCTCCCCCCCACCCACTCCGCCTTCCGTGCCTGGTACGAGCGCCAGCTCGCCGGCCCCGACCTGTTCCTCACCGACGAGGCCCGCTACATCGGTCACGCCACCGCCTTCCAGATCCCCATGTCCCGCGACAAGCTACCCGCCAAGCGAGTCCACGACCTCGTGATGCTCGGCTCCCTGCCCCCGCGCGTGCGGGAGCTCTACGGCCTGCGCTACACCCCCGGGCACGCCATCGCGTGCAATGCAGCGCTCGCCGCGGCGCGGCTTGCGCGCCCGTTCACGCCGCGCGCGCTGCGGCGCGGGTCCTGCGTGCCCGAGTTCGAACAGGTCGCAGCCGTCGAGCGCGCCCGGATCGAACGCGGGCAGCCCACGCCACAGATCGTTTAAAGGCGTTCACTGCACTCAAGCGTGGTGGCGTCGTGGTCGATGCTGTGGCGATGCCCGAGCTCTCCCTCAAGCCCCCCGCCAAGCCACCCGCCCGGCCCTCCGAGCGCAGGCCCCCCGCGAGCACCGGCGCGCGCGAGCGCGAACGGCGCGCCGAGGCGCTGCGCCGCCACCGCGCCGACGCAAGGGTGCGAGAGCTGGCCGTCGGCGGCGAGCTCGCCTACCTGCGTGCACAGCTGCGCGTCGCCGCCCACCTCACCGCGCGCCTGGCCGCGACCCACCACGTCGAGGAGATGGCCCGGCTCGTGGTCGAGGAGCTGCACTGCACCTTCGCCTTCTACCTCGCCGCGATCCAGCGCCTGGATGGCGACGGGATGTTGCGGCTCGTCGCCGGCGCCGGTCCGCTCGCAGAGGTGATGACCGAGTTCCTGCTCGTCGAGCAGCCCGTCCACGAAGGCGTCAACGGGCACGTGGCCCGCTCGGGCAACACCGTGCTCGTGGCCGACACCCGCGCCAACCCCGACTACATCGTGCGCGACCCCCACACCGATCCCCGCTCGGAGCTGAGCGCCCCGATCTTCGTCGACGGGACCGTGTGGGGCGTGCTCAACATCGAGGCCGCCGAGCCCGGCGCCTTCGGGGAGGCCGACGCCGTGCTCGTCGAGGCCGTCGCCGCCAGCCTCGGTGGGGCCGTGCACCGCGCAAGCCTGCTCGCCGAGATGGAGCGCACCTTCACCACCACCCTCGCCGCGATCACCAGCACCGTCGAGGCCAAGGACGACTACACCGCCAACCACGGCGAGGACGTCGCCGGCCTCGCCGAGCGCGTAGCCCTGCGCCTGGGGCTCACTCGCGCCCAGGCCCGCGACGTGCGCTACGCCGCGATGCTCCACGACGTCGGCAAGATCGCCGTGCCCAGCGAGATCCTACTCAAGGCCGGACCCCTCACCGCCGAGGAGTGGGTGGTGATGCGCAGCCACGCCGCCGTGGGCGGTGAACTGGTGGGACGCATCGACGCCTTCGCCCATCTCGCCCCCGCCGTGCGCGCCAGCCACGAGCGCTGGGACGGCGGCGGCTATCCCGACGGCCTCGCCGGCGAGCAGATCCCCCTGGCCGCGCGCATCATCTCCGTATGCGACACCTACGACGCGATCGTCACCGACCGTCCCTACCGCCCCGCCCGCACCCCCGCCCAAGCGCACGACGAGTTGCACCGGGTCGCTGGCGCCCAGCTCGACGAGCGCGCCGTGCAGGCGCTCGTGGCCGAGCTCGCCGGCGCCGACTGACCCGCCCCACCAGCCCGGCGTCTCAAGGCACTGCTCCCCGCTCCTTGCAGACAACAATCAGAAACGCCCCCTCCTGCCCGGCGGCCGTGCGCTGTATGGTTCGTCCTACATGGTGGGAACTGTCTGCGGATTCCGAACGTACGCCGCACGCGCGATCCTACCCGCCGTTCTCGCCATGGTGCTTGCCTGGCCTGCTTCCGCGGGTGCTGGACAGTCCGCGAGACTCACCGCCGCGCTTCGGCCCGAGCGTCTCGGCCAGGGCACCACGATCGAGTTCGGCTTCACCATCGCCACCACCCACGGCCAGGTGCCCTCCCCTCTCACGGGCCTTGAGCTCTACTACCCCGCCAACCTCGGACTGGCCACCAGCGGCCTCGGCCTCGAGACCTGCACCGCCGCGATCCTCCAGAGCACCGGGCCCGAAGGCTGCCCCTCCCAGTCCCTCATGGGCTACGGCACCGGACTCGTCGAGGTCCCCTTCGGCCCCATCCTCCTACACGAGACCACCCAGACCACGATCTTCATGGCACCCCTGCGCCACGGACGCCTCGGGCTGATCTTCTACGCCATCGGCATCGCCCCCGTCGCCGCCGAAATCGTCTTCCCCGGCCTCGTCCTGCCCGCCAACGACCCCTTCGGCGGAGACCTCGCCGCCACCATCCCCCTTGTCCCCACCCTCCCCGGCGCCCCCAACGCCGCACTCGTCAAGCTCGACTCCACACTCGGCCCCCTCGGCATCACCTACTACGAACACCTCCACGGCCGCTACTACCCATACCACCCCAAAGGCATCATCCTGCCCCGCACCTGCCCCCCCGGCGGCTTCCGCTTCGCCGCCCACCTCACCTTCGAAGACGCCACCCACACAAACGCCAGCACCCGCGTACCCTGCCCACGGGAAGGGCGCCGTCGAGGCTGAGGAGGTATCTCGGCGGGTACTTGCCGACCAATCGTCGATCGGAGGCGGTCGGGCTCGAGACACCGCTCTACGCTGGATCGCCTGACCCCCCGTGGAGCACAGACCCTGATGGACCACCTCGAGCGTGTCGTTCTGCCCACCCCCCGCCGGGACTCGTGGGCCGGGGTGAAGGTCTGGAAGGTACTCCCCGAACTGGTCGACGATCCCCTGGAGCGTCTGATTGACGTGCTTGACAGCGCCGAGCGCGGCCAGGCTCGCAGCAACCCTGACCTGCCCTTGCGGCGCGACTATGCGATCGCCCACGCATGCCTACGGGAGATCCTTGCCGGGGAGCTTGGAATCGCTCCACGGGAGGTCTCCTTCGCGCTCGCGGGTGCCCCCAGTGCCAAGCCCTCCCTGGCGGATGGAACGCACGGGCTGAGCTTCAACCTCTCACATACCCCCGGGCTGATCCTCATCGCCGTAGCCCGCGAACGCGAGGTGGGCGTCGACGTCGAGTGGCTCGGGCGGCGGGTGCGGGCGGCGGCGCTGTCCGGTAGGCGCCTCAGCGAATCCGAGCGCTCCGTGCTCGCCCGCGCATCTCGAGCTGAACGGGTTCGCTGCTTCCTGCAACTGTGGACCCGTCGAGAGGCCCACGCGAAGATGACCGGCGAGGGACTGCCACGTGCGATCGCCGAGGACGCCCCGCCCTGCGGCCCCCATGCGAAGGCAGGTTCGTGGCTCTGTGACCTCGATCTAGGCCCCGACTACGTGGGCGCCCTCGCGCTGGGTCCTCGGGTTCGGGTGGACGACCTCGAACGGGGGTGGCCCTGGAGCTCGCGTGAGCCAGCTCGCGCAGAGCCCCTGGATTCGCGTGAGCCAGCTCGCGCAGAGCCCCTGGATTCGCGCGAGTGACCTCGCGCCCGGGCTGGAGTTCGCGCGAGTGCCCTCGCGCGGGGCCCCGGGTTCGCGTGAGCCCTCAGCCGCCGGTCGTGGCGGGGCGCGGGATTGACCGTGGACGCGCCTTGGGCTTGACCACGGACGCCGCCCTGCGCTTGGTGGCCGGCGCCACCTTGGGCTTGACAGTGGGCGCGGGCTCCGGCGGCTCCCCGCCCTCCCCCCCCGCGCCGTCCCGCGCGTGGTCGTCGATCGCCGTCTGGATCGCGGCGATCCGCCTCAGCAGCTCGGTCTGAACCTGCTCGAGCTCCGCCGTGTCGAGCAGCCGCGGACCGGCCCCCCCGCGAGGAGCGCCGGAGCGCGCGGCGCGGGCCAGGCCGGGGTGGCGCACTTCGAGCTCCGCCAGCATCTGCTCGAGCGCCGCGATCCGCGTGCGCAACTGCCGCCTGCGATCCGCCTGAGAAAGGTCCTCCCGCATGCTCTCGGGCCGCGACAGTGCAGATCGCGACCCCGTGGCCTTCGCCGAGCCGTTCTCCGGGCGCTCCCGCTGGGTCGGGCTACCCTGGGCCACGTACAGCGCGGCGGCGACCTCGCGCGGGTCGACGCCCGTCGCGCGGGCCTCGCGCGCCGCCACCTCCGCGATCGCGCCCGCGGCCGAGCGCTCGCGCGGGCCGGCGGTCACGAACGTGCCGCTGCCCTGCAGGCTCGCCAGCAGCCCCTCGTGCTCCAGGCGCTGGTAGACCGCGCGAATCGTGTTGGCGTTGACCCCCAAGCCCTCCGCCAGGTCGCGCAGCGCCGGCAGCCGCTCCCCGGAGCCGAGCCTGCCGTCGTGGATACGCGCCCGCAGAGCCCACGCGAGCTGCACCCCGAGCGGGACCTCGGCGTCGCGATCGAGCTCGATCCCGAGCCGTTCGAGCATCACTGGCTCAGATTGCGCCCTCATACCATCCACAGTACCGACCGGACGGGTCGCCGGGCAAGGGCACTATGTCGCCCCGGAGAGGGTCAAGCGAGGGCGCGAAGGCAAAAAATCGGGATCGCGTATAGCATTAGTTATACAGAGGTGAAAAAATATATATGCCGCTCCATGCCGCAGATACCGCCCCGCCGGCAAAGCGTGTTGAATGTGGCCCCGTCCGCAGCAGCCCAGGAGAGTGCGATGAAGGCAATTCAGATCGTGCAGCTAAGCGGCCCGGCCGACGCGCTGGCGCTGGTTGACATCGACGAGCCCGAGCAGCCCGCCTCGCATCCGTTGACCCCCGGGGAGGGCGTGACGATCGACGTGCACGCTGCCGGAGTCTCATTCCCTGAGGTGCTCCAGACACGTGGCGAGTACCAGCTCAAACCGCCCCTGCCGTTCATCCCCGGCAGCGAGGTCGCGGGCATCGTGCGCAGCGCCCCCGCGGGGGCCGAAGTGAGCCAGGGTGAACGCGTGGCCGCGTTCTGCGGGCTCGGCGCCTTCGCCGAGGTAGCCGTCGCGCCCGCCTTCCTCACCTTCCCCCTGCCCGACGCCCTCGACTTCGCGCAGGGGGCGGGGTTGATCCTCAATTACCACACCGCCTACCTCGCCCTCGCTCTGCGCGGGCGCCTGAAGGAGGGCGAGACCGTGCTCGTGCACGGCGCCGCCGGCGGCGTGGGCACCGCCGCCCTGCAGGTCGCCGCGGGCCTCGGGGCGCACCCATTCGCGGTCGTCTCGAGCGACGAGAAGGCACAAGTGGCGCGCGAGGCCGGCGCCGAGGAGGTGCTGCGCTCGGACGGCCCCTGGAAGGACGAGGCGAAGGAGCTCTCCAACGGCGGTGTTGACATCGTGCTCGACCCCGTGGGCGGGGACCGCTTCACAGACAGCCTGCGCGCGCTGCGCCAAGACGGCCGCCTGGTCGTGGTGGGGTTCACCGGCGGCTCGATCCCCGAGGTGAAGGTCAATCGGTTGCTGTTGGGAAACATCGACGTGGTGGGCTGCGGGTGGGGCGCCTACGCGCTCGCCAGGCCCGCGCTGTGCCGGGAGATCGGGGAGCAGATCGGCCGCCTGATCGAGGCGGGCTTCGTGCGCCCGCTCGTCGGCGCGCGCTTCCCACTGGAGCGTGCCTCCGCGGCGCTGCGAGAGATCGACGAGCGGCGCGCCACCGGCAAGGTGGTCCTCGACGTGCGGGCGAGCTGAGCTAAGCGGACCAAGGTGGACTTCGAGCACTCCCCCCGCGCCCGCGAGCTGCTGGAGCGCCTGGACGCCTTCGTCGCGGATGAGGTCACCCCCCGCGAGGAGCCCTACCACCGGGAGCTGCTGGCCCGCGAGGACCCGTGGGTGACGCTCCCGGTGATCGAGGAGCTCAAGGCCAAGGCGCGGGAGCAGGGTCTGTGGAACCTCTTCCTTCCGCACAGCCCCGAAGTCGGCGGCTGGCCGCAGGGCGCGGGGCTCGCGAACGTCGAGTACGCCCCGCTCGCCGAGCGCATGGGCCGCTCGCTGATCGCCAGCGAGGTATGCAACTGCAACGCCCCCGACACCGGCAACATGGAGGTGCTGCTGCACTTCGGCTCCCCCAAGCAGCACCAGCGGTGGCTCGAGCCCCTGCTGGCGGGCGAGATCCGCTCGGCGTTCTGCATGACCGAGCCCAACGTGGCCTCCTCCGACGCCGCCAACATGCAGGCCACCGCCGTCCTGGAGGGCGATGAGGTGGTGCTCAACGGGCGCAAGTGGTGGAGTACCGGCGTCGGGCACCCCCACTGCAAGGTGGCGATCTTCATGGGGCTCACCGACCCCGAGGCCGACCGCTACCACCGCCACTCGATGGTGCTCGTCCCACTCGAGCACCCCGGGGTGAAGGTCGAGCGACTGCTCTCCACGATGGGTTTCGACGACGCCCCCGGGGGCCACGGCGAGGTCTCCTTCACCGATGTTCGCCTCCCCGCCAGCGCAATCATCGGGGGTCCCGGCCAGGCCTTTGCGATCGCCCAGGCGCGCCTCGGCCCGGGGCGGGTGCACCACTGCATGCGCCTGATCGGCCTCGCCGAGCTCGCCCTGGAGCTCGCCTGCCGCCGCGCCACCGAGCGGGTCGCCTTCGGCAAGCCCCTGGCCAACCTCGGCGGCAACCGCGAGCGGATCGCCGACGCCCGGATCGCCATCGACCAGGCCCGCCTGCACGTCCTGCACGCCGCCTGGCTGATCGACATCAAATCTCCGCAGATGCTCGGCGCCGTCTCCCAGATCAAGGTCGCCGTGCCCAACATGGCCCAGCGCGTGGTCGACATGGCGATCCAGCTGCACGGCGGCGCCGGGCTCAGCGATGATTTTCCCCTCGGCGCCGCGTGGACCGTGGCGCGCGCGCTGCGGCTCGCCGATGGGCCGGATGAGGTGCACCGCGGGGTTATTGCGCGGTTGGAGTTGGGGCGGTATGGGCGGGGTAAGTGGGGCTCTTGAGTCGAGTACCACGTCGGTCATCGCCGTGGAAGTCAGAAACAGCTATTTACATCCTTTTCGACACTGGGTAGTTTAACTCGGCAGATCGAGCCGGGGCCTATTTGGCCTATTTGTGGGAGTATAGGGTGCGGCCGCTGCAAGATAGAGGGCGGACCGGCACCGAGGTTCAACTGGCTCTACAGGAGCTTCGACGGGAGCGTCCTCTACATCAATAGATGTAGAGCGCGTGCAACCGCAAAGGTGGTGCGCCTGACCTGTAAAGGACGCTCGATGTTTGCACATTTACGGAGGCACCTGAGTTATGCCAATGTAGTCGCAACGCTCGCGATGGTACTCGCAATGAGCGGCGGCGCGCTGGCAGCGACGCACTACCTGATCACCTCCACGAAGCAGATCAGCCCGAAGGTGCTG
Organism: Solirubrobacteraceae bacterium; assembly: GCA_035566955.1. GTDB lineage: Bacteria > Actinomycetota > Thermoleophilia > Solirubrobacterales > Solirubrobacteraceae > Palsa-744. The sequence goes on along the minus strand of DATMPY010000112.1, from coordinate 21,781 downwards.
GCGGGCCTCAAGGGCAGGCAGGGTCCCGCCGGAGCCGCAGGAGCGGCGGGACCCCCGGGCACGAAAGGCGAACCGGGGGCGAACGGTGCAGCGGGCACCGCCGGCACGAAAGGCGACCGTGGGACCGTGGGTGAAAAAGGCGAACTTGGACCCAAGGGCGAAAAAGGAGAAAAAGGCTCCAAAGGGGAACCAGGAGAAAACGTGGCGAGCAAAACGCTAACGTCGAGCGATGCGGCATGCAACAAAGAAGGTGGCTCGGAATTCACTTCGGAAAGCGGCGTGACGTTTGCGTGCAATGGCAAAGAAGGCTCGCCGTGGACTGCGAGTGGAACTCTGCCAAGCGGCGCAACCGAGACCGGGCAGTGGAGCCTCAGCAGTGGTGCAGCCGAAGTAGAAGGCAAATTGGAAGAAAGTAGATCGGTCCCACTGTCTTTCTCGATTCCCTTGGCGCTCGCGTCCACAACAACACCCCATTATATCGGTGAAGGAGAAGAAGAAAAAGAACCGCACGAAAGCCAGGCGATCAAGGAAGGAAAGTGCAAAGGACCCGCGAATAACCCCAAGGCCACTGCCGGGAATCTATGCATATTCCTCTTTGGGACACAGACCAACGCAAAGGAGATCTTCGTTGTCAACGCAGGAGACGACGGTCCGGAAGAAGTCGGGCCTACTGGAGTTTTGATCTTCTTTGTTCCAGAAAAAGTCGGGCTGATGTCAGCTAGCGGGACCTGGGCCGTAACGGCAAAATAGTCCAGCCTAGCCTCTCAGGGTGGGGTCGCGAGCCACTTCTCGCGACCCCACCCTACCGATTCGATATGGCGTATTTGGGGAGATGCAGACTCAATATCTTTACCAGTGCGTCACAGTTCGCAGCTGTCGGCCCCGCTTTGAAGAAGCGCCGTAGCGCCATGGCAGCCAACCTTCGCCGACAACCAAAAGGAGCACGAGATGCCGAGGCGCCATCAGCGGACGACTATGAGCTGTCGGGGCACGGCGGCACCGCCTTTGGACAGCCCGTAGGCTGCTCCGAGAGTGGGGCCTTCCGCTATAGGCGTGAGCCGGAGACCTATCTCCGATAGTCGGAAACAGCCCTTTACATCTTTGGCAACATTAGCTACGCTGTCATCTGCAGCGTGGTCGGCGCCTTGCCAATATGGCATCCTAGGCGTGGCAGCTGCAACATAAGAACCGACAGATAAAAAAACCGACCGGCATCGGGATGTACTTGCGTTTGAAGACGAGCACCCCGGCGACGGTTGACTAACTCTCACAAAAGGAGCATCTGGAGATCATGAAGCATATAAAGGTACTGGGGCTTTGCCTCGTTGCTGTGTTCGCGCTGAGCGCAACCATCGCGGCAACAGCTTCCGCCCATCGTAGATGGGAGTTGATAAACTCAAAAGGAGTACAAGAAGCATTCACAACAGGTGAAGCAATACCGATAACTGCCAAACTCCAAACCGGAACAAAAGCCACCCTTGAAAGCGAAGTCATTGGAAAACCTGTGGTCATCGAATGCGAAGCACTTTCGCTCGAAAATGCCGCTATCCTCAACGAAGAAACGAGTATAAAAAGACCAACCGGCAGAGACAGAGGTGTTGTTAAATTTGAAAAATGTAAATTGACAGGGGAAGCTTCCCTCGTCTGTAAATTGACGGCAGCCAGCGCAAAAGAAATCAGGACACCACCGGTAGGTGAAGGAAGAAGTGTTTTAGTCGAAAACACAGCCGAAACGGAAATTTGGGACGACTTCCTGCCCGGAACAGAAGCCAAAGGTGTCGCTGCAATCATCCATCTCGAAGGTTCCCTCTGCCCGATCAAAGAAGACAAGGTCGTCACCAAACTACCCATCAAGCAACCGGAAGAAAAAGGTGAAGGTGAAGGCGGGGTTGCAGCAAAAATAGTACCTGGTGGCGAAGCAAAACGGGAAGAGAGAGAAGTTCAGGAATTTGTTTTCCCAGCAGAAGCGGGATGTCCGATAAAAGCTAAGAACTGGATGAAAGAAACAATAAGTACAAATGAACTATACGACGAAACAAAAGAAGGAAGAATAGAAACTGCAAAATGTGCCAAATTCGCGGCTCGCGTTGACGTAGAATTGACTGGCAAAACAACAACTAAATGGGGCGTAGAATAGTAGTGCGATGTCTGTGCTGATCATGTAATGGGTGGGGCCGCGCGGCATGTCGTGTGGCCCCACGCTATTCGGGTTCCGGGCGCTTGGGGAAGTTGATGGAGAGGTCATGATAAGCAAGGAGTCTTTAGTGCGAATGAGCAACGGTGCAGCAGCAGAACACATCGAGCACACGCCGCGTCAACAAGACCTATACTATCTTTGGTCTCGAGCGCGATGGTTCGTGATCGGTCGGCTGTTGTCACTGGAAGCGATCCGATGCGTGTTGATCGTGTGTGCTCTATTGGTGAGTTCAACGCTCATCGAGCTTCCCTCCCCTGCCTCGGCGGAAACCTGTCCGAATGCCGCGTTTCGCGTGGGGCCATCGGCGGCTCTGCCCGACTGTCGCGCGTACGAGTTGGTGAGCCCAAGCTACACCAACGGGGGTCCGGTCCTTCCGTATGCTCTCGCGTCTGAAGGATCGTCGATGTTCGTGCGAGGTCTCACGGCTTTCGGAGGAGCCACGAGCGACGAAGGTACCGCGGGTGGCCGGTACCGGCTGTCGCGGACTGCTTCGGGTTGGGTCTCGATGGCTATCGCCTTGCCTGCGTCCCAGTTCACTCTCAGTTCAGCGTTTTCGGGCGCAAGCGCAGATGTCGGCACATCGTGGTCATTTGAGCGAGGGATGGGTCAACCCAACAATGCAATCGATATCTTCGCCGAGCGGTTGGACGGCTCGATCGTTGATGTCGGCCCGACGTTGCCGCCTTCGGCGCCGTCCGGGCTCTCGCCAGAAGCCGAGGCCAACCAGGTGGGTCTCGGTGCCCCGGGAGCGTCCGCAGACGGAGCACACGTGTTCTTTACTCTAAAGAACACTTTCTGGCCGTTTGACGGCACGCAGGCAGGGCATGAGAGCTTGTATGAGTACGCCGGTACGGGTAACCCGTCCCCACTGTTGGTAGGTGTCGATGAAAACGGGGGGCAGGGAGACCAGATCAGTGACTGTGGAACCCTGCTCGGCGGTGGCAGCCCCAGTGGATCAATGGATTCTGGCCATAACGCTGTGTCCAAGAATGGTGAGGTAGTGTTCTTCACGGCGTACCCGCCTGGGAACGGGTGCAACGCCCCGGGGCCCCCGGTGACAGAGTTGTTCGCGCGGATCGACAACGGCGGACCCGATGCCCATACGGTCGCGATCTCAGAGCCTTCTGAAGGTTGCTCAGAATGCCAAACAAAGCCAGAAGTGCTGGCTGGCGCACATTTCGAAGGGGCGTCTGAGGACGGGTCGAAGGTGTTCTTCTCGACGACCCAGCCGCTGCTGGGTGAAGACGCGACCGAGAACCTCTATGAGGCCGAAATCGGGTGTCAGCAGACGCTGGAGACTGACTGTCAAGCTTTTCACGAAGCGCTGCACTTGAAGCGGATAGTTCGTGTCTCGGAACCCGCTGCGACTGTGTCCCGATCGACCAAGGCGGAGGTGCAGGGGCACGTCGTGCAGGTGTCCGAGGACGGTTCTCACGTATATTTCGTAGCCAACGGCGTCCTGACGGCAGACGAAAACGCCGCAGGGTTGCGCGCGCGGAGGGGCGCGGATAACCTGTACGTCTTTGAGCCGGCCCCCGAATCCGAAGCGGAAGGCCAGAACAAGCTGGCGTTCATCGCCGATCTCTGTTCGGGACCAGGTATGTCGGGCAGCGTCAGCGATGGGAGGTGTCCGTCGAGTCTGAGCGCCAGCGAATCACCCACTGGCAACGCTCCCAACGGCAACGACGTCGGCCTGTGGGCGACGTTCAACCAGGAAGGCTCGAATGTGACACCTGACGGCCGTTTCCTCGTATTTGTGAGCTATGGCGATCTCACCCCGGATGACACAAGCGGTGCGCGACAGGTGTTCGAGTACGACGCGCTGACGGGAAGGCTCGTCCGTGTGTCGATCGGCCAGGGTGGATACAATGACAATGGTAATACGTCTACCAATAACGCGGAAATCGTGTCGCCCGTGTACACGGCTACCACTAATGTGGAACCCAACGCTTTCCCGAGCACGTACTGGAGCTCGCTGTCCGTGTCCGAAGATGGATCGTATGTTTACTTCCAGAGTGGCGATGGGCTCACGAAGCAGGCCGTCAACCAGGATATCATCGGCGAACAGGTGGAAGGCCAGGGCCATCCAAATAGAATCATCTACGCGAACAATATCTATGAGTATCATTCACTCAATGGCGACATCGCCGAAGGGAATGTATCTCTGATCTCTGATGGGGAGGACATCCACACGTATAACGGGCAGGGTGCGGTTGCGCTGCTTGGCGCAAACGCATCCGGCCGGGACGTGTTCTTCACGACGCTGGACCGGCTTGTGCCGCAGGCCACCAGCGAAGCGGATGATATCTACGATGCGCGTATAGGAGGGGGATTCCCTCCACCGGCACCCTTACCTGAATGTTCCGGCGATGCCTGCCAGGGCTCGCTGAGCGGTACGTCCACGCTGCTTTCCCCGGGGAGCGAGTTCCAGGTGGGTGGCAACCCGCCGCTGGCCAGTCCGACACCTCTGGTCGAGGCCACATCCAAGAGCAAGGCAGCAGTCAAGCCAAAGCGCAAGGCAAAGAAGGCGAAGCGGGCGCGCCGGCGTGCGGCTGACGTGCGAAAAGGGGCACACCCATGAGGCGTATGGCCAGCAGGGCGCTGTGGATCGCGGCCACTGCGTTTCCGATCGCACTGGCCGTCTACGCGTCCGGCGCGTGGGCTGCGACTGTTGCCCGCCCCGGATATGTGATCAGCTCGAATGGCGTTCCGACGATGTTCTCTTCCGAACATGATGGCAGCCCGACTCCAGACGCCTATTTCTTGACTGTCACCAACGCGGGAAGCGTTCCAAGCAGTGGCAGCACGATAAAGGTCGTGGATACCCTGCCGGCCGCGCTGACGGCGACGGCGATCGAAGGCCGGGTGGCGTCCTCGCAGGTGGCGTTGTCATGCGAACTGCCGAAGACTACGTGCAGCTATGCCGGTGTCCTGAAGCCCGGCGAAAGCTTGCTCGTGCTTGTCTCGGTGAAGGTGACGCCCGGAGCGACGGGCTCGGTGACGAATACGGCTAGAGTGGAAGGTGGTGGCCCCGCGGCTGTCTCCACGAGCGCGCCGACGCGGCTCGGATCTGCCGCAGAATCCTCAGAAGTGCCGTTCGGTCTTGAAAGCTTCACCAGTGAGGTCACGAACGCGGACGGGTTGACCGATACGCAGGCGGGGGATCACCCCTACGAGACAACTGTGTCGTTTGCGCTGAACAGCATACCCGACGCGTCCGCAGGGTCCTACCGGCCCGCTGGCGGCCTGGGTGGCGGCGAAGGCTCAGCGAAGGATTTCGTGGTCAACCTCCCGCAGGGATTCCTCGGCGACCCGGACATCATCGAAAAGTGCCCTCAGTACAAGGTTCCGAACCACGAATGTCCCGCGGCGTCGCAGATCGGAGTGGCGAAGGTCGTCATCGGGAGCCTCGCCCAGACCGACGGGCACCTCAACGACTTCGAAATCTCGCCTGTTTACAACGTTGTGCCCGATAGCGGCTACCCAGCGCAGTTCGAGTTCACCGTAATCGAAAAGTTTCCCGTATCTCTCTATGCGACGGTCAGTCCTGAAACCAACTACGGGGTGCGCGTGACTGTGCCCGACATTCCGGCTGCCGGGAGGGTGATCGCGTCCTCGGTTACATTCTTCGGAACCCCGTTGAGCGATCCGAACTACCTCAACGGCAACCCTGGATTGGCCTCCGGCGGTTCACCGTTCACGTTCCTTGAGAACCCCACCGGCTGTACTGACGAACCACAGAGCATGAGCGTCAGCACAGACTCCTGGCAGCACCCCGGAGCGATGCTGCCGGACGGTGCTCCAAACCCGAACGATCCCAATTGGGTGACCGCTACCAGCACGCTGTTCCCGCAGATCACCGGCTGCGAACTACTGTCGTTCAACCCATCGCTATCGGTCCAGCCCGACACGTCCCAGGCGGATGAGCCGACCGGCCTCAAGGTGGACCTGAGCGTCCCACAGGCCCCGTTGCTCTCCCCGGATCTTGGCAACCCAGAGCTCAGGGACACGACCGTGACGCTGCCCTCTGGCTTTTCGATCTCTCCCGCCGCAGCCGACGGCCTTCAGGGCTGCACCGACACGCAGATCGCGCTGCTCTCCTCGAGCCGGGGCTCGTGCCCGCTGGCATCGGAGATCGGGACCGTGAAGGCCACCACGCCGCTGCTCGACGAAGCACTGGAAGGCCAGGTGTTCGTCGGTACGCCCCACTGCGACCCGTGCACCAACGCCGACGCCTCCGACGGAAACATGTACCGGTTCTTCCTGCAGCTGGCCGGGTCGGGGGTCGTCGTCAAGAAGGAAGGCGCGATCTACGCGAACACCCTCACAGGCCAGCTCACCGCCACCGTCAAGGGCATCCCCCAGGTCCCTGTGGGTAACATCGAACTGCAGTTCAAGGGCGGGCTGCGGGCGACCCTCGCCACACCACAGGAATGCGGCACGTTCACGAGCACCAGCGACCTGACGCCCTGGAGCGCGCCGATAACGCCCGACGCGACACCGCAATCCCCGTTTCGCGTCGACTGGAACGGCGATGGCGGTGCCTGCCCTACCGCTGCACCGTTCGACCCTCATTTTGAAGCTGGAACCTCAAACCCCGATGCCGGCCAGCTCAGCCCGTTGACGGTAACCCTCGACCGCCAGGACCGTGAACAGGATCTCGCCGCCGTCCAGGTCACAACCCCCCCCGGCCTGTTGGGGTCACTCGCCAACGTTTCGCTCTGCGGCGAGCCTCGGGCAGACCTCGGAACCTGCCCCGAAGCCTCCAGGATCGGATCGGTCACGGCCGCCGCGGGTCCCGGATCGCATCCCTTCTACGAGCACGGCTCACTCTACCTCACCGGCCCTTACAAGGGCGCGCCGTTCGGTCTCTCCGTCGTCGTCCCCACGACGGCGGGACCGTTCAACCTGGGCAACGTCGTCGTCCGTGCACAGATCAACATCGACCCCCGGACCGCCGCCCTGACGGTGACCAGCGACCCGATCCCACAGATCCTCGATGGCATACCCCTGAGGCTGCGCGTGACGAACTTCACAGTCGACCGGCCAGGCTTCATTTTCAACCCGACCAACTGCGCCCAGCAGGCCATCACCGCAACCTTCACTGGAGCACGCGGCGCACAGGCACGTGAGTCGGTTCCATTCGCGGTCTCCGGCTGCGCGGGATTGCACTTCGGTCCGAGGTTCACGGTCTCGACCTCAGGACACACATCAAGGGTAGACGGGGCGAGCCTGGACGCAACCGTCACCGTACCAGCCGGAACGCAGTCGAACATCGCCCACGTCAAGGTCAGTCTCCCGAAGCAGTTGCCCGCCCGGTTGACCACGCTGCAGAAAGCGTGCCTCGCCCGGACGTTCGAAGCCAACCCCGCCGTCTGCCCGGCGAGCTCGCTGATCGGAGCCGCGGAGGTGACCACGCCGGTGCTGCCCGTACCGCTCACCGGCCCCGCGTACTTCGTCTCAAACGGCAGCGCGAAGTTCCCCGAACTGATCATCGTGCTGCAGGGCTACGGCGTACGAGTCGACCTGCACGGCGAAACGTTCATCAGCAAAAGTGGGGTCACGAGCTCGACTTTCGCGAATGTCCCGGACGTACCGTTCGATAAGTTCCAGCTCTACCTACCCGAGGGGCCGCACTCTGCGCTCACGGTGAACGCAAAGCTATGTCATGCCAAAAAGCTGGTTCTCCCGACTCAATTCACCGCACAGGACGGAGCGCAGCTCGACCAGAACACGCCACTCACGATCAGCGGCTGCCCCAAAAGCAAAGTCACCAAAAAGAACAGGAAGGCCAGCAAAGCCACGAAAGCCAGCGCCACTCTCCAGATAGCGAGGGACCGGTGAGCGCGCCGCGTAGAACCGTCCAAGTGGCACTCGTGGTCCTTACCATGCAGGCCGCCGTGCTGGTCTGCGTCCCGACCCATGCGCTCGCCGCCGAACCGCTGCCGGTGGTCACCGTGCAGTCCGTATCCGCGGTTACGCAGACCAGCGCAATCCTCAACGCGACGATCAATCCCAGGGGACACGATACCCATTACCACTTCGAATACGGTGTCACCCCGATGTACGGCACGAGCATCCCCGTACCCTACGCCGATATCGGCTCAGGCACAAGCGAACTCGTCGTTGGACAGCAGATCACCGGACTCGAACCGGCGACGACCTACCACTTCGAGGTTGTCGCCGACCATACAGCAGGTATGGCCGAAGTCGAAGATCGAACGTTCACAACGCTCCCGCCGCTGCCGCCGCTCGATGTGAGCACAGAACCCGCGAGCGGCGTATCACAGAACCAGGCGACGCTGACTGGGATTCTCAACACCCAAGGCGTCCACACTATCTACGAGTTCGACCTCGGCTCAGACACGACCTACGGCACGCGCATCTTCGGCGACGCCGGCGCAACCACCGGTACCCAGACGCTAACAACAACCATCCAGGGTCTGCTCGCTGGCACTACATACCATTATCGGATCCTCGCAATCAACATCTACGGCGAGGCCTATGGTGCCGACCAAGTCTTCACCACTCCCAATTTCCCCACCTCACTACTCACACCCCCCAACACTTTGCCGCTCATCCCAACATTCTTGATCGCACCCGCCCCGACCCCGCCGACAAAAATAACGATCAGGCCGACCGCGCACATCTCGCAACACCACATTGGCAACCTCAAAGCAAAGAGCAACCGCCCGCGGGGCAGGCGACACAGAAAAACCAAAAAGCCACGCACCGAAGACTACCGCGGCAGGAGCACCAGGTGAGCGTCCATAAGATCATCATCGCCTCCATCGCGGCTCTCGCTGGGTTCGCCGGCACACTCGCCTACGCCACTGGGTCGGCTGGCGCCGACGTGGGCTTTGAGTTCATCGGACCGCTGACCGACGGGGGAACAGCATTCGGCGGCCACGCACGAACAGTAACCGTAGACGATCGAACCAACGGCGACGTGCTCCTACTTGTCACTACCAGCGAAGTTCATGGGGTTGAAGTATTCAAATTAACGCACGCCGAAAACGGTGGAAAGACAGAAATAAAAGAAGAATATGTTACGACTTTAACCGGAGCGGCGACCCCAGGGAAATCTTTCGGTGCCGTTACCCCCGTGATAGCTGTCAACAACACAACCGGTTACGTGTATGTCGCCGATCTAAACCACGGCGTTGTAGATATGCTCGAACTGGAAGAAATAAACACTGGCAAAGAGGAAATCAAAGAAAGATACCGTGGGCAGCTGGAACAGCCTGGGGGAATCCCATTCGCGGGACTGAAAAGCATAGCGGTGGACCAGATGACCGGCGACGTTTACGTGGTCAACGGTGTGAACCGTGAATCGGCGGTCGTAGACGTGTTCAACTCGGTAGGCGAATACCAGAAACAGATCGTCGAAAGCACCCTGCCACCAACAGGACTGCCACCGTCGGGCTTTGCCCGGTTTGGGAACCATATTGCAGTCGATGATCATACAGGCGACCTATTTATCGCTGGTAATGATGGTAACGTCGGTATTGTCGTGTATGTGCTTGGGATCTCCGGCGAATACCTGACGACGTGGACCGGGAAGCACACCCCAGCAGACGCCTTCCGCCGTCCTGGCGGCGCGAGCGTGCCCGAACTCTCCATCGCAGCCGACAACGCATCCGGGTATGTGTTTGTCGTCGATCCGATCCAGGGTGTCGTGGACATGTTCGACCCAGCAAATGCCCTGGAAGAAACCTACAAGGGGCAGATAACGGGCTCTCCGGGAGCCGCCTTCGGGGAACCGCAGTCACAGACAAGCGGCCTGATGGGTATAGCGGTCGACCAGGCAAGTGAAGATGAGTATGTCCTCGGGAACTTCGAACCGGGCGGGGATGTCGTCGATATCTTCGGTCCGCCCACTCTGTTGCCCACGTTGACGATAGGAGTGCCTTCCGGGATACAGACGAGCGGCGCAACCGTCAACGGCGCCGTGAACCCCGAAGGGACAAAGGCCCACGAAGTATCATTTGAATACGGCCCGGGAGCTTGTCAGGAATTCGGATCGAAGATCCCCGGATCCGTGAGCGAAGTTGGACCCGGCAATAGTCCAGTTCCGATCGACGCGAACCTGACGAACCTCTTACCAGGATCGGAATATTGCTATCGGCTGGCCGCCAGCAGTCCCCTCAGCGAAAAGCCGCTCACCAGCCCAACGCAGCGGCTGATCACCGCCCCCGCGCTGACCGGGGAACCCGCCACAAGCGTCTCCGAGTTCGCCGCGACGCTGCACGCGACCGTCGAACCGGGCGAAGTGCCAACCACGTACCATTTCGCCTACGGCCCCACGAAAGCCTACGGATCGACCGCGCCCATTCCGGATACGAGCCTCCCGATCGCCCGCGGCGAAGACGCGGTCTCCCAGGATCTGACGGGCCTGCGGGCCGGCACCACCTACCACTTCGCCGTGGTCGTCAGCAGCGCGGCAGGCACCTTCACGGGCTCCGACCAGACGTTCATGACGTCCTCGATCCCCGCGCCCGCCGTGAGCACCGTGGGCGCGACCGGAGTGACCGTCAACCAGGCCACGCTCGCCGGCGCCATCAACCCGCAGGGCTGGGATACCACCTACAGCTTCCAGTACGGCACCACCACAGCCTACGGCGCTACCTGGCCCACGGTCCCCGCGGACCTCGGCGCGCTGGCCGGCGAGCAGCCGATCTCGATCGCCGTGCAGAACCTGCTCCCCGCCACGACCTACCACTACCGACTGGTGGCCACCAACGGCGGTGGCACAAGCTATGGAGCCGACGGCACCTTCACGACCGCGGAATACCCGCCGTCGGCCATCGGGGAAGCTCCGATTGGGGGGACATTCACGTTACCGTCCACCCACGGGCCCAAACCCAAGCCCAAACCGAAGAAAAAGAAGAAGAAGCCTGCGAAGGCAAAGCACTCCAAGGGTGCTCACAAAGCAACGCACACACCCAAGCGACGAGCGGACACGCACACTCACAGGCCCAAGAAGCGATAGAGCTTCGCACGAATCCGCCGCGTGTCCCCCGCGCACCGAGCGCTCGCCGCACCGGTCACCCGCCTCGCGCCTGCTCAACCCGATCACCCGCGGTGAGGCAGCCCGCCAGCGGCCTTGACGCCCCGCGCTCCGCCGCCCCCCGCGCCATCCTTCTTCAAGCAATGTCGCAGGGCAGCGCCCCACCCCCCAGCAGCGCCCCACCCCCTGACAGCGGAAGATCCGCGATGCACCGCTACGGCGTCGTCCTCGCCCTCACGATCCTCGCGGTGCTGTTCTCGGTCCTCGCGCCCGACACCCCGATCGGCCGCGCGATCGCCGTGGTGCTCCAGGGGGCGATGCTGTTCGCGATCATCCTCACCTCGCGCGAGGGCGGGCGGGGCTCCCATTCCCGGAGTCTCGCCGCAACGCTGACCGTCACCGCGCTGATCGCCCTGGCGGCGCTGGTCGGGCTCGCCGTGGTGCCCCGCTGGGTCGGGGCCGCGGGGGGGGCCGTGGCCGTGCTCGCGGTGCTCGTGATCCTCATGCGCGGGGTGGTGCATCTGATCAGCACCCGCGGCGTCACCCTGCAGGCGGTCGCCGGCGCGCTCACCAGCTATCTGCTGATCGGGCTGCTCTTCGCGCTCGTCGTGCGCGTGCTTGTCGGCATCAGCCCCCACCCCTACTTCGAGCAGGTCTCCAACACCGCCGTCACCCAGAGCCAACAGGTCTACTTCAGCTTCACCACCCTCACCACCACCGGCTACGGCGACCTCACCCCCACCCTGAACGTGGGCCGCGCCCTCTCCGTCCTGGAGATGCTCGTCGGCCAGATCTACCTCGTGACCGTGATCGGCCTGCTGATCGGCAACCTCCGCCGCGGCCCCGAGCGCGCGCCTGAGCTCTGAGCGACCCCGTCGCAGCCCCAAGCGAGCGCCTTCGGCCCTGGTGCGAACGCGGATCGCTGTTCCCGGCGTCTTCAGCGCATCGCCCCGGCGCTTGGGCCAACCGGCACCGCCGGCCCCGGGGGGGCGTTGCGGTAAGGTCGCGCCCCATGAGCGGACCCCTCGTCGCGGTGATCACCGGCGCCTCCAGCGGCATCGGCGAGGCGACCGCGCGGCGCCTCGCGCGGGAGCCCGGCGCACAGCTGGTGCTGGTGGCGCGGCGCGAGGAGCGCCTGCGCCAGCTGGCCGAGTCGCTGCCCGCGCCCTGCTCGTACCTCGCACTCGACCTCGCCGATGAGGATGCGCCCGCGCGCGTGCGCGCCCACGCGCAGGAGTGCCACGGGCGCCTGACGCTGCTGGTCAACAACGCCGGGGCCTCCTGGCGGGGGACGTTCGCGGACGGCGGGTATGCCAACGTGCGGCGCACGATGGCTCTCAACTTCGACGCCCCCGTGCGCCTCACCGAGGCGCTGCTGCCGCTGCTGCGGGCCTCCGCGCCGAGCGCGATCGTCAACGTGTCCAGCACCGCCGCGCGCGTGGCCCGCCCCGGGGCGGGCGCCTACTCGGCGAGCAAGTTCGCCCTGACCGGGTGGAGCGACGCCCTCTACGCGGAGGAGCTCCCCCACGGGGTCCACGTGGGCCAGGTGCTCCCCGGCTTCATCGCCACCGAGGGCTTCCCCGCCCGTGAGCTGCTCGCCCGCAGGCTCACCGCGTGGGTGGTCTCAACCCCCGAGCACGCCGCCGAGGCGATCGTGGACGCCGGGCTGGGCCGGCGCCCCGAGCGCTACGTGCCCCGTCCCTACTTCCTCGCCGCCGCCGCCCGCCTGCTGGCTCCGCGGCTCGTGCGCCGCACCCTCGCCGGTGGCCGCGGCGCCGTCCTGACGACAAAGACCGGCGTCGAAGAGGTCTCCTAAGCATACGCCCGGCCAGCGCAGGCCCCCGCGGCTCGCGGGATCGCCGCGGGCATCCGATGAGCGGAACAACCCGGGTCGAAGGTTTCTCGATCCGGCGCACGAATAAGAAGCGAGCGGCACAGCCCAACAGCCCGTCCGGAAGAGCGTGCGTGGAGCGCCTTTTCCGGGTAGAGCAACTTCCAGGGGGCTCAACGGTCTCCAAAAGGGGTGCGCTCGCGTATACGAGATGAACGATCACGCCCTTTCCGCCGCTCCATCAAGAATAATTGACAACGCAACTACTGTGCCCTATAATTCCGACTCCGAGCATCGGATTAGCAACGACCCAGAGGGTCGCGCAGCCGGCCAGAGAGCCAGCGAGCCGAGCCCTCTTCTTCCACATATAGCGCGAGGGTGACGCAGTCGGCTAGAGGCCGGCCAGCCGGGCCCCTCGTTTCAATCAGAAGGACCGAGCCCCATGCCAGACAACAACACTCCCCGCCACATCACCACACTCGACACCCTTGAGACCCCCGAGGTAGCGGCCCCCGTGTCCGTCGCCCTGGACACCCCCGTAGCTGCCGCCGCCCTGGACTCCCCCTACGTCGAGGAGCGCCCCGTGCCCGCCGCGAGCGTCCGCCGGGCCCGCCCCGCCGCGGCGCCGGAGCTAGAAAGCTTCATCCCCGAGTCCGTGGACCAGCTGCTCGCCCACTCCCGCCGCTACCCCCTGCTCACCCCCGACCAGGAGATCGAACTGGCCCAGCGGATCGAGCGCGGGGACCTGCACGCCAAGGAACTGATGATCAACTCCAACCTGCGCCTCGTCGCCTCCAACGCCAGGCGCTACCAGAACCAGGGCCTGCCCCTTGCGGACCTCGTCCAGGAGGGGATGCTCGGGCTGATCCGCGCCAGCGAGAAGTTCGACTGGCGCAAGGGCTTCCGCTTCTCCACCTACGCCACCCTGTGGATCCGCCAGGCCATCCAGCGCGGCCTCGAGAACTCCGGGCGCACCATCCGCCTGCCCGTGCACGTCGCCCAGCGCACCCGCAAGGTGGGGCGCGTGGAGCGCGAGCTCTCCGTGCGCCTCGGGCGCGAGCCCACCGCCGAGGAGATCGCCCTGGAGACCGGCCTCGAGCTGGAGCAGGTCGAAGAAGTGCGCCACCAGCGCGCCGCCCTCGTGAGCCTCGACCAGCAGGTGGGCGAGGACGGAGACACCGCGCTCGGCGACCTGCTGCCCTCCGACCAGGAGCCCCCCGAGGAAATCGCCTACGAGAACGAGCGCGAGCGCCTCGTGCACGAGGCCATCGCCCAGCTGCCCGACACCGAGCGCACCGTGCTCACCCTGCGCTTCGGCACCGGCCGCGAGGAGCCCCAGACGCTGACCGCGATCGGCAAGCGCCTTGGGTTCTCCGCCGAGCGGGCCTCCCAGCTCGAGCAGCGCGCGCTGAAGAAGCTCGCCGAGTCGCCCGAGCTGGCAGCGTTGCGCGAGGCAGCATAGCGCCGCGCAAGTCCAGCTGAGCGTACCGTCGCAGCTGCTCACTACTCTGAATGCCTGACATGTGGAAGGCGATCCGGAGGAGGCGAGCAGATGACCACCAGTTCGGAGAAGTCCCTGTGGGAGCGCACCGTGGAGCTGACGATCGCCGCAGGTGAACGGATCCTCGCCCCGATCGAGCGCTTCATCGGCAAGCGCTCGCTGGTGGGCGACGCCACCTTCTTCCCGATCGAGCGCTTTCCCTGGGTGGCGCACGTCGAGCAGAACTGGCACGTCATCCGCGAGGAGCTCGAGCGGGTGCTCGAGGACCGCGAGGCGCTGCCCAACTTCCAGGACATCTCCAAGGACCAGATCGAGATCACCGACGACGACCGCTGGAAGACGTTCTTCCTCTACGGCTACGGCTTCGAGGCGAAGCTGGGCGTGGAGCTCTGCCCACGCACCGCCGCCCTGATGCGCGAAATCCCGGGGATGACCACCGCGATGTTCTCGATCCTCTCCCCCCGCAAGCACATCCTCGACCACCGCGGCCCCTACAAGGGCGTGCTGCGCTACCACCTCGGGCTGATCGTCCCCCGCGACGCCGAGGCCTGCCGCATCCGCGTGGGCGATGACATCCGCCACTGGGAGGCCGGCAAGAGCATGGTCTTCGACGACACCTTCAACCACGAGGTCTGGAACGACACCGACGAGACCCGGGTGGTGCTGTTCGTCGACGTCCTGCGCCCCCTCCCCTTCCCCGAGTCGGCCATCAACCGCCTGATCGTCAAGCTGATCGGGATCTCCCCCTTCGTGCTCGACGCCAAGCGCAACCAACAAGCCTGGGAACAGCGCTACCGCGAGCGGTCCCTCGCCGCGACGGCGCCCAATCAACCTTCCGCTGTGCAACCTTGACCTAGCGAGGAGCGGCCGGCAACCGTGGCCGGCAAGCCCACACACGTCGCGGCCAGCCACCACGCGCGGGGGCGCAGCTAAATCATGCGCTACCGGGAGCGGTCCCCCGCGGGGTCGAGCACCCTGCCCGTGGGGTAGGGACCACCGACCCTCCCCTATCCAAATTAAATATTCGAGACGTCCAGCCCCGTGCCCTGGAGCAGGCGATTGGCCTCGGAATTGAGAGTTGTGAACTCGCCCGTGAGGATCAGCAGGCCCAGCACGATCATCACCGCGCCGCCCACCCCCACGATCACGGGGAAGTGGCGCTTGACCACCGTCAGCGCGTCCGTCATCCGCTCGAACGCGAGCGCGATCAGCAGGAACGGGATCGCCAGGCCCGCCGAGTAGAACGCCAGCAGCAGCGCCCCGTGCGCCGCGGAGCTCGACACCGCCGCCTGGGTGAGGATCGCGCCCAGGGTGATGCTCGTGCACGGGGTCCACGCCACCGCGAACGCCGCCCCCGCCACCAGCGGGCCTCCACGGCCGGCCACGCGCTGCAACGACTCCGAGTGCCACTGGAAGTTGAGCGCGTCCACGAACGGGGTCGCCAGGAAGATCACCCCCATCACCACGATCAACACACCCCCCACCGTGCGCAGCGTTTCGATGTGGTCGGTCAGCAGCGAGCCCACCTGCGTCGCCGTCAGTCCCAGCAGGATGAAGATCAGCGAGAAGCTCGCGATGAACAGCAGGCTCGGGCCCAGCACCCGCCGCGCCCCCGCCCCCTGGATGTCAGCGGGGGTCACCCCGATCACCGTCGAGAGGTAGCCCGGCACCAGCGGCAGCACGCACGGGGAGAGGAACGACACCAGTCCCGCCGCCAGCGCCAGGGGGATGCCCACCCCCGTGGCCGTGTCCGCCGCGGAGGAGCCCGTCGCGGCAAGGATCGCCGTGGCGTGGATCATGTCCATTCGAGCGTCTCCTCCGGCTGGCCTTCCGCCAGCTCCTCCGACACCTCGGACCGGTGTCCTTCCCCATCCCGCGCCCCGGACCCGTGTTCCTCCCCCTCCCGAGCCTTGGGGCCGTCTCCCAGCGCCGCGCGCAGCTCCGCCACTTCGCGCTCCAGGCGCCCCACCCGCTCCGCGAGCGCCTCCACCCCGCCGGCCGCGGGGTGGGTCGCGACGGGCGCTCCCCCGCTCGCATGGGGTGGGGACTGGCCGCCGGACAGGTTCGATGAGGGCGGAGGCGCCACAGCCAGGTGGGCGGGCGCACCGTGGCCCGCCCCCACGGGACCCGCGTCCTCCTGCCCGCCGAGCAGCTGGCCATAGCGCTCCTCCTTCTGTCCAGGCCGGCGCCCCATGCGGAGCACCAGCTCGCGCGCGATCAGGCGCTCCAGCGTCTCGAACACCCCTCCGAGGTCCGCGAACGCGTGCATCCGCTCGGTGCGCTGCTTGAGCTCCCCCGGGGTCTGGGGGCCGCGCAGCATCAGCACAGTCATCACCGCCTGCTCGTCGTCCCCCATCGGGAGCGCCTCCGCGAGCAGGTGGCGGTACTTCGGCGCGCGGCTGCCCGGCCCGCTCGCCAGGCGGGTGTAGCCGCGGCGCTCCAGACGGTGCAGCGCGTCGCGCAGCACCGCGTCGTCGTAGGAGACCACCGGGTCGCGGTTCGTGGACTGGTTGCACGCCAGCCGCAGCGAATTGAGGCTCAGCGGATAGATGTCCGGGGTCGTGCGCTGCTTTTCCAGCAGGCACCCCAGCACGCGCAGCTCGGAGGCGAACAGGTTCATCGCCTCAATCGTATGACGCCGAGGCCGTGGGGGGCTGCCGGTACAGTCGGTTGGATGAGTTACCCGGATGCCCGCCCACCCGCGACGGGGCACGCGCGGTGAGCTTCCACGGCGAGGGCCGCCCCGGCTGGGGCGGCGGAGAGGGGCGTGGCTCGGCGCGCAACTCTGGGCGCGGAGCCGCCGGCGGAGCGGGAGGCCGCTCGGGCTCCGGGAAGCCCGACCGCGAGGAGCTTGCGCGCGAGGCCAACTCGGTTCCGCTGCGGCGGGTGGCGCGGCTGTTCATGCCCTACCGCCGGCGCCTGGGGGCCCTGCTCACGCTGATCTGCCTGGCCTCGCTGCTGAACGTGGTCTCGCCGTTCCTGCTGCGCGGGGTGATCGACACGGCATACCCCGACCACAACGTGCAGCTGCTCTCGCTGCTCGTGGGGGGCATGATCGCGGTGTCGATCCTGAGCGGAGTGATCGGGGTGGCGCAGACGTGGATCTCAAACCAGGTGGGCCAGCGCGTGATGCACGACCTGCGGGCGGCCGTGTACGGGCACCTGCAGCGGATGTCGCTGGCGTTCTTCACCCGCACCCGCTCGGGGGAGGTGCAGTCAAGGATCGCGTATGACATCGGGGGCATCGACGACGTGGTCACCAGCACCGCCACCTCCACGGTCTCCACGGTGACCACCGTGGCGGCCACGCTGGTGGCGATGTTCGCGCTGAGCTGGGAGCTCACGGTGTTCTCGCTGGTCCTGCTGCCGTTCTTCGTGTGGCTCACCCGGCGCGTGGGCAACGAGCGCCGGCGTATCCAGTCGGTGCGCCAGGGGCGCCTGGCGGACATGTCCACGCTCGTGGAGGAGTCCCTGTCGGTGTCGGGCATCCTGCTCGGCAAGACGATGGGCCGCTCCTCAGAGCTGGTGGAGCGCTTCTCTGGGGAGTCTGGGCAGCTGGCGGACCTCGAGGTGCGCGCACGGATGGCGGGCCGCTGGCGGATGGCGTCGGTGCAGATGAGCTTCGCGATCATGCCCGCCGCGGTGTACTGGTTCGCGGGCTACTCCAACGCCCAGGGCAGCAACGCCCTCTCGATCGGGACGGTGGTGGCGTTCACCACGCTCCAGACCCGCCTGCTCTTTCCGATGCAGTCGCTGCTCTCCGTGGGCCTGGAAGTGCAGACCTCGATGGCCCTCTTCGGGCGGATCTTCGAGTACCTCGACCTTCCCGTCGACATCGTCGAGCGCCCCGGGGCCAGTGGGATCGGCACGATGCGCGGTGACGTGGCGATCCGCGACGTGTGGTTTCGCTACGAAGCCCCCGACAGCGCCCACTCGCCCGCTCCCTCCAGTCCCGCCGCCCGATCATCCAATGGCCCCGTGTCGAGTGCCTCCAATGATCCCGTCTCGACCACCTCTTCCAACGGCCCCGCCTCTACCACCCCCAACGGCCCCTTCTCCACCACACCCACGCCACCCGTCGAGGAGGACAAGTGGACGCTGCGGGAGATCGACGCCGAGATCCCCGCGGGAACACGCACGGCGCTGGTGGGCGAGACGGGCTCCGGGAAGACCACGATGGCCTACCTGGTGGCGCGCCTGTACGAGCCCGAGCGGGGGAGCATCACGATCGACGGCACCGACATCCGCGACGTGACCCTGGAGTCGCTCGCCGCCACCGTGGGGCTGGTCTCCCAGGAGACCTACCTGTTTCACGCCTCGATCCGCGAGAACCTGCGCTTCGCGTGCCCCCAGGCCAGCGACGAGGAGATCGAAGCGGCGGCGCGCGCCGCCCAGATCCACGAGCTGATCGCCTCGCTGCCCGAGGGCTACGACACCCCCGTGGGCGAGCGCGGCTACCGCTTCTCGGGCGGGGAGAAGCAGCGCATCGCGATCGCCCGCACGATCCTGCGCAACCCCCCCGTGCTGATCCTCGACGAGGCCACGAGCGCGCTCGATACGGAGACCGAGCGCGCGGTGCAGCTCGCGCTGGACGACCTCGCCCGGGGCCGCACCACGATCGCGATCGCCCACCGCCTCTCCACGATCCGCGACGCCGACCAGATTCTCGTGCTCGACGCCGGGCGGATCGTCGAGCGGGGCACCCACGAGGAACTGCTGGAGCTGGGCGGGCGCTACGCGGCGCTCACCGGCCGCGGAAGCGACTTGCTGCCCGACGGTCCCGCCGCCGGGGGGCTCTCCCGGGGAGCGCTGACCTAGCCCTCCCAGGACGCGCCTGCATCCCGACCGTTCCGGGATGCAGGCGCAGAGAGCAAACCCACCTGGTGCTGCTACACCAGCCCAGCCCCCCATTCCTGGCCTTTGTTTGCCCCGGCGAGGGTCAGTTTCGATTCACCGGTGAGGGTGGCTTTGCCCACTTTGCTCCCTTCTTTGAAAAACGTCAGTTCGGTTTTGCAGGCTTCTTCAATTGCTTTTGAGAACCTCCACACAAGTTTCACTGCTTCCGGGCCCACTTCGCTGCAGCCTGTACCCTTGACTTCATATTTGCCTTTCAGCAAACAGACTTCTTCTCCTTTGTTTTTCAGCCCTATTTTCGCAAGCAGTTCGCCATTGAATTCGTTATAGAATTTTCCGGCAGCCACCTTAAGTCCAGTGTTTAGGTTGCTAGCTTTAATTGGTTCTTCGACCTCGCATTTGGGATCCCCCACAACACTACATTTACTATATATATTGCTGTTTGTGCCACTCCTTTCTTTTTCGATGGTGCCATCACCAGTTTCTGCGCCGCATTCGATGGCGATAGAGGCTTTTTCGATAGTTACTTCGAGTTTAAAGACATTACCCGTAGATACATACGTTTCTACCCCTCTGAAGGCTTTCCCCCCAACGCACCACACGGCTTTTTCTCCTTTCCCACACGCCGCCAACGCGGCTGGGGACGTGGCAGCACCTATCACCGGCAGGGCCAACAGGCTTAGCAGAATCATCTTATTTTTAGACATAAGCATTTATAACCTCCTGCCCCGGCCAAGCCGAGGCGCTCGTATCGAGGCGCCGAACATCATTCTGGGGGTCGGACAATCGGACCTCATATCATCCGCGCACGAACTGATCCGAACCGATCTAGCTTATGGGCGAAAGGATTGCTTAGAACCTACGGCTATAGACCATCCAAGTCAAATAGTTCTCGGAAAAAGACGTATCGAGGATGGACAGCGATGGCAGCCCAAACACCTAAAAGCCATGCAAATCGCGGCATTTGCGAACAGAGACAAACAGAGACACCGACGTCCAACTGGGTTAGGTCACCGCCTCGATGTTGAGATGGCACATAGTCCACCACGGCTCCCCTAGCTCGGGTAAGCACAGTATCCAGGGAAGGATCGTCAAGCGGGGCACCCACGAGGAGTTGCTAGAGCTGGGCGGGCGTTGCCGCGCTCACCGGCCGCGGGAGCGACTTGCTGCCCGACGGTCCCGCCGCCGGGGGGCTCTCCCGGGGAGCGCTGACCTAGCCCTCCCAGGACGCGCCTGCATCCCGACCGTTCCGGGATGCAGGCGCGGATTGGCTGGCGGGCGCTACATCAGCCCAGCCCCCCATTCTTTACCTTTGTTCACCCCCGTGAGGATCTGTGTCGAGTGACCAGTGAGGGTGGCCCTTTCCCCTTTTTCGCCTTTTTCTGCGAAAAATTTCAGTTCGGTTTTGCAAGCTTCTTCAACTGCTTTTGAGAACGTCCACACAAGTTTCACTGCTTCCGAGCCCACTTCGCTGCACCCTTCGCCCTTGACTTCATATTTGCCTTTCAACAGACAGACTTCTTCGCCTTTGTTTTTCAGTTCTATTTTTCCCAGCGCTTCGCCCGCGGTTTTTACTTTGAATGCGTTATAGAATTTTCCGGCTACCAATCTGAGTGCTGTGCTCAAGGGGCCAACTTTAATCGGTTCCCCGACCGCGCATTTGGGGTTTCCCACGACGCTGCATTTACCACCATATCTATTGATGTTTGTACCATCCCCCCCTTTGGTGATAGTGCCTTCACCGGTTTCTTCCGCGCATTCGAGGGCCACAGTCGCTTTTGCGATCGTTGTTTCGAGTTTAAAGACTCCACCGCTGGAGGTATACGTTTCTTCCCCTTCGAAGGCTTTTCCTCCAACGCACCACACGGCCGTTTTCCCTTCCCCACACGCCGCCGACGCGGCGGGGGACATGACCGCACCGATCACCGGCAGGGCCAACAGGCTCAACAGGATCATCTTGTTTTTAGACATAGTCAATTCATTACCTCCTGCCCCGGCAAAGCCGAGGCGCTCGTATCGAGGACCGAACACCATTGATGGTCGGATAGTCGGACCTCAGATCCTCCGCGCATGGACCGGTCCGAACCGATCTTGCTTATGGGCGAAAGGCTTGCTCAGAGCCTACGGCGCTTGGCTATCGACGTCAAATAATTCTCGGAAAAAGACGTATCGAGGATGGACAGCGGCAGCAGCCCAAATACCTAAAAGCCATGCAAAATCGCGGTATTTGCGAACAGAGACAGACAGAGACACCGACGTCCAACTGGTTACGCCACGGCATCGATGTTGAGGCGCACGTAGTCCACCACCACGGGCTCCCCCAGCGCGGCGAGCACGGTGTCGAGGAAGGGGTCGCGCAGCTGCTCGGGGAGGTGCTGGACGTGGGGC